>JBKQTH010000386.1:0-8946 GCA_052143275.1 Ktedonobacterales bacterium | reverse complement strand
GCGAGGCGCATCCGGTGCCGCTGCTTTTCGTGCACGGCGGCTGAGCGAGCGCTTCCTTATTGCGCCCCAGGTCAGATAGAGCGAGACTCATGTTGTGCCAGGTAATCTCATACGTCGGATCCACGGCAAGCGCTTGCTCATAACACGGAAGCGCCTCAAGTGCGCGTCCTCGACCCTGCAACATCTTGCCTTTGTTATTCAAGGCATACTTGTTCAGAGGATCTAGCCTCAAGGCTTTCTCATACGCCGCCAGTGCCTCATCGAACTGACCTAGTCCCTCTAGCGCCAGGCCCTTGCAGTTCCAGGAAAGCGAGTACTGCGGATCCAACGTAATAGCATGCTCAGCAGCAGACAGCTGTTCCGAGTACCGCTTGAGATCCCATAATATGACACCTTTGCAATACCAAGCAGGTGCATACCGTGGGTCTAACGTCATGGCATGCTCAGCAGCAGATAGAGCCTCGATATTCCTTTGGAGATCGCGTAGCGCTAGGCCTTTGCCCTTCCAGGCATCAACATACTGCGGATCCAACCTAAGTGCACGCTCAAAGGCGGCGAGAGCTTCGGGGTAACACTTCTGACTTCGCAAGCTTTTGCCGCGCTCAGTAGCTTGTTCTGCCGTTTCAGTACCGTCTGGCGGAGGGTCTGAGTGCCCTATTCCCAAGCTACGGATCACCAGCATGGCGGCTTCGGAAGCGTTGATCCCTTTATCACCGGGCCCGCTTATGCGCTTGTAGCCTACCCAGAGGAGCGGTACTTCTGTTCTTCTTGCCATCACCGGCAAGATGATGCGTTCTGGATTCTGTCCCTTCAGATGGATAGCTGCCGTCATTTCCGCCTGTACCCAATCGCTGCTTACCGATTGTGGCGAGAGGATCAGGAGAAAGATCGGCCGTGCCCGCAATTGTTGCTCGATCTCTCGCTGTAGAACGCCTTGGACGAGGTCACGCTCATCATACCAAACGTTCGCTCCAGCCTGCCGCAAGGCTTCAACAAAGGGCTGGCACCATGCATTGTCCTCATGAGCATGGCTCACAAAAATTCGCGCAGCTTCGGCCATGGGGCCACCTCCCTGGCAGGCGGAACAAGACGTACGGATAGTGTACGTTGGAAAAGCAGCAGGACGCAATACCTACTGGTCCGTTGCTGATTCTTCTGGAGGGAACTTCAGCGCCTTTTTCTTGCCTCCGCCAGCCTCTCCCGAAACCACATCACGATCCGCTGCCAATCATTCTCCGAAGCGTCACTAAATGACCCATACGCAAAGTCGGAAATCAGGTCCTGGTAGATCATGTTGTAATGCCAGCCGGTGCAGAGTCTAGGCGACCCCCGTGGCGATCATCGCTGCCGCTGAAGGCATTATTGGGTTGCTCATAGAGATCAGCTTCATCGCTACCTTCACGCAACGCTTTTTTGGCCGCTGCGGCTGACGTGGTAGTAAACACTACAGTTACGCACGGGGGCAGCGTCAAGCCCTGCTGACACAGGCGGGGCACGTGGAGACGGTATACAAAACCTCTAGGAACTCGCCTCCCTACACCCGTCTCGCTTACTGCCGGTAGCCGTCCTCCAGCACCTCCCAACCGGATAAGGAAGCAGTAGCAAGGATGTTCTGTTGGGACGCTATCGGCGGGGTTATCAGCAGCGAAATCCAATTGACAGAAAAGTGTACGGAGGCATCGCACACAGTATATTACCCCGTCAAGAGGGTGTGGGGGGGTAATATACTGTGTGCGCAAACTTTGCCACTTCCGCCCTCCTCGGTCCATCAGAAAAACTCATCCGTTGAAACCCTTCGAGAGGAAACCAGGTACTGGTCGCTCCCTGCCAGTTATCACCGTTCGCTTGTAATTACTGTGTTCGTGCCACTGAGAAGATATGGTTGAGTTCAGGCTGCAAGCCGATCGCTGTGCGCAAACTTTGCCACTTTTGGCGTGTATCTCATCCATTGCGATTTTCTCGACGAATCCCTTGCAGGTCACCAGTACCTTCCGAGATGGTGCAGCCTGCTTGTTACTGCTTGTCGCGTCGTAATCGCGGGCAAGTTACTGTTGAGCTCTGGCCGCTGTCCCGGCTCCGGCGACCATTCCGCTCGGACGTCCTCACTTGCGATCCACTCCCCATACTGACGGTGCTTCCATGTTGTGGTGCGCAGCTTCCGTACACTTTTATGCCAAACGGGATATCACATCGATAACCCCGCCGCTATCCTCTCGGCTAGACGCTTTCGCCACCGCTCCCTCGCTCCGGCCTTCCTGTCTGCCTCCTCGCCGTACGACTCTTCCGCACATCCTTATGGCAATGATGTTCACCGCCGATAGCCCAGCGGATAGCCTCCCAACTGCACATCTGTGATGATGTTTGGGTGGTCCAGCCTTTCCATCTGCCGGAGTGAGTGCTAGCAGCTTGCTCTGTGTGAGTTCCCTTCCGACGCTACCGTGATGCTTCGCAAAACTCATCTATTGCAGCGCTCTACTGGGCTTCTGCTGAATTGACAAAAGCTCGCTGCATGGTTACAATGCCTACTTACTTGGAGCAAGCAGATTTGGCTCGACCAGCCGAAGGAGGCCAGTTATGTGCAGAGCACGTTTGGCAGAGATGGTTGCTGGTGCGGTGTTCGTTCTGGGTTTGCTGGCCAGTTGTTCTTCTCCGGTAAATCTGGCTCCTAAATCTACTCCGCGTCCGTCGCCGACCGCAACAGCACTACCCACAACTATCGGTCTTAACTCACCAATCTTAGGAGGTTCGTGGGAGGCATTTGATAATCTGTTTGGGGAACGTAACTGGAGTGGTGCTGATGGCGGCTGGATATATCGGGGGCAATTCGGTAATACATTGACTCAAGTGGATACGGTTGGTTACAATCCACTAAACCCCAACTTGGGCCCCAACAACCCCAACGTCCGTATCACGGACATTTCCATCGAGGGATCGACTTTACAAATTTGGAACTTGTCACAAGCGCGGGTAATGGTAGATCAGTTCTTGCCACCTGATGCGAAACTTCAGACTACAAAGACGTTCTACGATCCGACTGGCGTTCCGTTTGGTATAGAAGAAACATATACCAGTGCACTGCTTGCACGGACACTTCCAAAGGCTGATTTTACAGATGCTAGCGGATACCAAGATCAACCTGGCGTGTTTTACGCTTATTTGGACTACGGAAACGGACCAAATGTCGGAATAAGCGCCCTGGCAACAGAAGGAACGTACATACTGGATTTAACCCACTATACATGACCGGCAGCTATATGCTAAAGCAGCTCACTCCCCAGGCAATTTCGCTTGGGGAGCTTCCGTCTTATTGGGGGTTGGGGTACCGGTACTGGAGTTTCCTGATGCTTCCTGTTTCTCCGCCAGTTTCGCAGGTATTCGCGTTGTCTTGCAGGGTCTTTATACGGTATATTTCCTCCTGTTTTCTCAAGAAATCATCGAGGAAACTAGGTAACTAAACACGATGGGGCATAGATATCAGGGTTATCATCGTGATAACCCGAAAAATGCAGACGATAATCTTGTGCGATCTATTTCATGACACATCTCGGCAAATCGCTGAGATAACGCGATTTTCTCCACATTTCCCGAGATCATGCTCGGACACATGGATAACTATAGGGACGCAGATTTCAGGGCTCGTGTGTAGCCTGCTTTGCCTTTGTGGAAGGGAGGTATGCTGAAGCAAACACTTTGTTATAATGGGAGCTAACAGCATGGCCGAGGAGCGTTGGCATATGGTGTCCAGTACTCGCCCAGGAGACCTGTATGATGTACACCGAATCTATGGGTCTAATTGCGCTCACCTGGTGTTTATTTATGTTGCTCGCATGGCTCCGGTTGCGGAGTGCCACCCTAGCTACGCGGAGAACGAAGCTGGCGGACTTCCGCATAGCCCTCTACTGGCTTGCCCTATTCATTGTCCCCTTTGCTCTTAGTTTCATTCTTCTCACGTCAACCCGGCCATCCTCCCTGGAGGTAATAGGGGTAACGCTGGCGTTGCTGCTCTTGCTAGGGATTGCGATGAATAAACTCAGAGTTGCCTTCCGAGCCAGGAATGCCGACGATCAACGTTCTCCTGCGGATAGCGACACGTAGAGAGATGAAGCAATGGGTGCCTCCCTCACGTAGCCTTCACTGCGCCGTCTCCCCAAGGAATCAGAGTGGACTGAGTACTCGTATCATGATGTCCGGCACTGGTTATAGGGATCCGCCAGAATCAACAGACGCTTGGCAATGTTGCGGCCGGACTCCGCGCCGCCGCGCACACGGGCGATCGTCTTGGGCGGCAATCGATGAACCGGGCAATCGCCGCATCGCTAAAGCCGAGGTTCCACAAATCCGTTAGCAGTTGCTGGATACTCCGTAACAATTCAGGCAAAGCTGGAGTAGAGTGAGTGCCTGATCAGGAGTAGCCGGGGCCATCTGACTTTCTCTCCTCTGGGCAATTGGCCGTTACTGCAGGCTGCCTGAACAGGCTGATGCTCCCCAACGGCACGACACCTGCAGGTGTCATCGTGGCCTCCCAGGTCCTATACTTGTGAGCAGCGAAGATTTCTTGTGGACATCTGGTCCATGGGTTCACGGAAGGAGCACCTCTCCATGATTACAAGCACCCTATCTACAGTGCCCGGTCACCAGTTTTTTGAGATCCTGGGAGTGGTTGGCGGCATCGGCCACGGCCGGCCGTCTTCAGCAGCCTGGCAAGATGCGCGACACCAATTGGAGGTCCAGGCGGAGGCACTGGGCGCTGATGCCGTCATCGATGTACGCTTCGAGGTCGTGCCGTTGGCTGGTCCGATGGCTGGTCCGATACGTTCGGATGTGCTGGTGTCTGTCTCCGGAACCGCCATCAAGTTTAGTCTCCAGCCTTTGTGATACCGCCTGGTACCCTCACGATTCAGGTGAAGTTGGGGTAGAGCGGCTGGCCGTTGAACACGGTTTCTAGCGCCGCCAAATGCTTGATCCCCTGCTTCCTGAGACAGGACAGGTACCCACGGATACGACCGAATGCGGTGCCGCCGCGGGTGGAGCGGAAGCTGCCGGAGACCTTCTGCTGAACTTTGAGCATCCGAAGATCTCTTTCCGCCTGGTTGTTATCAAAAGGAATTGTGAGATCGCCCAGGAAGGCGAGCACCTCAGCTTGCCCCAACCAGAGGCGTTCAAGCAGGTTGCGGGCGGGCGACTGTTTGAGCCGACCTTTGTGGTGCGGAGGGCGTGCTGGCGGCGGGTTGGCGGCGTGGCCGGCCGCCAGGAGTTCCTCATAGCGCGCAACAAAGCGGTCGCGCTCCTGCTGGGCGAGACGCAGCGTTCCCGCTGCTCGTGCCTGGTCGGTGATAGCTTTCATCTCCCGGAGCAGGTCTTTGAGGTCTTTGGCCCAGGTCTGGCCGTATTGCTCTTCGAGATAAGTCAGCTCCCGCAGATGGTGGATGTTGCAGAGCGCGTGACGGCAGTGCATATGGGCCCGATAGGACTTCCACCCGTCATGCACGCTCACACCCGTATAGGCCGGTAAGATCCCGATGTCGGTGGTGGCTTCAGCGCCGCGCTTGGGATGCACGGCGTAGTGGGTCAGCTGCTTCGTGCTGGCCACATGCGCCCAGGCCAAGATCCCGGCTTGCCGGACGCCCGTCTCATCGCTATGCAGCACCGGCGCCCGCGAGAGCGCGGCCTTAATCTGCGCTTCCACGGGCTCCAGGATCGTTGCTGCCTGATTCACCCACTCCACCAGCGTTCCCATGGACAACGACGCTGCGAACAGATCGGCCAGCAGCTCCCGAACGCGGCCGTAGGGCACCAGCTGCTGCTCCACCAGATAGACCGCCAGGGCTCGAAGCCGGGGGCCGTATTGCACCCGGCTGGGTGCCTCGGCCGGGAACGCGCCGACGCTTACCGTCTGGCACGCCGGACAGCGCACGTGCAGCGCCTGATGCTCGGTGACCACCAGCCGCACCGGTGGCAGTTCGTGGACTTGGCGCCGCTCCCGCAGGACCACGAGCGCCTCCTCGGGCAGCGTCGCTTGACAGCCCAAGCATATCGCCGGCCGGTGTTCCACCACCGCGTCAGGAATCGCCACCAGTCGCAAGGTCTCGCCCCGGTGTCCGATCTGCCCGCCGGGCTTCTTGCCACTGCGCCGGCGCAGACTTTTCGTCTTGCGGGCCAGTCCGTCACTCGACGGCGGTTTGCTGCTGTTATGGCTGTCCTTGGCCAGCCGCGCCTCTAGCTCCTCAACGCGCGCCTGCAGCACGGCGTTCACCGCCAGCGCCACATCTAACTGCTGGCGCTGGTCGGCAAGTATCCCTTCGAGCTCGGCGATTCGTTCATCTGGCGTCATGTCCCTATGGTACCCTACAGCGCAACTGGGGCTGAATGGTTACGATACTCCAGTATAGGAGTGCCGTGTTCGTCATAGCTAGGTCCCTGGTGAAGTCGTCAGCGGCGCCGGCGATTCAGACAAGTAGAAGTCATCGGCATGCGGCTAAAAAACTGGCCGTTGGGTAGCGGTCACTGTCACACAACACAAGTGTATGCTACGTCTCATTATACGATATTGTTGAGCGTCGGTGCCCAAATATCCTGCTAAAATCTGCCTCCGGCCAGCATAGTCAAAGAGTACGCCATCACTTTAGCACTGCATGCTATTGGCAAGATTCTGAGCATCTGTATTGGTCTGAGCAGCTTCCTGGTCGTACTGCTTCGCCTGGCTTTGTGCTGATTGCAGGGCATTATTCGAGGTAGTGAGCTGGCTCTGTGCCTTCCCTACAGCGGTATCAATGTCATTCTGACTGAATTGAGCCGACACGCCACCTGTGGTATCTGCTGCAACTGCTACCTTCAGGTTTTGCCAATCGGACTGGACTGCTTGTATGTCATTCTGCACCTGTTTGAGGGGAGTACTCATTGCATTCTCGTTGTAGCTAGCAGGTCAGGCAGAGGCTGGATAGAGTGGCTGACCTGCTACGAAATCTTCAGCATATTCTTGATACGTAGAAGGTAATCTATTCGCGTCCAAACGCCCACGCTATCATCAGCGGGAACTCGTTTCGCCAGAATGCACCGCCGTGCGATCCGACCCGCTCGTTCATGAGAACGTCCGCACCTGCATCGCGCAGCGCGGCCGCCCACCTCGTCGCGTTCGCAAGGAAGAACGGCTCTTGCGTGCCGGCAACCAGGTACGTGCGCGGAATCGGACTCGGCAGCACCGCACTCGGTTGGTAGCCCCCGCCCGGCGAAGCGCAGAAGATCGCACCGTAGACGTCGGGATGCCGGAGCCCAAGAGCGAGCGCGAGCTCTCCACCTGCCGAGGCACCGAACACCGCGGTGCGTTCCGTCGGCAGTGCTCCTCCAAACCGCGACGCTGTCCAGTGGCGGACGTCTTCGACGAAGAACTTCTCATGGGCTGCGAACCGTTCGGCGTCAAAGACCGGTGAGTACTCCTGGAGTCGCAGCTTCTCGTCCGTCAGCCCGTGGACCCCGACGATCATCGTGGGCGGTACGTCCGCTGCCTCGAGGAACCGGCCCCACTGCGAGATCCTCTGACCGTCACCGGCGAAGACGACGGCCTCGGGCGGATCTGGCGGGACGTACACCGTCACCTGCCGACCACCGTCGTAGGCGAACGGCTCGGTAACAAACTCTCCCGCGATTGCTCGGTCATTCATGTTCGCACCTCTGCCCTGGAAGCTTTTCTGAAATTTTGCGCATATGTCTCCTCTCACCGAGTATGAACTGGCGTACTACCTGGCCAGGCAGAGGCTTGGATAGAAGGGCTGGCCGGCAAAGACGGTGTGAAGGGCGGCCAGGAGCGCGTGGCCCTGCTTGCGTAAGGTCGCCAGATAGCCGCGGATCGTCGCGTACGCCTCCGCTCCCCACTCGCTGCGGAAACAGCCGGAGACCTTTTGTTGCACCTTGAGGTCGCGCAGATCCCGCTCCGCCTGGTTGTTGGAATCAGCCGTCAACTACACCCTCTCCATCTCTTGCGGAGGGAGTGTTCACGGTCACCCATCCCTTTCATCCCCTCTACGGCCAGCAGTTTGAGATTCTGACCTACCGGCATAACTGGGGCGAGTATCGCGTCACTTTCTATGATACCCTCGAGCATGTCCGTGCGCTGCCAGCGGCCTGGACCAGTCTGGTGCCACCTGACCCCATTGTGGCGCTTGCCAATGGCGAAGCAGCCTTTCGTGTGGCCGATCTCCTGGAACTGTCTCGGTTGCTGCACCGCATCCAACAGGAGCGAGAGGAGGATACCACGTGTTAAGCCAATTATGCCGGGACTGTCAAGGAAATAACGCCGGAATACTAGCACAACAGTACGATCTATCATGCTCAGAAAGAGTATTCTGGATGCTCTATCCCGCCATCTATACCTTGACAACTAGGGGGAAAAGGGCCATACTTACCCTACACGCTGTGCTCGCTGTGGAGGTCCTCATGGCTGACGAAAAACTCCGGGCGTTGCGCTCCTCGCAGACGCTCCATCCGCATCCCGAACGGGTCCGGGACCCGCTCTTTACCAGTGGGTCGCCCTTCTTTGACCCGCGGGATCTGGTCCAAGTCAAATACGAACTGTTGCGCCGCGTGCGGGTGGAAGGTGAAGCGGTCTCGCAGGCGGCGGCGCGGTTTGGCCTCTCGCGTCCCACCTATTACACGGCTCTGGCGGCCTGGGAACGCGCCGGGCTTAGCGGGTTGTTCCCCCAGCCGACGGGGCCGCGGCACGCGCACAAGTTGACTCCCGACATTGTGGCGCTGCTCCTGCCGCAAGCGGCCACCCAGTCGTCGGGTCAACTGGCCGACTGGCTCCGCGAGCACCAGCACCTGCGGGTGCATCCCCGCAGCATTGAACGCGCGCTCGCCCGCGCGGCGAAAAAGGGGGCAGCCCAGTGACCTGTGTGCAGATGCTTCATGAGGCACCCGACTATGAATCCCTGCGGCAGTGGGCCTTGTGTC
>JBKQTH010000385.1:0-20686 GCA_052143275.1 Ktedonobacterales bacterium | reverse complement strand
AACAGCCAGAGGGGCCGGGCTGATGCCTAGCTTGCTGGTCGTGGACCTTGCCTTCCCTCCGGTGCTTGTGGTCTGCCGGTGATTCGGTTATAGGCCACACGTAGACCATTCAAAAGCAGATTAGTGTCGACGACGTCGATAGAGGTGGTGACCCCTGCCATCAATTCGGCAAGGCCGCCGTGAGCAATAACTCTGGCCTGATCGCCTCCAGGCACATCGCGGCGAAGTCTGGCTACCAGACCTTCTACCAGACCAACGTGGCCGAAGATAATGCCTGAACGCATGCTGTACGCGGTATTCTTGCCCAGCGCGGTTGGTGGAGGGGCCAGCTCAACCTGGTAGAGTTGTGCGCCTGCCCGTGCCAGAGCTTCGGCTGAGATACCCAAGCCCGGAGCAATGGCGCCCCCGAGGAAGTCACCTTCTGCTGAGACACAATCAAAACTGGTGGCGGTGCCAAACTGAATAACAATCGTCGGCCCGCTGTAGAAGTAGTAGGCGGCCAATGCGCTAATGATTCGGTCGGTTCCAGTTTCCCAGGGATTGTCTACTAGGAGCCGTACACCAAGATCCATCTGGTGGTTGACGACGATAGGCTCCCGCCTCAGGTACCGGAGGGATAGATCAAAAAAGACAGGGGTCAACTGCGGAACAACGCTGGAAATAATGGCGTCAGAGATGTCCTCGAGGTGTAGACCGGCGTGCTGGCAAAGATTCGAGAGCAACATTGCGTATTCGTCGGCAGTCTTTTCACGGTTGGTGGCAATGCGCCAGCGAGCACGCAGAGTATCGCTATGAAGGGGATAGAGGCCGAACTTGATGCCGGTATTGCTGATATCTGTTGCAAGTAAGAGCCTGTGATCAGATTCACCGGAGTCTGCCATGTTCTTATCCCTCCTTACCCTTTGTCGGTGTCCATTGGACAAATCACCCCGCCTACCTACACCACATGCGAGAGATGCGTAGCCTGTAGCCAGGCTGATTGTATGTCTGGCTCCGGAAGCGGGTCAAGGACAAAAAACCGGCCCACCCGCTAGCAGCCCTATCCAGGGAAAACCTTAAACGATGGCAGAAATAGCTGAAATGGAAAAAATGATACAATGCCCACAACATAACATAATATAGATAGTTTAAGGACAAATAATCCGCGAGATACCGCAGAAACTTTCAAGCGAGCTCATTGGAGCTCAAGTAGTCTTTTCCCGGTACTACAGGGAGGTTGCTGTGCATGGCGAGCGATAGATTTTACCAATCTACTGCTGGAGAGACGCCATCTGGTGGTGAAGAACTTCTGGAGCCCCGAAGTTAGCGGTTTGATTGCATGAGCGGCCAGAGTTGTGTTATACCACTCATTGGCCGTACATTGCTTGACCGGCGATTGGCTCTAGAACTCGTAAAAGAGGTGCCCTGTGGAGTTGCAGCAGGATATCCACCTAGTTGATGGTGTGGTCTGCAACGTCTACCTGATTTTTGAATCAGACGGCGTGACCATGATCGATACCGGAATGCCGGGCAAGGAGCAAGCCATCAGGGCTTATCTGGGTAAGCTGGGTCGTTCGGTACGTGACCTGCGCCACATCCTGCTCACCCACCAACATGTAGACCACATCGGCAATACCGCTAAACTTTCGGCTGCCTCCGGTGCAGAGATCGTCGCGCATCCACTCGATGCTCTGGCGATAGAAGGTAAAGCGCCGCGCGAACTACCCGGTGGGGCGTTGATGAGCTTCGCGATGAAAACCATGTTTGTCTGGCGGCTTAGGCCAGTGCAAGTGCAACGGCAGGTAAGAGGAGGCGAGGTACTGCCTATTCTGACTGGTGATGGCGGCCTTCAGATAATTGAAACTCCGGGACATACAATAGGACATATCTCGTTCTACTTGCCAGCACGCAAGCTCCTCTTTGCCGGAGACGCCTACCGGCATAGGAATGGAGGCTTGGTGCCGCCGCCCAGGGTATACAACCATGATACGCCGGAAGCGCTTCGCTCCATGGCCATATTGACCGACTACGATATCGAAGCCAGCCTGCCTGGCCACGGTACACCTATCCTAGCCAATGCCGGCGCCAGGCTTGGGGAAGCCGTGTCCCGAATACGGGTCTCCGAATTGCGCTCATAGAGGACGTGAACTGTCCAGCGCAACCATCAATCAGGTCCCTTGGTTTGCTGATGGCTGATCGCTCATATCGTCCGCTGTTGCAGGCTCCGGTACCGGATAGAGTTCCGGCGCAGGCGGCACCGGCTCTGCAGGACCAGCTGCGCGGTCGGCGTGCCGGTTATCTAACCGCTCCGCCTCCGCTGCGGCTGGCTCGGTTGCCGCCAGAAGCGCCAGCTCGATTACCTGGTCCATTGATTCAACCAAGTGAAAGGTCATCTCGCTGCGCACTTTGGCAGGAATCTCTGTCAGGTCCTTGGAATTCTCATCGGGTACGATCAGTGTCCGGATACCGGCACGGTGCGCTGCCAGTGCCTTCTCTTTCAGTCCGCCGATTGCCAGCACTCGCCCGCGTAGTGTTATCTCACCGGTCATTGCCAGATCGCTCCGCACGGCACGCCGGGTCAGCGCAGAGATAACCGCAGTAGCCATGGTGATGCCTCCGGACGGCCCATCCTTGGGAATGGCGCCTTCCGGCAAGTGGATATGAATATCCAGAGTGTCGGTGAAGTTTATCGGTATCTGCAGATCAACTGCCCGCGAGCGTATATAGGATAGTGCTGCGCGTGCCGATTCCTGCATGACATCTCCAAGCTGTCCAGTTACCATCAGATGCCCCTTGCCGGGCATAGTCACTACCTCGACCGGTAGCAGAGTTCCACCATTTTCGGTCCATGCAAGACCGGTTGCTACGCCAATTTGGCCTCGGTCTTGAGTCCGATCCGGCAAATAGCGCGGCACCCCAAGGAATTGCTCGATATTATTCTCAGTAAGGCGGACGCGGGTACCCGGCTTCGTGACTATGCGCAGCGCAGCTTTGCGGCAAACCGCGGCCAGTTGCCGCTCCAGCCCGCGCACACCAGCCTCGCGCGTATAGTGCGACACGATATAGCGCATAGCGCTTTCGGGCACTTGTACTTGAGAGCGTGTCAATCCATGCTCGCCCAGAACCTTGGGAAGCACAAAGTTGCGCCCTATGGCTATCTTTTCCTCCTCGGTGTAGCCAGGAATCTGTACGATATCCATTCGATCGGCCAGCGGTCTGGGTATTTGGTAGCGATTGTTACCGGTACAGATGAAGAACACTTCCGAGAGATCATAGGGAACTTCCAGGTAATGGTCGGTGAAGCTGTTGTTCTGCTCAGGGTCCAGTACTTCTAAAAGTGCTGCTGCTGGATCGCCGCGATAATCCGATGCCAGCTTGTCAATTTCATCTAGTAGGAAGACTGGATTGCGAACTCCTACAGTCTTCATAGCCTGAATGATACGGCCTGGCAGTGCCCCAACATAGGTCCGCCGGTGTCCGCGTATCTCAGCTTCGTCATGCATTCCGCCAAGCGAGATGCGGACAAACTTGCGCCCGAGAGCGGTTGCGATCGAACGGCCAAGCGAGGTCTTGCCTACACCTGGAGGACCTACCAGACACAGTATTGGTCCCTTGTTAACGTTGACACTCGCTGCTCCGTCACTCCTGGGCGAAGTAGCGGCCAGCCGTGTCTCCTGCAGGATACGTAGCTGGCGTACAGCCAGAAACTCTATGATTCGCTCTTTAACTTTCTCAAGTCCGTAGTGGTCGCCATCCAGAACTTTCTGGGCATAACGCATATCCAGCCGGTCCTCCGTTCGTTCCGACCAGGGTAGCGCCAGTATCCAGTCAATGTAGTTACGTAGCACAACCAGTTCAGCCGAGTGTGAGGGCATGCGTTCGAGCCGGTCGAGCTCTTTATTGACTTTGGATGTCACCTCGGCCGGCATTTGCCGCTGCAGAACCTTCTGGCGCAATTCGGCCAGTTCAGTGGCCTGATCATGTCCCAGTTCTTCTTGAATTGCTCGCAGTTGCTCCTTCAGATAGTATTCGCGCTGATTCTTATCGACCTGTTGTCGCACTTTCTGGCGAATTGTGTTCTCCAGCTCAAGTATGTTGATCTCGTTGCCCAGCGAGACGCAGAGTTTCTCGAGACGCTCCATCTGATCAAAGGCTTCGAGCAGTTCTTGCTGCTGAGTATAGTCGCTAGCGGTGAGAGGTGCCAGCGCGTCGGCCAACATCCCAGGATGAGTGATGTGGGTGACCGCCGCGATATCTTCGGCATTGAAGCGGCGGCTAAGGTGAGTATACTGGTCAAAGAGCGTATGGGCATGGCGTACTAAAGCCACAGAATTTGGCGTATTGTCGGTAGAGTCGTTCCACTCGTCTACGAGCACCCGCAGATAGGGGCCATGATCGACCCACTCTAGGACTCTTACTCGAGAGATACCCTCCACCATCACCTGCACTATGTTGTTGTTCTGCACCTCGAGCTGCTTCAGCTCGACCAGCGTGCCGACATCGAAGACATCACTCGGTCCTGGATGCTCCAGGTCTGATTGCTTCTGAGCCGAAACGATGAAACGTTTGGTAGTGGAGTTGGCTTCGTTGATGGCCTGGATAGACCTTTCGCGTCCAATATTTAGCGTGGCCGTCGCTTTCGGGAATATGACCGTATCCTTCAAGGGAATGAGCGGGTACTGGCGCCTCTCTTCCGCTACGCTGGCCTCGGCAACGCGCTCCATTATGTCAGGAGTCTCTTGCCGAGACTCTTTCTCTACCGATCTGCTCATGGCACACTATCCTCGCTACGTGGGATAACCACCGCCAGGTACTAATTACTATTGTAAGATTGCGAGACAACCGATGGTTACCAAGGTCATTGGGAAACCGCTGTTGCCTTATTTTGTACTTCGCCGTGGTTGCATATGGCATACCAAGTGTATGACATACGGCATACGTAGTACATGTATAGACTACAACGACTCGACCAGAGGTTTGTCGAGGAAGTGGTACTCTCGGGATTCCAGTGTCCTTGCATCTCCTTATGCAGATTCGTCCTCCAGCTCCACGCTACGCGTTTCGCTGCGGGTAATGAGTTTGGCTGGTACATGGTTCACAATTGTATCCGCGTCGATAACGACTTTCTTAACATCGCTGCGCGAAGGTATCTCAAACATGACATCCAGCAGAACCTCTTCGATGACTGTGCGTAGGCCTCTAGCGCCGGTCTTCTGTTTGAGCGCCGAGTCAGCGGTTGCCTCCAGAGCATCCTGGGTAAAAGTCAGCTCGGCTCGATCAAGATGGAAGAGCTTCTGGTATTGCTTTACCAGCGCATTCTTGGGTTCAGTAAGGATGCGCATTAATGCGTTGCGGTCAAGATTGTCAAGCGACACACTTACCGGTAGACGTCCAACGAATTCCGGTATGAGCCCAAACTTAAGCAAATCGTCTGGATTCAGTTGCGCCAGGGCAGTATTGCTCATCTCCGGAGTCTCTTCGACCGCCTTGAAGCCCATGATCTTATGGCTCCCCAGGCGTTGCTCGATGATCTTGTCCAGCCCTTCAAAGGCACCACCACAGATGAAGAGAATGTTCTGGGTATTGATCTGAATGAAATCCTGGTGGGGATGCTTGCGCCCCCCTTGTGGGGGAACGTTAGCAATCGTGCCTTCGATTATCTTCAGCAATGCTTGCTGGACACCTTCGCCGGAAACGTCGCGGGTAATCGAGGGATTATCCGCCTTGCGCGCAATCTTGTCGATCTCGTCTATGTAGACAATGCCGCGTTCGGCGCGTGCCACATCAAAGTCCGCCATCTGAATCAGGCGCAGAAGAATATTCTCGACATCTTCGCCGACGTATCCCGCTTCGGTTAGCGCAGTTGCATCCGCAATGCAAAAAGGCACATCCAGAATCTTGGCTAGCGTCTGAGCCAGATAGGTCTTGCCACAACCGGTGGGACCAATCAGGAGTATATTGCTCTTTGCCAGTTCCACATCATCGATCTGCATACCTGAGTTAATGCGTTTATAGTGGTTGTACACCGCAACCGACAGTGTTTTCTTGGCTCGATCCTGACCGATAACATATTGGTTCAGCTGGTCATAGATTTTCCGAGGAGTGGGAATCTTGCTGCTGGCAACACGTGGCTTGGTAGAAGACTGTTCCTCTTCAATGATCTCGCGGCACAGGTCAACACATTCATCACAGATATAGACGCCTCCAGGCCCAGCAATCAGCCGCTGTACCTGATCTTGACTCTTGCCACAAAAAGAGCAGCGATAGGTCATGCGTGTCCCCTTAGTAGTCGCCACGTTGTCACCTTCCTCCTGTTGCTGGCTTCTTGGACCATCAACTCGTAGCCGACGTGGCCACGTCTCATATATTGCCGGGATTGGTAAAAACTAGTCGTAACTGGAAAAACGCGATAAAATACTGCTCGGCTGCCCGTAATATGGCTTCACAGAGCATTGTATTACGTTACAGTTCCATATCACAGGGACAGATGTCAACAAAGGAATCACAAGTCCTGTTTTGCATCGGAAGTTTGGGCGGTGGTCTTCTCTCGCTTGGTAACGCTTTCCACTTTGCTGGGAGCTTTAGCTTGCTTGGTCTCGGAGGCTTCCGCCTCGGTTCCAGAATCAGCTTCTACGATTTCAGCGGTTGGAGAAGCTTCCGCCTCTGCGCCAGTAGCTCGCGCTTCTTCAACTTCTTCTAAGGTCTGGTTTTCGTCATTTTTGGTGGCAATCTCGACCAGATGCGAAATGGTCTTGTCCCGGCGCAGACGAGTTACGATATTCGCCCGCTGCCCTGGAGTAATGCTTTTGGGGGTCAGGCGCCGTCCGCCCATGGCCGCATAGAGTTCAAGCCAGCCTGCCACCTCGTCGTCGGTGACCTGGATATCCTCCGCGGTGGCAACCGCATCCAGCACCAGGTCGCGCTTAGCTCGCTCCCGTGCCTCCGGCTCTATCTCCTCCCGATGCTGCTCCTCTGATTTCTGCGTCATGGCAAGATATTGTTCAAAGGAGAGCCGGCTCTGCTCCAGCATACGCTTGGTCTCGTCCAGCATAACGTCGACTTCCTCATGCACCAGGACTGGGTGCACGTCGACTTTGGACTCATCAGTAACCGCCTTTACTACGGACTCGCGTAGTTCACGACGGGCTTCACTTTCTTTCTGAGTCTGCAACTGTGTACGCACGGCATTACGCAGGTCATCAATCGTCTCATATTCGCCGACGGACTTTGCCAGCTCATCATCTAGCTCGGGAAGCTCACGATACTTCACTGCCTTGATGGTCACCGAATAGTGCGCCGCCTGGCCGGCCAGTTCACTGTTAGCGTAGTCTGAGGGGACCGTAGCTGAAAATTCTTTAGAGTCCCCCTCGACAAGTCCGACGAGATTCTGGTCCATGCCTGAGAAGATGCCGGCGCGCTCGCTGGCCAATTCAAACTCATTGTCCTTAAGATCGCTGATGGTACGATCACCTACGGTTAGCTTGAGATCCACCGTGATCTTGTCGCCCATCTGGGCAGGACGCTCGGCGGGCAGCCACATCGCCTGCTCTTGACGTACTCGCTCAAGCAGGTCGGCCACTTCCTGGTCGCTGACGTCAGACGAGGGACGCTTGACACGTAGACCGTGGTAATCACCCAACTCTACCGGAGGCTGCACCGGCACATGAGCGACGTAGGTATAGGGCTGGCCCATTTCTATACCGGGCGCATCCACATCGGGGCGACCCAAGGGGTTGAGGTCGTTGGAGCGGACAGCTTCACGGTACGTGGTCTCGATCAGGTCTTCGAGACCTTCCTGATAGATGGTCTCTTTGCCAAGCATACGCTCGAGCATCGAGCGGGGAGCGTGTCCCTTGCGGAAACCGGGCACAGTGTACTTCTGCGCCAGCCTGTGGTAGGCTTTATCCGATGCCTTTTCGACTTCGCTCCACTCCAGCTCGACATTCAACACCGCTTCGCTCTCGGTTGAGCGGTCTACCGTCACTTTCACGTGTTTCACAAGCCTCCACAGTATTGCCAAGTTAGCCAAGTGCGACCTCTAAAAGAAACGCGGGCCGGCCCCTTAGAAGACCATCCCGCGTCCAGTCGCGCGCGCGAAGAATGATGAATATCATGTGCCACGTATGCTGCTATTATGTCTAGTCTACTCTTGGCACATGGCACAGGCTGTGCCACCAGGGTGGGCGGTGAGAGACTCGAACTCTCACGGGTTTCCCCAACGGATCCTAAGTCCGTCCTGTCTGCCAATTTCAGCAACCGCCCATGAATTTGGGATTCAAACCGGGCCCGTCAGCCAGCCTCCCAGCTCTTCCCGCAAAGACTGGCATCTCATACTCTACCTCAACCCGCCCGCTACTGTCAAGCGAACGATGATCTCCCCCGTGCGCCAGTGGGTTAGGCTGGCACTCACCTGGTAGCCAGGTCCAGCGTACCCTTAGGGTCAGGTTGAGAGCTATCCTGCGAAACCCGCCCAGTGTACGGCGCCTTAGCAGCGTACAAACCATACATTGCGGTAGCAGGACGATTTTGGCTTCCGTAAAGGAGCGACAAACGAGCGGCCGACTGTCATACGTGAAGTAGAGAAGGGTGAGCTCATGGCCAATCGGCAGCAAAAAGAGACCAACGAAGGCGAGTTCACCACCTCATCTTCAACCACAGAGAGCTCGGTGAATGACGCGGATATTGCCGCTAGTACAGAACATCAGGAAGCGGACACCGCCGCGGGTGAGGTGCCAGGGGAGGCTGGCATTACCGCCAGCGAGATGGTGGACGGCCTGCAAGGGCTGCCTGGCGTCTACCCCGCTACCGCATCGGGCGCATCCATGGCGGAGAGCGATCGGGCAGTACTTGAGGAGAACGCGCGGCTGCGAAGGGAGGTGGCGGATTTACGCGCGAAGGAGGAGCGGCGCCGTCATCCGGGGCGGGCGCGGCGTACCCTGGTAGGCGTGCTGGTAGTCCTCTCTTGTCTGGGAATTCTGGCCAGCACCCTCACCGTCTGGTCAAGCACAACTCTCCTAAACACCGATACCTGGCTGCAAATCGTTGGGCCTATCGCCCAGAATCCGCAAGTGATTCAATCGTTCAGCAGCTATACTGCCAGCCAGGTTGTCATGGTGCTCGATGTAAAGCAGCGCACAGAGCAGGCTCTTCCGCCAAAGGCCACCTTTCTGGCTACCCCACTGACTCAGGCCGTGCAAAGCTTTATCCAGTCAAGCGTCGCCAGACTGATGCACACTCCTACCTTCCAGAAGATCTGGATCAATACCAACCGCATTGTATACACCGAGGTACTTGCCGCCTTACGCGGCCAAAGTTCAACGCTGCACATCTCGAATGGAGTGGTCACTCTCAACCTGATCCCGATCATCGACGAGGCCCTGCAGTATATCCAGCAGCACCTACCCGGGCTGATTTCCCAGCATGTCAGGCTACCTGTTCCCAGCCAGCTGGAAGTGCCGCAGTCAGCGCAACAGAAACTCTCAAAAGCGCTAGGTTTCACGGTGCCCTCGAACCTGGGTCAGATCGAGCTCTTCCAATCTGCCCAGCTTGCCACGGCGCAGCGGCTGCTGCGGCTGTGGGATTTCCTGAGCGTGGCGCTGCCGGTGATCACCGCAGTGCTGATCGCCTTGACACTGTGGCTCTCGCGCGACCGGCGCCGGACGCTCATGGAGCTGGGGATCGGGATCGCCATCACCTTCATTCTGCTTAAGATTGCTCTCGACTACCTACAGCAGTACATCTTAGGCGCGACCATGAATCCAACGGCGAAGAGTGTGGTGCAACCGACCCTACAGACCGTGTTTGGCGGACTAGACACTATAAACTCCTGGCTACTGGCCGGCGGTCTGGTGCTGGCGATTGTGGCTTACCTGTTTGGTAAGCCGGAGTGGTTCAGGGCGATCTACGCTTACCTGCGTTCAGGATACCAGTGGGTTATCGGGAAGATCGAGGAGTGGCGCCACCAGCGCCACCGCCCACCACAGGCTGCAGCAGGGGCGGCTTAAGCAGCCACCTTCGGGTCTCCTAAGACTGAGCTGTGGCACAACCTGATGTAACTCGGCCTGGTCTCTCCCAGGCTAATCTCCGGAGATGGTAAGGTTGCCAAAGCGGATTCCCGCCGGACCATAGTAATAACCATCTGAGTAGGTTTGGGAAGAGAAGCGTGCATCGGCCAGAGCCGCAAAGATGTTTCCGGAGACAGAGCCGCCCTTTATAGGGTGGGTCCCAGTCGCATCATGCCGGTAACCTAGCTTGATCTCGACGGTGAAATCACCGGAGACTGGATCTGGATTCATAAGTGAGAGAGACATGATCTCATAGATCGGCCCGCCGTTGGCTGAGCGGAGCTCGTCCATCTCCCATTGCCCGGGCTCAATCGTGAGATTAGCAAAGTCGCCGCTCGGGGGAATGCCAAGATACGTGGCGTAACGCGTTCCCGCCCAATTTCGCATAAACACGCCATCCTCAATTAGGGTTACCCGCTTGCCAGGCAATCCCTCGCCATCAAAAGCCGCGGTCTTGACCCCAAAGGGACACAGCGCATCGCTGAAAAGCGTCAGACGGTCTCCGCCTGGCGGAGCCACGGTCACCGACTCGCCAGGCTTGAAACGGCTGAGCTTCATGAAGGCTGCTTGACCTGATGCATGGAAAATGACTGGAGAAAAGAGGTTCAGCAGCGCATCACCAGTAAGGATTACCGGCCCACAGTGGGTAGATGGCGGTGTGGCCATGAGCAGATGGCGAGCATACGTCGCGTACGAGTCAACTGTGCTTTCCACCATCAGATCGGAGATACGCCGCCGTGTCAGTTCAGCGTGGAACTCCGCCTCCCGCCCGTCCACCTCCGCAATCAGCACGAAATCCAGAAAGATCTGGGTGCTGCGGCTCGCGGCAGCGAGGTTTCGACTATTTCTCAGTAAGCGGGAACTCCTCGTGGCAAATAGCTCAGCGCTGCTTAGACGCACATTTCCCCAATTGGAGACCGCTCGAGTGAGTCGTGCCCGAACATCGTCCAGCGCCGCTTCAGGGTCATTGGCCAGTAGCGGATCCAGCGCGGCAACCCTGGGATAGCCGCCGGCCGGCGCCTCCGGCAGGCCAAATGGCGGATTGTCGGTCAGACTGGCCGCGGTTACCCCATCGGCTAGCCGGGTGGAGAGCTGCCCGTCGTCGAGATCGCTTGCCAGCAGCGTCAGAGTACTAAAACCACGCACCGTAGGGAGACCACTCGTGAAATCTATCTCGGCTTCTGGCGATTCAGATGTCTGGCTGCCCGGCGTATGGTCATTGTAGAGGGTGACAACCGCCCGCTCATTGGTCACGGTGCGCTGCGACTCAACCTGCTGGCCAATGAGATAAAGCTGGGCTTCATTGTCGTGAAGCAGCTCTACCTGCCAGTCGTCAGCGCCAGGAGTGCCGGCTGCGGCATTGGCAATTGTGGCTATAGTCTCTTCGGTTGGCGGCAACATACCCATTATCTTCATCATCCAAGCCTCGCTTTCATGCGAAGATGCGGTCCACCAGTAGACACCGGCACCATCTCTTTATGACCCTTACCACAGAACCCGTACCAGAGCTCGAAGTCACTGCCGATGGCGCTAATACTGCAGAGCACATCCGGCACATAACCAGTCACGCCGATGGGCGCAAATAGCCGGCCGGTGGTCTGCCCATTGACGATCTCCTCGCCGTAGTGTGCGGTGATCTGAATGCCCCACCCCATAGGGTCTTCCATCCCACTCTCGGCCGAGCGAAGATAGATGCCGTGCTCGACGCTCGCGATCATATCGGCCGGGGCGAGTGTCCCGCGGCCAAAGTACGTATTGGTCATGCGCGCGTAGACCTTGCGGGTAAAGTCCTGGCGGCGTCCATTGGGAGTGTGGATTCCTGGGGTGAGCGTCGCCGAGGCGAAGTCGCTGATAGGGCGGACAAAGATACCATCACGCAGGATCTGGGTGGGACGTGCCAACTCCCCCTCATCGTCAAAAAAATAGGAGCCATGGCCGCCGGGAATACTGGGATCATCAAACATCTGCAGCTCGGGCACGGCTACCTGCCTACCCAGGTACTTCGCCGAGAGTGCCCGCCCCTTAGGGAAAAGATCCAGCTCGACGCCATGGCCCAAGCTCTCGTGCGCCAGTACACCGGAGATACCAGGATCAGTGATGATTTCGTACTCGCCCGGCTGGATTTTCTCTGCCTCCAGGAGTCGTAGCGCGATATCCACCGCCTCGCGCAACTGCTGTTCGCTAATGCTTGCACCATCGTAGCCGTAGGTACCACCGCGCGAAATGTAGTGATATCTAACCCGGGAACCGTCTGAGACCGCAATAAGGACAGCGAGAGTGACGCGTGGAATATGCTGCTCCAGGTACCTACCTCGCCCCAAGTAGACGGAATCTCTGGCGGCGTCGGTATACTGTACCTGCGCCTGTACGATTCGGGAATCGAGCGCCTTGGATCGCCGCTGAAGATCTCGCACCATCGCTAACTTCTCACTGAGGGAAACGGCCGCGGGGTTGATCTGCATGGTCACGGCAAAGCTTCGGCGGTCACGCCCGGTAGGCGAGGCCACGCCGCCGCCAATTATGGGTCTGCCATCTCGATGTACCGTGAGTTTGTCAGCCCAGGCGCGCACGCTCTTGGCCAGGCTCTCCGGCGCTAGGTCGCTGGTGGCGTACTCGCTAAAGCTCGCGCCATCGTAGATCGTGAACACGATCCCTCGACTGGGATTGGATTCACTTGCATTTTGCTCGTCTCCATTGTCGCGTATTTGGGTGCCTGATGAGCCGCCGATGAGTGCCGCCGCATAGGGGAAGCGGTGGTCTAACTCATCCACCAACTCCCCAACCACCGCTTCCAGCCTGTGGGTTGGGATCATGTCGTGCCTCCGTCACTTGGGATTAATCGCATTCGGATGCCGCAATTCGGGGATAGTTGATGACTTCCTCTCTCATACCATAGCATGATCATGGAGAGGCAGACTCGAGACCAGCGTCATGAGCAGCTTGCAGAGTCCGCGCAACGTCGAAGGGATCGCTGGCAATCACGCTGCTGCCGAACAACTCCAGACCTGCAATATCCGATGTCGACGAAAGTGGATTGCCGCGGTCTACAATGCGTGCCACCAGAGGGAAGCTGCTCCAATCCTCTTGCTTCTCATCCTTCGTAGTGGGTCTGCCGGCGGCCAGAGGAGGTCCGAAAATGCCAACGTTGAAGGCCAGAACTCCCATCTGCTCCTGCATTAGGGCAAGCGTACGGAAGAGTTGGTCCGAGAGCACACCTAGCTCCTCCGGCTGCAGCACACCATTCTGGTAGGTTGGCGCCAGAAGCACGATCTCTCGCTCCTTGACGGGAGTAAGCGAAGCAAACCAATCAATTTTCTCTTCCCCCGCCGCCAGTCCCAGCGCTCTATGCACTGTCGCCAGGTCGGCAAAGTAGTCGCTTCCGGTTTCGGTCTGGTACCGTTCGGCTGAAGCCCGGAGATTTTCCACTTTCGCGTGTGCCATCTGGCGGCTAAGCGTCATCTGTATATGGCCGTGAACCAGGGAGGCGCCAGCTCGCCAGAGACAATTCCAGAAGAGAAATAAAAAGCGCGCCTGTGGATCGCTGCTGTGCGCCCGGCTGGCCCATTCGCCGGCCGTTGAGAGCATGTCGGACACAAGCTCATTCTCTATTTTTAATGGGTCGTGCCGGTCAAAGATTCCTATGCCGTGCCAGCCGTCGGCCTTAGCCACATTGGCGGCAGTCGTCGTATGCCGCCCCTGTACACGTCCAAAAGTATCGGCTGGTGTGCGGTGCAGAGGGTCACAGAAGTCATCGCCGCTGGTCTCTACAATGCGCGTTCGCACCTCCGGCGGCGGAAAGACGGCCGCGCTGGTTGTGGCTCCGCTGGAGGGCCGGCGGCTGCGCAAAGGGTTAAAGGTGGCCCCCTCGAAAGTCCAACGATTGGTGATCCGCACGATTCTCTGATGGAGGGCAGACTCTTCACCCCCGAATGTCTTCTGCAGCCACGGCACCATCTCCAGCGGCGGCACAATCGTGCCCTCGGCCAGGTCGATCCGGAACAGCTGGTTGGCGAGGGTACGCTCGTAGTCCGGAAGACTGGCAATGATCTCGGGCAGTCGGTCTATTCGCGGCTCTAGCGGCTCAGGCTGCCGGAGAGAATCTCTGCCGGCAGGGCCGTGCTCTTCGTTGGACATGACTGATTGTCCTCTTTCACACCGACATTCTAAACCGCCGATGTTCTAACCACGCGACGCGCTAATGCGCTGCAATTCCTGTGCCCGTCTATAAAGTGCAACATATTGCTCAGCCGAAGCATCCCAGGAGTAGTCGGCCATCATTGCTCTTTGCATCAAGTCGCGCCAGGCATCGGTGAACTGATAGGCCTCGAGAGCTCTCACGATAGCAGCGAATAGATGGAACGGATGGTAGCGCGCAAAACTGAACCCGTTGCCGCCGTTGGCCGCCGGTTCGAAGTCCTGCACGGTATCGGATAGGCCGCCGGTGCGGTGAACTATCGGGATACTGCCATAGCGCATAGCCAGCATCTGGGTGATGCCGCAGGGCTCGAACCGTGAGGGCATAAGCAACATGTCGGAGCCCGAATAGATCTGCTGACTTATCTCCTGGTTGAAGGTCAGATGAATTGAGACCTGCTGTGGATAACGCGCGGCCAGCCGCTGAAACATCGAATGATAGTGCTGGTCGCCTGTACCAGAGACAATCAGTTGGATGCCCTGCTCAAGCAGCGGTACGGCAATCTGATCGAGCAGATCAAACCCCTTCTGATCAGTGAGTCGCGAGATGATACCAATCAATGGTATGCGGGCATCTACCGGTAATTTGGTGAGTTCCTGGAGTGCCAGCTTGTTCGGGGACCGCTGGTCCAGTGAGAAAGCGTCATAATGGGCGACAATATGGTCGTCGGTTGCCGGGTTATACTCCACGGTATCGATGCCGTTTAGTATGCCGTAGAGCCGGTCTCTGCGTTGCCGCAACAGTGGATCGAGCCGCTCGCCAAACTCCGGAGTAAGAATCTCTTTAGCGTAGCGTGGGCTGACGGTATTCACCACATCGGCAAAGAGAATACCTCGTCCCATGAGATCTACGACGTTTGCCAGCTCCGGTACTTCAGGGTAGATAAAACCTTCCCGGGCAATGCCTGCAACTTCCAGTATACGGTAGCCAAAGATCCCCTGATAGGCAAGGTTATGAATAGTATAGACGGTCGCAGTAGAGGCAAATAGCGGATCTTCTTTGTAGATTGTTTTTGTCCAGTTGGGGATGATAGCCGTATGCCAGTCGTGGCAGTGTATGATGTCGGGTGACCAGTCTAGGGATCGCGCGAGTTCCAGAGCGGCTCGGCAAAAGAGAATGAAGCGATCGCCGTCGTCGTTATAGCCGTAGAGCTTTTCGCGCTGGAAGTAGTGCGGCGCCTCGATAAAATAGAAGGGCACGGCCGCCTCCGCTGGCGTCTGGAGCACCCGAACAGTTACCGTAGTGTGCTGCAGCGGCACCGAGAGTTCGGAGATGACAGAAGCCAGCCGCCAGCGCTCGGGATCAATGCTGTCGTAGCGCGGAAGCACGACACGCACATCGTGACCCAGACGACGAAGTGCCTGAGGCAGAGCGCCGATAACATCGGCGGGGCCTCCAGTCTTGACATAAGGCACTCCCTCCGAGGCGACCACCAGAACCTTCAGCGGTACACCCTGTAGAGCCCTGCCAACCTCGAGTTTTACGCTGACCCGCTGAAAGTCTTCCGCTGATTCCACCGATGGATTTGGAGAGTTGAACGACAGTAACGACGCCTTCGCGTACTGATAAGGAGATGGTGGCATGGAAAATGGCTGCGTGTGTGACATGACATGCTCTCTCTTGCCCATACTGGGGAGACATGCGCATGTCTCCCCGGTAAAGCTATGCAAGCGCGCCAGGCTGTGGCGCCACATCAGCGGGCAACATTGCCTCCATCTCCTTCGTCCTTGGTGTGACCCCGCAAATCACCGATGTCTGATCTCTCCCCAACGCCGGAAAAACAACCAGTGCATGGTGAACATACTACAAGGTGCGAGAAATAGTATATCACGCGCGCGCTACTACCCGGCGCAGGGCGCTGCGAAAGACTGATCCATAGATACTCGGATGCCTGCCAAGCAGGTTGCGTAGCATCGCAAACAAGTTATTGTCCATGCTAATAATTGGAGTTTCAAGCAGCACCTGCTGCAAGACCAGATGCCCATGCGGCGACCCAAATAATCCATACAGCATGGCCAAGTCCGCATTGGAGCCCATACGGTCGAGTACCCAGCGGAGCCAGTCCTCGATCTGAAGATACTGGCCCATGCGCCCGGCTTGAGCAAAATCTCGCAGATAGTGCTTGACCGCGCCAGGCGTACCATTAAGTACTTCGTTGCTCACCGCCTGCCCGGCTAGCCGGCCGCTAACCAGTGCCGGATAGATACCGCCGCCGGTTGCGGCGCCGCAGAGTCCAGCGGCGTCGCCAAGAAGCAGCACCCGGCCACGCTCATCGTCCCGGTAAACTTTGCGAAGCTTACCTCCGGTGGGGATGACACCGGCTTTACGTTCGACCACCTGCATCTTGCTGAGGTCGGCTACGTCTTTGAAGATTGTCTGCGCGACCTGTAGCGACTCTATGGGCTTGAATGCACGCCGATGTCCGGCCACGCCCAGAGCGGCAATGTCACCGTGTGGCGCCAGCCAGACACAATATCCCGGAGCCAGCTTGTGATCCATCGCCAGGTAGAAAGTCTCCCGGTCCAGTTTGACATTCTGGATGAGCCACTCCGCCCCCGCAAGGAAACGAGTATTCTGGTCAAGTCCCATGCTGCGGGCGACCGCTGAGCCAGCGCCGTCGGCGCCGACCAGGAACCGCGCGTACTCCTCACCGGCGACTGCACGCGAGGCAGTGCCTCCCCCCGTGTTAGCCGATGGGCTACCAATCAAGACCCGCATGAAGCCGGAGGCTGTACGATCGGAGCCGAGGTATGGCGAGCCGCAGCGGATCGTCGCACCACGAGCCCTGGCTTCTTCAGCCATCCAGTTCAGCAGGCCGGTAACATCGGCCATGTAGAAGCGGAATGCCTTCGCTGATATGGCTATGGATTTCTGGTCCGGCGTCTGGATGCGTATCTGGCGCACCGAGTTCATCAGGTACTGCGCCGGTACATCTAGAACATCAAGCACATCTGAGAAGAGCACGCCAGTGGTGCGAACTACATGCCCGACGGCGGCATCGCGCTCCAGAACCAGCACACGCAGCCCGCGCGCAGCCGCCACGCCGGCGAAGCTGAGTCCAGCAAAGCTGGCCCCGACGACGATCACATCATAGACATCCTGATTATCGTACTTATCATGCGTATCATACGCGCTGGAGAGTTCCATGGATTTTCCCGAAGGAGCAGACACAGGGTATCCCTTTTCCACAAGCGTACCTTTCGACTCAAGCAACTCATTTTAGTTGGGTCATACAGTGGCCGCGTTTGGCAAGCCCAAAGTCAGCCCACGTCCCTTATACGTCGCCCCGCCTGCCAGGCTGCCTACAGAGCCAAACGGCAAAAAGATTGCATTCCCCACTACACAAAAGTATCATAGGTCGCAAGATTCATGGCCGCACGCTTTGGTGAAAGATGCCCGACTCGCGGCCACCCTGTGCAAAGAGAGGTATTGCTTTGTCGCCAACTTCACCGTCCACTTACTCCACTCCCGGAGTTGAGATCCTGTTTCAATCGTCGCGTGCTGGACTCAACGCCCAACTTGTCAAGCACCTGGTTGACTTTATTGGCGGGACGGAAAACTCCCTGGACGTTGCTATCTACGACCTTCGACATCCCTTGGTTTTGGCCGCACTGGCAGCCCTGACGAAACGTAACGTCCGTCTGCGTCTGGCCTATGACGGCGGAGAAGAACGGACCGGCGGTCTGGGTGGTGACCCTAAGTCTGGTGGAACCGGAGAAGCTCTGGCCGCAGCTGGATTACTCCCCTTCGCTACCGCCGTCCACGAGCAGGGACGTCATTTAATGCACGATAAGTTCCTGGTTCGTGACGGCAAATCTTTGTGGGTCGGCTCGGCCAATTTCACCGTCGGCGGACTGGAACTGCAAGACAACAACTGCCTCGCCATTGCCTCATCGCCACTGGCCGCCTGCTACACGACGGTTATGGAGGAGTTGCTCCAGCCACATCATCGGCATACCCACCAATCCGGCACGCCGCCAACCATAGAGGTTGGCGGCACACCGCTTCGCCCATACTTTGAACCAGCTGACGGAGACGGCATTGAGCTAGCGATCGCTACCGCGCTCAAGGGCGCACGACGGGTCCGTATTGCGGCTTTCTTGATGAGTAATCCAGATATATTGGAAGCGTTATTGCCTTTTGCGGACAGCCCTCGTGCCGACATACAGGGGGTATACGATCCGCATGGCATGCAGGATGTCTTGCACTACTCTCGCCAGAATCCCAGGGTCTTCTGGTTTCTTCATGATCCTCGGTTTGTGGCTGCGCCCTCGCACGGGTTTGTCCCAGGACGCGAACAGGACTTCATGCACAACAAAATATTTGTCATCGACGACCACCTAGTTTTTACCGGCAGCTATAACTTCTCGGAAAATGCTGAGGAAAACGACGAGACGGTGCTGCAGGTTGACTCACCTGGAATTGCCACCGCCTATATAAACTACATCGAGACCCTCATCGACACCTATAAGACTTCCGCTAAAGCTGCTGCAGTCTCCGTGAGTACGGGAGCGCACCGCCATCCCTCATCTGAATCTAGCAGCGCCCCTGCTGTCCGGAAAGCATCTCGCTCGGGTACACCGCAGCTTGACCAGGCGATTCGAGCGATCATCTGGCTACTGAGCATTGGGCTGGTTATCCTCGCAGTGTTGGTCATTTTCGTGGTACTGCGCATCACCGGTTAGAGGCTGCTCTTGTAGTCTTTGCTGTTGATGCTTGACGGCTTGAGATTATCTATGCTACGTTCTACTGCACCTGATGCGCCGGCTCCACAACCTTCTCAAAGGGGAGAACACACGTGGGACACTTAGACGCCGCCGACACAACGTTTGTACTCATCAGTGCAGCTCTGGTCTGCCTTATGACGCCTGGCCTGGCGTTCTTCTACGGTGGGTTGGTCAGGCACAAGAACGTGCTTACCATCATGATGCAGAGTTATATCTCCATGGGAGTGGTAACCATCCTCTGGGTCCTGGTTGGCTTTAGTCTTGCCTATAGTGGAGACACGTTTGGCATCATCGGCAACTTGCGCGATATCGGTTTGCAAGGTGTCGGTCTTTCTCCGAGCCCGCTGTATGCGCCAACAGTTCCGTTCCTGGCTTTCTTCCTCTTTCAATTGATGTTTGCCGTCATTACACCGGCTCTGATTTCTGGAGCATTCGCCGACCGCGTAGATTTCAAGGCATATCTCATCTTCCTGGTACTCTGGAGTCTTTTGGTGTATATCCCCTTCGTCCACTGGGTCTGGGGCGGCGGCTTCCTCCATCAGATGGGAGTGGTGGATTTCGCTGGTGGTATCGTAGTGCACCTGAGTGCAGGTATGGCGGCCTTGGCCTCGGTCTTCGTCGTGGGTAAGCGCAATCTGATGGAGGGTGAAAAGGCCCTCCCACACAACCTACCCTATATGGCGCTTGGCGCCGGCCTGCTCTGGTTTGGCTGGTTCGGCTTCAATGGAGGCAGCGAACTGGCTGCCAATGGCGTTGCGGCTGTGGCATTTGTAAATACCAATAGTGCGGCGGCGGTTGGGATGGTGACATGGATGGCGCTAGCCTGGTGGCGCGAGCAAAAACCAAGTATGAGTGGTGCCCTTACTGGCGCAGTGGCTGGTCTTGCCACTGTCACTCCTGCCGCCGGGTACGTGCCGCCTTGGGCTGCGATGGTGATAGGACTGCTGGCGGCCATTGGCTGCTATTCGGCCGTTCAGTTCCGAATAAGGCGTGATTGGGATGACTCTCTGGACGTCTGGGGGGTGCATGGGATTGGCGGTGCTCTGGGTACCATTCTGACTGGAGTCTTTGCGGTTTCCGCTATCAATGGTGTCAATGGTCTGATCGCGGGAGACTGGCATCAATTCGGTGTCCAGATACTTGGTGTGATTATTGCAGGCGCCTACGCCTTTTTGGTTACGTTTGGGCTCTTAAAATTGATCAATCGCTTTACTCCAGTGCGTGTCCCAGTCGACGCTGAGGTAAATGGGCTTGATGCGTTGCTCCACGGTGAAGCAGCTTACACTGATACTACGCTGGCTGTCAGGACAGTACCACCCTCCGCTGCAGCGATATCAGCGCCCTCTAGGCGGCAGTCACGGCCCTAGGAAACCTTATAAGCGCTGCAGCAGTGCTGCGCACGATAGAGATTGGCATACCGCTCGCCGGTAACCTGCTGGCGCAGCTCTGAGCTCCGGGCAGGTTACCAGCTAGAGATTGCTCTTTTACCGACCAAAGAGGCGCTTCCAGGACTTTTGACTCCTGTCCCCTTCTCCTGCCAGATACTCTTCGTCCTGAGTTCCGGAGAGGACCTCATGGCGTCGCACCCTAAGCTCTTCCAGGCGGCGCAGACGGCGCGCGTCTTCAATAGCTTCCCGCTTCTCCCGATCGCTGCCCCCTTGTCGAACTCCGGCTCTCCAGTCAGGCTGATCCAGCGCCGGCACCGGCTTCGCCGCCGGCGG
>JBKQTH010000384.1:0-25758 GCA_052143275.1 Ktedonobacterales bacterium | reverse complement strand
CTCGCCGGCGCGATGGGCCACCTGGGTGGAAGACTCTGTGGCAGGGCTGGCTTCACGTCCAAACCCTTCTGGACGGGGTTCATTTGGCTGCTCAACTCCGTTGGTAATTTGTGTATAAAAGTCAGGCCTTCAGGCCGGGGAGTGTCAGATGTTCTCTGTGTGTCTCTCGACACGCACGCACGCACACAGACAGACAGAAAACAGCAACTATTATCATGATAGCACCAGCTCGACGCCAATATCTCGATATCAAAGCTCAGCATTCGGACGCCATTCTGCTCTACCAGGTAGGAGACTTCTACGAGACCTTCGATGATGACGCCCGCATCGCCGCGCACGAGCTGCAAATCGCGCTGACCGGTCGGTCTTATGGTCCCGGAGAGCGGGTTCCGCTGGCCGGCGTTCCGGTTCACGCGCTGGAAAACTATGCGGCAAAGCTTCTGGCGCGCGGCTATAAAGTAGCCATCTGCGAGCAGATCGAGGTTCCGAATAAAGGTCTGGCAAAGCGTGAGGTCACCCGCATCCTTACGCCAGGCACAATAGTTTCTCCTGGTATGGTGCCACCCAGTCGCGACAACTATCTTGTGGCAATTGCCACAGCGCAGACAGCTGGATCCTCTCGGGGCAGAGGCGGAGGAGGTACCGGTCTTGCATATATCGATGCCAGCACCGGCACCTTCTGCTGCACCGAGTGGCCGGCAGGCCAGTCGCCTGACTCGGTACGTGCCGAATTAGAGCGACTGGCGCCTGCCGAAATCATCATGGCCGACCAGCTGGCTGCAAGCTCAAATGCCGGCGTCGAGCTGCTTGGGCAGCCAGCCAACTATCCCATCACCAACTGTCCAGATCATTTCTTTTATTTAGAAGAGAGCCGAGGACGCCTCTGCCGCCATTTTCAAACCCCCACTCTGGCGGCCTTCGTCCCACCGGCCCATACGCTGGCAATCGCCGCCTGCGGAGCCATACTCGCCTATGTCGAACGCATGAATCCAGCGCTGCTCTTGCTGGTGAACGGACTATCGTACTATGAAACTGGAGATCTGGTGCAGATCGATGGACACACCTGGCAAGCCCTGGAGGCGGTCGCACCAGCCCATGCCAGCAGCCTCTACGGCGGCGGCCCCACGACCAGAGCCTGGAGAGCGACAAAGGGCGAACCGCAGCCGACGACCCTACTCTCCCTACTCGACTGCACACGCACGCTGATGGGGTCGCGAATGCTTCGCCGCACACTGCTCTCGCCACTTTGCGACCGTTCCATCCTTGAGGAACGCTTGGATGCCACCCAGGAAATTTACGCGGATATCGATCTACGCCAGCGCCTGGCCGCGATTCTAGATGGATTACCTGACCTGGAACGCCTCTCCGCTCGGGTGGTACAGGGAAGCGCCGCGCCACGCGAGCTTCACGCCATACGCCTTGGACTTAAGCAATCGGCGGAACTCGCCCGGGCACTCCGCTCGGCACAGACACCCGCACTCCAACTCGCAACGAAGTCTATAGATACGTGCCCAGAAGTTTCCCGGCTGATCGAGGAAGCGGTTGCCGATAGCGCTGGGCAGGTCATTCAGCCCGGTTATTCCTCCGAGCTAGATGACGTTGTTGCCTCCATTGCCGAGGCACGCGGCTGGATTGCCGGACTTGAAGCAATCGAGCGCGAGCGCACCGGCATCAAGTCTTTGAAGGTCGGTTACAACAAGGTGTTTGGATATTATCTGGAGGTCTCACATGCCAACCTCTCACGTGTGCCACCTGAGTACCAGCGCCGGCAAACTTTGGTCAACGGTGAGCGCTATATAACGGCGGAGCTCAAGGAGCGAGAAGCGGCGATCTTGCATGCCGAGGAGCAGATCAGCGAGATTGAGTCGCGTCTATACCGGGGCGTACTGGAGAGCATTGCCGCCCAACATCTGCGGTTGCGGTCCACCGCTTTGGCCGTAGCCTCGGTAGACGTGCGGCTGGCGCTGGCGCAGGTAGCTCTGACTCGCGGCTATGTGCGCCCTGAACTCTCCGACGCCACCGAACTTCATATCCAGGCCGGACGGCATCCCATAGTCGAAGCCTCGCTTGATGCAGACGAGTTCATCGCCAATGATACTCACCTGGAGCCACTGGTGGACGGCGATCAGGGGACCCGCATCATGCTCCTGACTGGTCCTAATATGGCTGGAAAGTCTACCTATCTCAGGCAGGTGGCCGCTATCGTACTTCTGGCGCAGATAGGCTCATTCGTGCCCGCCCGTTCAGCTCGCATCGGCCTGGTAGACCGGATTTCCTGTCGAGTTGGGGCAGAGGACGACCTGGCGCGTGGAATGAGCACCTTTATGCTGGAGATGGTCGAGACGGCAAGTATCCTGCGCCAGTCCACTGCACGCAGCCTGGTGATCTTGGATGAAGTCGGACGTGGCACCAGTACCCACGACGGACTGGCCATAGCCCGCGCCGTCACCGAACACCTACATGATGCCCTCGGCGCCCGTACCCTTTTTGCCACTCACTATCATGAACTGGCGGTATTGGAAGAGAGTCTGGCCCACCTGGCTACCTTCCAGATGGAGGTCGCAGAAAAGGATGGTGAGCCGGTCTTCCTGCACCGTGTAGTACCGGGAGCCAGTTCGCAGAGCTACGGAGTTGAGGTGGCGCGCATGGCCGGGCTGCCGATATCGGTGACCAGGCGTGCGGCCGAGGTCCTGGTGGAATCTCTTACGACGATGCACCAGACAGCTGAACGAACGTCATTGGCCAACCGCCCACACCGCCATCAGCACTACGAGAGCCGAATGCCGGCCGCCGAACTAGCGGAAGCGATAGGAAGCCCTTATAGCGTACCTCTCGACCCGGCCAGAGCGGTGGCCGTGGCACTGGCCAGCCTGAACATTGCCGCTATGACTCCTGTGGACGCACTGAACATACTCTTTTCACTTCAGCAGCAGTCGCTCGCTATCCTGCAGATGGACGGTTAACAGTCACCGCGCCTCTGATCTGCCTCATGCACACTACGAAAACTGCTGCAAATACCTCGCGCCCATTATTAACGTTTTAGGGTTGTCTTCCGCAAGACCAAGCATGAGGTTACATTTCCTACAGATTATTCCACGCATTTCGTTTATCTTATGGCAGTGATCTACACTGGGCACGACCTCACTAGTTAATTCGCAGCCGCATAGAGCGCAGAGATAATTCTGTGCTTCCAGTATTTTGTCGTACTGCTCCGGCGTGATTCCGTAGACATGTTGTATTCTTGACCGTCTTTTCGCTGCTAATTTTCTTTCATGTCGATCTAGCCGTAATCTCCGCAAAGTCTCATTCGTTCGCGCTTCTTGGCTGGTGGTTTCTTGCCAATATCTCATATAAATTCTCTGGCATGATTTGCACCAGCTATACAATTCATCTGATGTACTGCTATTTCTATTGAACTCGATCAGCAATTTTCGCCTACCGCATTTGGTGCATTTCTTTTCGACTTTGCCCATCTAGTTGCCCCATTCCATTCACCATCATTTTGCAATACCCGAGCAGCACTACCTACCGGACCCGCGCCTTCGAGTGGTGAGTCGGAAGACCCAGCGGGCCCGACTCCTTGCGGGCAAAGTCCTGATAAGCTGCCAGCTGGCGGTCTTGCTCGTCAACTGGCCAGCCGAGCTCATGCGCCATGAGTTCAGCCACTCTTGGGGCCACTATAGTGCCGCGTGAGCGTTCCTGTATCGCGATGTGGGTACGCCGCGCCAGCACATCTTCGATGGTCAGCGCCAACTCGGCCCGGCAGGCATGAACCACCTCCGCCGCAATGTAGGGTAGGTCAGGAACCAGGAGTTCCTTGAGCTCCGTACTCGCGGCAATGAGGTCGAGAAGATCACTGGCGGCTGTGCCGTAGGCTTGACTCAGGTGCTCCGCTATTTCGCGACCAAGTCCTAGCTGGCCGGCACGCCGGAGAAATGCCGCACGGGAGTCGAACCATCCAGCACCCCCGAAGAGCGGCATCTTGGTCGTAGGATGACCCTGGTGGCGGCCTTCACGCGCATCGATTCGATCCATGACGTCCTGCGCCATGCGGCGATAGGTCGTCAGCTTGCCCCCTGAGATCGAGATAAGGCCGTCGTCTCCTTCCACCACCGCATGACTGCGGGAGAGCCGAGCCGGTGTGCGGCCGGTGCGCAGTTTCAAGAGCGGCCGGTAGCCGGAGTACGTGGCCAGTATATCGCTGCGAGACACCGGTACCCGTACGAAGCGATTGAGGTGCCCAAGAATATAGTCAATTTCCGATTCGTTAGCGACTGGAGTCTCGAGGTCTCGGGCGGCTTCATCGGTCGTTCCGACCAGCGCGGTTCCGAGCCAGGGCACGATGAAGATGATACGCCGGTCCTCAGTCTCGGGCAGCACGATGGCTTCGTCACCCAGATCAAATGACTCCTTGGCAAAGACCAGATGACTGCCCTTGCTGGGCACAACCTCGAGACCAGGCGATTCTCCCGCCAGCCGCTCGGTCTCTTCAGCCCAGACACCGGTAGCATTGACGATATGGCGTGCCGTAATGGCCACACGCGACGGCGACAGATTCGGTCGCGTGGTCTCTGCCACAACGCCGCGCAAGGTACCTGACTCCTCCGTGAACCCAGTGGCTGCGCAGTAGTTCGCCAGCAGAGCCCCACGCTGGGCGGCGGAGAGCAGTACCGCGATGGTAAGACGGGTATCGTCGGTCTGGGCATCGAAATAGACAAATCCAGTCTTAAGTCCCTCCACTTTTAGGCAGGGCGCGCGGCTCACCACGTCATCGCTGGTAAGCCGGTGATGAGGCGCAATATTTTCCTGACCAGCCAATCCGTCGTAGACGGTTAGTCCAGTATCCAGTATCAGCCCCAGACCAATTCCCAGCGGCGGAGCGATTGGCAGCCCCACTGGTCGCCTTGAGCTGGCATACAGCGGCAGAATAAAGGACAGCGGCTGAACCAGATGTGGTGCGTTGCGTAGCAGGCGCCCTCGTTCGATGAGCGCCTCGCGTACCAGCGGAACATCGAACTGCGGCAGATAGCGTATGCCTCCATGCACGAGCTTGGTAGATCGGCTGCTGGTGCCGCTGGCAAAATCGCTGCGCTCGATCAGGCCGGTGCGGTATCCGCGCGCCACTGCATCCAGCGCGATACCCGCGCCGGTGATGCCGCCGCCGATTACCAGCACATCCAGAGGAGTGCTTGCCATGTCCGCCAGAGCTTCTGCTCGGCCAGCCTCTCCGAACCTAACCATTGGTAATGCCGCCTTTTTACGTAGCTATGCGTGCACGTTCGATCTCCGCGTCCTACTCTACCTGAAGCCTAACACCACAGCAACAATCGCCGCCAGCCTCTGTGCTATACACCGCCGTGTTCTTGCCAACAAGTGCGTGCGCGCGCATATGATGTATAGACGCAAGTATCATGTACGTGTGGCCGAATCATTGCAGGAAACACAAAGGATAGCAGGAACGACGTGACTCTCGAGCCCATTTCCCAGGCGCCTGTGCCCACGACTACGACCGGAGGACGTCGCTACATTAGGGGCCGCTATCGCGTAGCCGTGGAGAAGCTCGGTACCGACGGTCTGGCTTACGGGCCGGTGATCGAGACCAGTGAGCAGCCAAGCCTTGCCGAAATAGAAGAGCTCTCCGGCTGGAGTGAGCCAGCAGCACGCTCGCCGACGACACTCAGCTTTATTGGGGGCTTACCCGGTGAAGTAGTGGAGATTGAGGTGTCCTGGAGCCTACCGCAGCCGCGTGCCGGGAGAAGAGCTATCCGGCATATGCCGCCACCTGTGACCCGCCTGATTACAGTGATTGAGCCGTCCCCTCTGCGGGTAGCGCCGAGGTGCGCGGTCTTTGGCGAATGTGGCGGTTGCCAGCTGCAGCACCTCTCGTATGCTGCCCAGCTGGACTGGAAAACCAGCCGGGTACTGCACGCGGTCTCCGCCGCGGGACTAGCGGATGTCCAGGTACTCCCAGCTATCGGCGCCGCGGTGCCATGGAATTACCGCAATCACATGCGCTTCTCAGTGAGCAGGCAGGGAGACGCCGGTTTGACGGCGCGAGGCACTCACCGAGTGCTCCGGCTTACCAGTTGCCCAATCGCTCACCAGCGCATCAATGATGTTCTGGAGCTCGTCGTCCGGCAGAAGAGGAGGCTATCGCCGCCACAACTAGTGGTTCGTTATAGTGAGGCCAGCAATCACCTGCTGCTTCAGCCGGCGCCCGATACCGAGTTCGGCGCCGAACTCGTCGCCGCCGGTATGGAGCTCCGCCAAGCCGATATGGAAGAGTCGCTCGGCGGTAGGCCGTTCCGTATTCGTCCCAGTTCATTCTTCCAGACCAATACTCGGCAGGCCGAACGGATGGCCGAACTGGTACTGGCGCATGTACCAGCGGGGCGCAGCCTGACTTGGGTGGACGCGTATTGTGGAGTGGGCACATTTGCCCGGCTTATCTCCGAGCAGGTAGGTGAAGTAGTTGCTATCGAGGAGTCTGCCAGCGCCGTGCGAGATGCCCGTTGGAACCTGCGGGACGTCAGCAATATCGTGTTGTTGCAAGGGAAGGTGGAAGAGCTGCTGCCAAAGGTCGAGCGCCGTCTGGATGGTCTGGTGATCGATCCACCTCGAGCCGGGTGCCGGCCTCCGGTGCTGGACGCATTGATAAGCCGCCGGTTAGCGAGGGTAGTGTATGTTTCCTGCAACCCAGACACTCTGGCCGAGGATCTTGCGTACCTGTGCACCGCTCACCCTGCCTACAGAGTCGTATCCATACAGCCACTGGATATGTTTCCACAGACCGCGCATGTTGAGACCGTAACGTTACTGGAGGCCCGATAATGCCCGACAAGTCCCGGTTTCCGCTCTATCTAGCCTCATCTTCTCCACGCCGGCGACAGCTGTTGGCGCAGGCCAACATAGCCTTCGAGCTGCTGGCGAGCGCGGTGGATGAAGATACTCTTACGGCCGACTTTACTGGGAAGCCGGAGGAGCTGGGACAGTACCTGGCCACAGCGAAGGCGCTACAGGCACGCGCAGTGCTGGTAAGCCAACGCAAGTGGGGCCGCATTCTGGCGGCTGATACCACTGTGCTTCTGGACGGCCGGTCGCTTCCCAAGCCTCATGATCTGATGATCGCTCGAAGCATGCTGCGAGAGTTGCGGGGACGTGAACACCAGGTAGCCACCGGGGTTGCGCTGGCCGAACTCAGTGGCTGCGTAGTGGCGGCCACCTCCATTACCCGCGTGCTGATGCGCGACTACAGCGACGATGAGATCGAGACCTACGTGGCAACTGGCGACTCGCTGGACAAAGCTGGCGGATACTCGATACAGCATCCCGACTTCCAGCCGGTCAAAACCATTTATGGATGCCATCTTGGGGTCATCGGACTACCAATGTGTGTCGTAGACGCGCTGCTCAAGAACTTGCCGGTGCCGCCGCCTATGTCCACGTGCCCGTGGTCGACCGCCTGCACGGCGGAGCGAGAGTCAGGAGCGGTGCCTGGTTACAGCGTCCACGGCCCACTTCCATGTTGAGCGCCAGCCCCGTGCGCGGACGCTATGCCCCCTCTCCTACTGGAAGCTTGCACCTTGGGAATTTACGCACGGCGTTGCTGGCCTGGCTTATGGCACGGAGCGCCGGAGGGAGTTTTCTTCTACGCATCGAGGACCTGGATCTGCCACGGGTACGTCCTGGGAGTACCGCGAGCATCCTTGCCGATCTCGCCTGGCTGGGACTAGACTATGATGAAGGACCCGATGTCGGTGGAATCACTGGACCATTTTACCAGTCCGCAAGGGAGTATCTATACCAGGCGGCACTGGGGCGGCTTCAGGCAGCCGGCCTGGTCTACCCTTGCTACTGCACGCGTGCCGAGCTTCTGCGCATCGCCAGCGCGCCGCAAGAGGGTGAAGACGGCACGCGCTATCCCGGAACCTGTCGTGAACTGACTGATCGGCAGCGACGGCGGTTTGAGGCACAGGGACGAAGCCCCGCGTGGCGTTTCCGCGCTCCCGAAGGGATAGTGGCTTTTCCGGATGATATTGCCGGCCGCCAGGAAGGGTCAGTAGCCGAGCGCTTAGGCGATTTTGCCGTCCGGCGCAGCGACGGCGTCTTCTCGTATCAGCTCGCCGTGGTGGTGGATGACGCCTTGATGGGAATAACTCAGGTAGTACGTGGCGCCGACCTCTTGCCCTCCACCTTCAGGCAACTTGCTCTTTTCGCCGCGCTGGGCTACCCAGCTCCAACTCAATTTGCCCATGTGCCATTGTTGCTGGATGAGACGGGGAGACGAATGGCCAAACGTGATGCCGGCCAGGGACTCGAGGCGCTGCGATCCCGGGGGATGGCACGAGACCAGATACTTGGTCTTCTGGCCGCCAGCTGCGGCCTCTCGGTATTAATCCAACCGACCGACCTCACTGAACTCCTGGCCTCATTCGACGCGAATCGCCTAAACCGGCTGTCTACCTCATGGCCCAGCAACATGCAAGAAAGCTGAGGGCAAAAGACGCGCTCACCAGCGGCTTGTAACCCCATGGCGGTGACAAGTTTACAACCGGGCAGCAATGTGTAGGGGCAATTTGACACGCGCACTTTGGTCTTCTACAATGCTTGGATGACGTGGTGGCGGCAGCCAGAATTCCAGGAGCGTATAATTGTGGGCGCAAGAAAACCAAGAAAAGAAAGAGTGGAGACTGGGCAACTAGATAGCGACCCTCGCGAACGGTTTTTCGATGATGCCAGCCACGAGCTGCGCATCCCAATCACGGCACTCAAAGGCCAGATTCAGCTGATGCAGCGGCGGCTACGAAAAGATCCCGCTCGGCAGGACGATGTGGCTGACCTTGACCGCATGCTTTACCAGGTGCACCGCCTCAATCATCAGCTGGATGTGCTGCTCGCGTCAACGCAAATCCGGCAGAAGCGATATGCGATTTTGCTGGCCCCATGTGACATAGTGGCGATAGCGCGCCAGCTAGTGGCCGTCTACGCTGCAGGCACGACCAGCCACACCGTACGCTTGGAATCATCGGTAGATGAGCTCATCGGTGATTGGGACCGCCGCCGCATCGAAGAGGCGTTGGCGGTGCTGCTCAGCAATGCCGTCAAGTATAGCCCGCCAGGGAGAATTCTGGTATTGGTAACCCATCTAGGCGACGTCGCCCATGTCGAGGTGCAGGATAAAGGACTGGGTGTACCCAGCCGTGAGCGAAGCGCCATTTTCCACGCCTACACGACCGGCAGCAGATCAGAAAGCGCCGGCATCGGCCTTGGCCTGTACGTGGCACGCGAGGCTATCAGACGCCAACACGGCCGAATAGGCGTTCGTTCCGGCGAAGGAAGCGGAAGTAGCTTCTGGTTTGACCTTCCGCTTAAGCAACCAGTTCCGCGGCCTCGTCGCTCCTCCTACCGCCGTTCCAATCATGCAGCGGCTTCGCCGGCCTCGGCGCTCTCGATTACCCAGGCCACTGAATCGCCCGAGACTTCCACTCATTTGGCTATAGGAGTGATTTGATAGTGCAACCGCTGGCTGGCTAGCGTGCATGGAATCCTCCTCTGCCTTGCACAATCGCCGCCCGCCCACTACAATGTCGATAATGCTGACTTTATTCCGGAAGCGACAACGTATTCCTCGCCTGCTTCAGGCAGCACACCGCTGGCGTGGCGCGCTGCCGGTAGCTTTGTGTCTGGCGCTCGGTTTGGCCGGCTGCGGCCTGACTATTCACCCCGGCGGCAGCGAGATCGCATTTCTGCGAAATGGAACCGTTTGGGTAATTCAGCCTGACGGCACCAACGCGCGCAGCTTGACGTCAGGCAACATAGCGAGTCTTGCCTGGTCTCCCGACCATCATCAACTGCTGTACCGCCTGCTGCTTGGAGGAGCAGCGTTTCCCTCTCCAACCGAATCGAGCCCTGTGCCTGACGCTACCGCGAGCATTATGGTCATCGGCATCGATGGCGGCGTTCCGCTTCCTCTCACCGCGAACAATGGCACGACGGATCGAAGCGATGCCTGGTGGAATACAGGCGGCAACCGGCTCATCTACCGGCAAGATTTTGGCGCTTCTCCCAATGCGGTAAGTTATGTCGTCTCACAGAGCGATCAACCTGCTGGTATTGCCAGTAAGCCTCTGCTGTATGCCGCCAGTCTGCCGGTGCTCTCGGGAAATGGCCAGCAAGTTGCCGTTCTGGACAGTGCCGAAGACCTCCGAATTGGTGGACCGGGCAGCCCAGGCACAGTACTTGCGCACGCTGCGCTGCTGACGCTGCCAGTTACCGGCCGTCCGGCACATCTCCTCTGGCAACCCAGCCACAATGCTTTACTCTACCCAGCTGCTGGTTCTGCAGGGGGAGTGAGGCTGGTGCTGGTGGGTCTAGATGGCAAGGTGCGCTGGTCGCTAATGGTGCCGTCGCTCCTGGACGCCGCCTTCTCGCCGAATGGCTCGCTGCTGTTAGTCCAGACGCCCAGCGAGTTTGAGGTATTTGCCGTGGGAAGCTCTAAGAAACTCTTCAGCTGGAACGAGAGCGATGCCTATGCGCTACCCTGGTGGGCACCCGACAGCAACCGGCTGCTGGTGCTGGACCAATCGGGTCTCACTCTGGTGGATGTCCATCGGCATCTAGCGGAACCGCTGGGAGCAGCGTCGGAGACAGGTGCTCCCTCCAGTCAGATTGTACGCAACTGGTGGGAACCCGCCACCAGCGACCCCTGGTCGGCAGATGGCAGCCAGATTGTCTTTTCGGGAGGTAGGGGCGAAACCTGGGAAGGCAGAGCTCTTCCAGCGCCGAAGTCCAGTAATCGTGGGCTGTACGTGGGCTCCATTACCGGTGACACGCCGGGCTCGCCCCACCTAATTGACAGCGGCGACGACATCCTACCCACCTGGAGCTATCCTGACCCATCTACAACGTTTTTAATTGGAGCCTGAGTAGTGTCCCGGCGCACGAGAGGTAGCTGGCTGGAAAGGGAGAGCGGAGGCCCACTATGTCACAGAACCCATACGAACACACGCATGATTTCGACGACGACGATGAACTGGATAACAAGGACTTCGATCCCGATGAGTATGATGTCATGCTCGAATTGGAGCGACTCGAAAGTCTAGAAGAAGAGATGGTTGAGATGAAAGTGACTAACCTGGACGAGGTTCGCGAGCGCATTACCCAGCTGCATCAGCAACTCGATAGATCGAATTGAGGTTTCACGTCGCACGGGTAGTACAAGCTCACTGCCAGGTGGTGAGAACAAAATTGTTGAAGATGACTGGGGGGCCGAATTTGTGCGCCTCTAGCGCAATTCCTCCACCGCTCAGGGTGGCGCCCTCAGCGCTACCCACCAGTGTGCCGTTGACGTAGAAATTCATCTGGGCACCGCTCTGGTCGATCGCTAGAGTATTGACTGCATCGGCTCCCTCATTCACTGCAGAACAGGCTGTGTTGTCAAAGAAAGTCGTATTGTTGGCCTGGTCCTCTGCCATGCAGGTGCCGGTGGAGTAGAGATAAAAGCTGTACTGCTGCTCAGATTGTCCGGTGGGAATTCTAAATCCGATGCCGGCACCCTCCATAGTCCATCCCATGCTCGTCATTTGCACCGAGATGTTCACTGTGTCGCTAGCCATGACCGGAGCCAGGCACTCCGCGCCACCATTCACCTGGTACCCTCCGTCGGCAAATGAACAGCCGTTCTGGACGGGCCAGCCGTTGGCGTTTCCGGTCAGCGGGTCGGAGAAGACCGTCACCAGTTGTGGGGTAGCTGTAGCTATCGCCGTCGGCGGCTGCGTGGGAATAGCTGTCGGACCTTGGCCGGCCGCCTGTGTGGGTACAGGTGAGGGTGGAGTGGTGCTGGTCGCCACTGCTGTCGCGATCCTGGGTAAACTGGTCGCGGTAGCGGGCACCTTCCGCGCAGTTTCAGTCTCTGCCACCGACTTCGAGCTAGTATCTTGCTGATGAATGCCGGCTAGCAGAAGAAGTGTACCTCCGGATACCACTATGAGTATCAGCGCTGCCGCCAAGATTATGCTGAGTAGTTTGCGTGATTTGCCTCCGCTTGGCGGCCAGACCATCGCCCGCGATGGATCCAGCTGGCCGGTCTCTGGTTGGGTCAGTTGAGGCGTGGTAAGATCGGGCCAGCCGTCCGGATCGTGCGAACTAGCGGGTAGCGTCGATTCCGACTGAGGCGCGAGCTTAATTACCCGGGAAGGCTGGCCCGTGGGGGCATACAGGGGCTGGCCGCATGCCGGGCAGCGGCCAAATGAAGCCAACGGAATCTTCTGGCCACAACGTGGACAGTTCATGTCGCACCGCCTCTTCGAGCAAGTTGCCTTCGGCACCAGACAGAGTTGCTGCTCTCCTTACCGGGAACAGTCGAACCGAGGCAATCCATTCTGAGCGCTACCTATTGTAGCTCCAAGAGAAGTCCAGTGAGTAGATCTCCAGTACTTTCGCTGGGAACCGACGAGACCCACAAAGCTTCTTGGTAGTAACCCGTTGTACTCAGCCCTTGCCCGGTTTCATCTGTCGCCATCACCTCCACTGTCGCCATCACCTTCATAGGCAAAGGCAACCAGTAGCCGCGCCATCTGCCGAGTAGCGCGTTCCAGCAGCTCCACCGAGATGCTCTCGTCTGGCGCATGGTTCTTGCTTAGGGCGTCACCCGCGCCCATCGTCACTACTGGGGTGCCCAGGAAGTGGCGGAAAGGCCAGATAGGACCGGTGCCGCCAACCATGGGATCGATGACGGCCTCCTTCCCAAATACTTCGCTGGCGATGCGCGCGGTCAGTCGCACCAGGGGATCGTCAGCCGGTGTTGTTCCAGCTCGCTCGGCTCCGAGCTTTGTCAGCTCGACATCGGCGAAGCCACGAGCATCGAGGTACTGGCGTAGGCTGGCGAAGATCGCGTCAGGATCCTGCTCCGGCAGCAACCGAAAGTCCATTTTAGCCATGGCCTCGGCGGGGATTATCGTCTTCGATCCGGGACCCTGCCAGCCCGCGCCGATGCCCGCGATATTGGCGGTTGGGCTGTAAACCGCCTCCTTATAGGTCATGCCAGTATGGCCGCCCACAAACTCGCGCACCCCAAAATTGCGCCTCGTCGCCTCTTCGTCGGAAGGCAGGTCACGCAGCAGCCGGGACTCCTCCGGGCCAGGTGAGCGCAACCCGTGGTAGAAGCCAGGTATGAGGATTCGCTCCTGCTCGTCTTTGATAGTCGAGAGAGCCCACAGAAGTCGCCAGGCGGCATTGGGTAAATTATGAGCGCTTCCTGAGTGAGCGTCCAGGCTGAGAGTGCGTACGCGCATCTCGATATAGAGAAGTCCTCGTAGACCGAGATAGAGTACCGGTCGGCCCTCGTGATCTACGCCTCCAAACTCCCAGATGCAGCCATCGGCAGCCAGCAAATCCCTATGTTCCTCCACAAATGACTCGACGTGGGGGCTGCCGATCTCCTCCTCGCCCTCGACCATCACCTTGACCCGGCAAGGTAGGTGACCCAAGACTTCTCGTACCGCACGCAGCGCCGCGATACGCGAGACCAGCTGTCCTTTGTCGTCTGAGCTGCCCCTGCCATAGACGCGCCCCTCGCGCTCGGTTGCCTCGAACGGCGGAGAAGTCCACAGCTCAACCGGATCCTCAGGCTGCACGTCGTAATGGTTGTAAAGCAGCATGGTCCGCTGTTTCTCGCCAGGTGCTTCGGCATAGACCACCGGGAAGCCACCGGTGGACAGTATACTGGTCTCGAGATCCAAAGCGGCCAACAGTGTGCTGACATGGCTAGCCGCTTCCTCCATGTACCGGCCTCTGGCTGAGACACTGGGAATCGCGACCAGTTCGGCCAGATCGGCAAGCGTCTGCGGTAGCTGCCGCCTGATGGCGGCATCGAGCGCTGCGTTTGTATCAGGACTGAGAGGAGTAGTCAAGGTAGAAGTGCCTTTCTATCCAAATTATTTACCCTTCGAGTTAGTGTAGCTCGGTGCTACTCACGTAGCAAGATGGGCAATCGAACTCGTTACCAGCTTGTGCTCTCTCGGGGACATGAAGCACCAAGAATGGCACACACTGCCCTATGGCGGGACAGCTCCGGAACCGTGTGATAGACTGAGCGCTGAGGCTCTGGCAAGACGTGGGGAGGAACAATCAGCGATGCGACTAGTCAAGGCTCTTTGCGAGGGCAATCCCGACAGCAGCAGTGCCATCAACAGTAGTGGCAGGCGCCCCATCCGAGTGCTGAACAGTGTAGGTGAACCGGGGTTGACTGCATATGAAGTGGACAACAACATTGCTAACGTGGACGGATCTGCTTCCAGACGACTGTGCAGTATTGCCGGCGCCGATGCTCTAGAAAGGTTTCTAGATCAGCAGGGATACAACCTCAACCCGGAGGAGTGGTATCCGAGTTAACGAGAATCCGTGAGATGATCCAGCAATAGTCATGCGACAGCGACACGGCCATGTCCTGGTAAGCCTAACCCACGCGCTGCCCAAGGGGCAGGTCAGTCGTCCTCTCCGCGATAGATACAGCCGGTCGTGCAGGTCTCACGCACAACAACCTCAGAAAGATTTGGCAATTGGTGGACGAGCCGCTGCCATATCCAGCGTGCCAGGTGCTCACTCGTCGGGTTTTCCAGTCCCTCAATCTCATTCAGATAGTAGTGATCCAGCCTATTGAGTAGAGGCTGGAAGGCCTCTTTGATGTCGCCAAAATCCATGACCCAGCCCAATCGAGCATCCTCTGGTGCGCGTACGTGGATCTCAACCCGGAACGAGTGTCCATGGAGCCGAGCACACTTGTGTCCCGATGGAACCTGAGGTAGCCTATGGGCCGCCTCGAAAGTGAACTCTTTAAATATCTCCATTGCTGCGCCTCTTTAATCTATGAGATTCCCAATATTTTGTGCGTCTGGAGGCTGAGACGCCACTGGGGGTGATCGAGACAGTAACGTAGCGCCAAATGGGTGTTCCGTTCGCGCCTGGGACCATCCATCGGCTGCAAGAAGAAGTGGTCAAAGTCGAGATGCTCAAAGCGCTCAGGCTGGGCTTTGGGTTGCGGATAGACGAGCTTCAGCTCATCGCCGGCGGTCAGACGAAGAGGAGTGTCGGCTTTAGGGCTCACGCAGATCCAGTCAATGCCCGGTGGCGGCACCTGCGTACCATTTGTTTCGATGGCGACCCGGAAATTTACCGCGTGCAGCGCATTGATTGCAGCAGTATCGAGTTGGAGAAGTGGTTCCCCACCAGTACAGACGACGAAGGGTCGCGCATGCGGCGAGGCATCGCTCGGCCACTTCGCGGCGATAGCTTCAGCTAGATCGTCGGCGGTGCTGAACTTACCGCCACCCGGTCCATCTGTCCCAACGAATTCGGTGTCGCAGAACGTGCAGACTGCGAGAGGACGATCCTCTTCGCGTCCAGTCCACAGGTTGCAGCCGGCGAAGCGACAGAACACCGCCGCTCGTCCAACGTTTGCGCCTTCACCCTGCAAGGTATAAAAGATTTCTTTGACGGCGTAGGCCACGATACTCCTCTATCAATTGTCTGCCGCTCCAGAGATTGTTGGATCGGAGATACCAACTGTGACGCTCATTCGGGCAACGATTTCAACGGACCACGTACCGTACCAAGATTCTACAACATCAACGGTTGCAATGAAGTCGCTGCAGAGTGGCTGCCTTCAGCGCCACACCGCGGCGCGGGGGGTATAACTGTAGCAGGTACACACGCGGTTGCTGACATCTCTATAAGAGAGGACAGCTCTCTCTATGCCATCTTGCCGGGCACTCACCAAAGGAAAGGGACATCTCGATGTCAACCATTATCACGGCGGAGAGCCCCGACACACCCGACGCTATCGCCCTCATCACGGAACTGGAAGCGACGCTTGAACCGCTGTACCCGCAGGAAAGCCGGCACGGCCTGAGCATCGACCGGTTGATTGCGGAGGCGGTGCCGTTTTTTGTGCTCCGCTCCGGCGAGATAGCAGCTGGCTGTGGCGGTGTAAAGCTATTCGGCACGGCATATGGAGAAATCAAACGGATGTATGTGCGTCCAGCGTTTCGTGGACAAGGATACGCCAAGCTTATGCTCACTCATCTGTCGGATTATGCGCGGGCACATGGGGTTACCCTGCTTCGGCTGGAAACGGGCATTTACCAGCATGAGGCTATTGGTTTATACGAGCGGATGGGATTTTACCGAATCTTGCCGTTCGGAGACTACCAAGAAGACCCGCTAAGCTTGTTCTACGAGAAGTTGCTCACGCCACCATGACAAAACGTACCTCTTGATGAATCCCTTGCCGCTGCGTGTCACAGCCTGCTGTCACGCGAGAAATGCGGTCGTACTTCGTCATATGTCGTCGGCGTCCGGGCAAAGCACGATGGGCTTGCTCGTTCACATGCCCGCACTCACTTGATACCGATCCGGACTCGGTAACTAAAATACCAGGGAATAGGTTCGGAGCCGATATATTGGAGCGCGGCCTGTCTGAGGCGATCAAAATCGATCTCTTGATCAGTGAACTGGAACTGGTGGCTGAACGCATTGCTCTGCATCATCTCAAGAAACCGTGCAGCGTCTCCGTGCTCGATATGATGCAGCAACACCTCACGGGTGAAGCGGAATTGAGCGCTCTCGCGCAAGAGGTCGAGAGACTTGTTCTTCGGCCATATCTTGAGGCTCTGAGCCAGCCCGCGCTCCCGGACAAGCTCCATGAGGCGCAAACTTCCCTCCTGGACGAGCCAATCAAGCTCCCAATGGATTGCTGGTGGCCAATCATAGTCATACGCAGCAAAGAGTCCCCCAGGTCGGAGAATCCGAGCGATCTCGGCCAGGGTCGCCGTCGGTTCCATCCAGTGGAACGATTGGGCCGCCGTGACGATATCAGCGCACCCATCAGGTAGGCCCGTCTGATGAGCAACTCCCTCTCGATACTCGATATGTGCCGCGTAGGGATGGTCCACGACGTTCTGCGTGGCCTCTTTCCGCATGTCGGCATTGGGTTCGATCCCAATCACCTGCTCGGCCAAGCGTGCCCAGAGCGCGGTGGACAGTCCGGTCCCGCTGCCCAAGTCCACTACCAGGGTGGGATGCGGCGTGTAAATCAACTGCGTCAGCAGATCGAGCAACGCCGGTGGCGGGGTCGGACGCACCCGATTGTAGCTGCTGGCTTTGCCGGTCCAAACATCACTGGAATCACGCATATTGTTTTCTCCTTGCAGTAGGTGAAGAGCTAGCCGAGAAGCGCGAAAACCTGGGCGCGTACCTTTCCCAAAACCCCTAACGTATCGAGAATATCCGCGGCGACCCCGCTACCATCGCGCACTATTCCGAGGAGGATATGCTCAGTGCGAACGTAGGCACTCCCCTGCCGCTCTGCTTCGTCCAGCGCAAGGGAGAGCACCTTGCGAGCTCGGGGCACGTAGTCTATTTCCTCCTGGACAGGTTGGTCTCCATGCCCAATTTTCTTTTCAACAGCAGCACGGACAGGATCAAGCGCGACCCCCAATTTTTCCAGCGCCAGGGCTGCGACACCTTCGTGTTCGCGCAACAAACCTAATAACAGGTGCTCGGTCCCAATGAACTGGTGATTGAAGGAGAGCGCTTCCTCTCGGGCGAGGACAAGCACCTGCTGAGCATGCTCATTGAGGCGGCTCTGGTGTTTACTGGGAATCCAGGTGGGTTGATAGGTGGCGAGGGCGGTGAAGAGCAGTTGCGACACGACACTGGTGATGGTCCGATCCTCGGTCTCAGCAATCTGCGCCAATTGTTCGTACACATAGAGGGGGACTTCGACAGCGCGGCGGTCTTTGCTGGATGGCATCGCGTACTCCTCTGCTGGCTTCTACCTGGGTAATTACCCCAGTATATCCGCAAGCATCGTACCACAGTATTTACCAGGGTGTCAATAGCTGCGCTCCCATTCCGGCTTCTTAGTCATGCAAAAGCGGCTCTAAGCTGAGATACTCAAAGCCGCTTGTATTCTTCTTGGCAGGTGGGACAGGAATCGAACCTGCAACCTGCGGTTCTGGAGACCGCCTCGCGTAGGGGGTAGCCGTAGCGGTAAGATAGGGACGCGCCAGAGTTGGTATATGGGGAGCAAAGAAGCCGGAGCCACTCGCAGGCGCAGATGCTGCGCCCACGGTAGCCCCGGCTTCTCCAGACACGGCTGAGCTTACTTGTGTCGGCCAGCACCCTCACCGGTAGGAGCTATGCTTTTTTGCAGAATCTGCCCGGCGATATTGAGCAGCGCATTTCGCACATCACCATCTGGGTAGCGATGAGCGATCAGGGCCAGTTGTGCTGCGATGGGGTAAATCATGAACTGCGCCCCAGGCCCAAACCAGGGATGGAGCGTCAATCCAGACACGCTCTCGATAGTGCGATCAATGGCTTCGTTTACACTAGTGGTGACGCGCTGCTTTAGCGCCTCATCGCCGATCCGAGAGACCGCTTCCCGGAGCCCAACCTGCGAGAGCAGCATGGTGATGACTGGGGAGACGGTAAGACGTCCGAGGCCAGCGATGGGCCAGGGAGTCGTCTGCATGTCTAAGCCGAGCGCTTGGGCTGGAGGCATGCCCAGCTGTGGGAAGCCCTGCGATGGCACTCCCAGGTAGGGCAGCGGAGCTGGCGGGGCCATAAACTGCGGTGGCAGTCCCAGGTAAGGCACCGGAGCTGGCGGGGCCATAAACTGCGATGGCACTCCCAGGTAAGGTACCGGAGCTGGCGGGGCCATAAACTGCGGTGGCACTCCCAGGTAGGGTACCGGAGCTGGCGGAGCCATAAACTGCTGGAAAGGCAGCGGCATCAACCCAGGGATAGGAACCGGGGTCGGGGTCGTGGCCGGATTCCGCATGACGGAGTCAATAACTGGTGTTGGCGTAGCATAGGGGGAAGTCCCCCACGGTGTTGACAAAGCAAACCTCCTAGTCATCTGAGACTGGAACAAACTTCAACCTGGTGCAGAACCCTTTTTGCACCGAAGTCCTTTTCTTGCAAGTTGTAGACCGCCGCTGCTCTCTGGGCACGAAGACCTGTGCTGCCATCACCATATGACGGTAGACGACACGATACACTGCTGCGAGCATCGCCACGAGTGTGTCTCTGTATGAATGCGGCGGTGCTCAGAGAAAATCAAGTCTGAAGGGTCGTCACTGGCAAGGAATATGCGCCAATTTATCAAGAGAGCACCGAAGAATGGATCTTCGGTACCTATGCGATTACGGCACCTTCGGACAGCATCGGGCACGTCCCACGCCAAGTGTCTGGCACAGCGGCACGGCGGCACAGCGGCACAGCGGCACAGCGGCACAGTGCCAGGGGTGTCGCAGCAGGTGCATGGCGTGTAAGTCACGTGCTGGCCCGGTCTAGAAGTGAAAACAAGTGGTGGTGTCCAGATTGGAATCCACCGGCGACGAGTGAGGAGAAGGGGAGGATTCCTATGCTGAACAACTGTGTCGATGAAAAGAGACCCACCAGGCGCAGCGCTTGGTTCTGGCGCAGGTTAACGGTGCCAGCTTTAGTTGCTCTGCTGGTCTTCGGCTTCGTAGGGATGGGTGCGGCAACGGCGATGGCGAGCGCGTCTACTCCGCTCCGTCCCGACACTGTTTCGGACCAGCATTCTGATGCTGCTCCCGCTGTAGTCCTAGCGAATGGCGCCCCGTGGGTGGCCTGGACGGGCACAAATAAGGCCCATAACTTGAACATAGTGCCCTACAACGCTGGACGCGGTACGTTTACTCATGCCACCACCTTCACCGACAGGTCTCCCGCCGATTCGGGACCAAGTTTGGCGAAGTTTGGCAGCGCCGTCGCCAGCGACCTGTATGTGGCCTGGCGAGGCACCGATAATCGGCTCAATGTGGCGCACTACAACCCCTTCGATCCCACTCACCTGGCCAACAAGGTGACCTTGAACGAGTTCTCCTACAATTCCCCCTCCATTGCCGTCTTTACTGGGCGGCTGTACCTGAGTTGGCGGGGAACGGATGGCCGCTTGAACATCATCTCGTCCGCGAACGGCACGACCTTTGACACGAAGGTCACCTACAACATTAAGATCAGGACCAGTCCCACGCTGGTGACGACACCGCTTTTCCTGGAAATTGGCTGGGAACAGCCGAGTGCCCAGGCGTTTATTGTGATTGCACAGTATAATACATCGCAGCCCGCGACCTTGAGCGTAGTGGTAACCACGACCTCCACCAGCCAGCTGCCGGTTGCCCTGAGTTTTGCAGGTGTAGCCGGGTATCCTGCCCTCGTGATGGCCTGGCGCACAGCCAGCGATGCCCTTATCCTCCTGGGGTACTTCGGAGGCAACCCCACCATTACGGGGATAGTCAACACCGGCCAAACCACTCCCTATGGTCCCGCCCTCGATCGACCGTACCTGGCTTGGACGGGGACGGATCGCTCTCACAGCGTCAATGTGAGTACTGAGAGCCTCTAACGCGAAAGTTAAGCGGCAGACGAGGTTGATACCGACGAGCTCGTCCGCGAGCGCCCTATCTGCGTCGGCGAATCATTCCGGTGGCGATAAGCTCGTTTGTGATATTCCCACTGTGGCATCGCGTGGATTATGCACCAGACGCGTGGTCTGTGCGTGTTGTCTATTCCTGGGCACATCTATCCGCAATCTGGACGCAATTCGTCGCCGGCGTATGGGATGGAACCCGACGGGAGCAACAGCCCGCAGCAGCAACGTTCGCTCTCGGCTTTTTCGCGTTTTCCAGTTTATCTTTGGCTTTCTTCTCGGTGTAGCCTGGACAACACTTGCAGCTTTGCGGGTTGTTGTCTTTCACACGTATGTCCTTATCCCGCTCCTTCTACTAGGAGCCTTTGTCACCTTCGTGAACGCACGTGTCGCATTCTATATCGAGCGTAAGCAATGACTATTCGTACAGGCGATAACATGCACCTCATGACGCGACAGCGATCTGCCATGCAGAACCTAGCGTCAACGGTCCCGCTCCGACTAATCTTATTGGCACAGGCTGCCATATCGATTATTGCGCTTCGCAACACAGCATTCTTGGACGAGGCATCCTATATCTATGCGGGTGAGCAACTGCTACAAGGCAAGGCAACTGTTGGGCAATACGCCACGTATTTTTCTGGCTACCCAGATTTCTATCCAGCAATAGCAGGCTTGCTAAATCAGTTGGGAGGGCTTGAACTCGTTCGACTATTTAGCACAGCGTGTATGCTTTTCGTGACAAGCTGTGTTTTCCTCGTTACCGAGCGACTCTATAATCGCACAAGTGCCTACGCCGCGGCAGCGCTCTTTGCCTTTACCGGGCCAACACTCTTTCTTAGTCATCTGGCCACCTTTGACGCCCTTGCACTCATGTTACTTGCCATGGCAACTACGCTAGCAGTCTCTGTTGCCTCAGCACGTGATAATCAGCTTGCGATGGGTATGTCACTGTTCATTGCTGTACTGTTGGTCCTTGCTGTCGCTGCAAAGTATGCAGCATTATTATGGGTGCCATTTGTAATCGCAATCCTTGCGGTACAGAGTATTGGACAGCAAGGTTGGCGACGTGGCTGGTACTATCCAATAGTCACAATTGCCGGTATTGCTGCTATCCGATGGTGTGCTATGCCGCTGATAACTAATGACGTATCACAGGGTATTACCTCTACAACCACTAATCGTACGGCCATGATTCCAAAACCTCCCGCCGTGCTCCTGGCTACCATCCTTCAGGCCGGATCTCTCATCTGGGTGTTGTGTCTGCTTGGGTTACTGCTGATACCGAGGCGGCAGCGGCTTGTTTCATTGCTTCTACTCATCGCCTCTCTTGCTGCGCCGGTCTACCACCTCCAGAGTGGTGAGTCAACATCCCTGTACAAGCACATGTCATTTGCACTCTTCTTCGCTGCGCCAGTAGCAGGCACAGCGGTTGGCGTAGTTATGAAACGCATCTCTGTATGGTGGAGCACCTATCGCCTACTACCACTTGCTGGCGCACTTGGGTGCGTTGCTCTGCTTGTAGCTCTTCTTGCTCACATTCTCACGCTCTCTATAGGTAGTGCGCAAAGACAGTATGCTAGTTGGCCTAGCACATCACAGCTTGCCGTCACCATGGCCCCTCTTCTCTCTAGTAAGCACGTGAGATGTCTCTGCGAAGATGCCGAGGTACTTGAATACGAGCTATCTGCTACGACAACTGCGGCTCAGTATACGGGCCCTTACTACTTCGAGTATCAAGTGGGCAAACAGGCTCTCTTTGGAGATGCCGCTTACACCGCAGCAATTGATGCTGGCTACTTTGATGTCATAGAGCTAAACTTTTATGACCCCGTGGCCAATGTTGCGGTAGCCGCTATTCAAAGCGGACATGCACAATATCGTCGTGTAGCCAAGATACCACAGAATAATGCGGCCAATATCTACTACATGGTATGGACCAAGGTTGTTCAATTGAGTGCACGTCCATTACATGTAACCGGCAACCATCTTGCCAATTCCCATGGACAAGCTGTAGTTCTGCGTGGAGTAGTTCGCAACCAGAGTGATAGTGACACTCTCGATCCCCCAGAAGGGGATGAGCTTCTTGGCGACTCTGGCAGTACGGCTCTACCCTCGCGGGTCTCTCTGGACCATCCCAGCAGTTGATCTGCCAGCTCCCCAAGACAACACCCGCCTTACGACGGATGACCCGTGTCCGGGCGACTACGACGGACCGGCAGAGAGGCTCTGCCTCCAACAGCCACCGGTTGTTTATCCCAGCGACTGCCCTGTACAGGACCGGCTCGTCGATACGTGAGTCTATGACGGGGAAGCTGATCGGTTGCCCATAGGCGATGGGCTGCATATTCGTGCTGCCCACCACATCCCGGTGGCCCACAAAGCCACACTCCGGGTAGCGGCAGACCCATTCTCGCCCGTTGCGCGTCTTCTGAGACCGCCGGCATGCTAGACACTGGCTGCTCATTCCCCGTTCGCTGCCTGTGAAGCTCTTGATGCCAACGCGGCTCGCCTTCTCGTTGAGATAGCGGATGTCTTTGCCATACTCCCATTGGCTCATCCGCTGGTGATGGTGGCGTCCCGTGGGACGGTTGCGCACCCCATGGGGGTTACCGATAAAGAGGGTGCCGACCTGCTGCTGCTGGCAGAAGGCAATGACTTTTCTGGTGCCCTTATGCCGCAGGTCACGGACCTGACTCGCTCTCTCGCTCACCGTCGTGGGTGCCGGCTGGTTTGCGGCCGCGCTCAATGCACACCGTCTGCGCCGGCCAGGAGAGGGGGTAGTAGCGCTTGTCTTTGTAGGGGTAGCGCATCGTGTGATACCGCCTGCGGTCACGGGTTTTGAGCTCGACGGTAGTCTGGACATTGGCCAGGAAGGCATGGCAGATCATTTGCACCGTCTGGCTGTGCAAGGCAAACTGCCCCCCGTTGGTTGCCTGCTGGAGATCCTCTCGCTGGGGCCAGCGGCATCCCTGCTGACGCGCCTGCCGGTGCTGGTCACGGCACCGCGTCCAGACCCGCGCCGCTTCCAGTTGAGCCTGGCGCAGCCGCTCGCGCAGTCCCGGCCGTAGCGTCTCCAGCCGAATGATCCGCACCGTTTCCGTTGGTGCAGGGGGGAGGTCGGGTCCAGGGGTTCCCCAGGCGCTTTGGGAACCTGAGAGGTTGCTTGAGTCATCACCCGCTGCCTCCTTCCACCAGAGTCTATCCGAGATTAGAACGTTTAGTCAGGGAGGCAGTACTTGTGATGGCAAGCAGCGGTGCTCTCATCCCCATCCCCTAAAGGGGATGGGACTTCTCGCGCCGATCGTTAGTTTCTCCTCGGACCCGATCGTCTCTTGATGCGCTTGGGCTACCAGTGGAACAGCGTCGTCGAGCGGATGAGATCTGGCCGGCGTTGCAAGGCGGCGCACTGGGTGAGCTGCGCCTCTTCCAGGTCCTCGATGGTGGCAAAATGCCTGTTGACCAGCGCGGTATTGGACAGTGGCCACAGATGCTCCGCGGGCTGCAATTTGGGTGAGAAGGCGGGGAGGAAGAGCAGATGGACCTGCTCGGGCACCTGGAGCCGCAGACTGGCGTGCCACATCGAACCCAGATGACCGGCTTAGAAGACCCAGCTAGGCGGTTCATGTCATTTCCCCACGTAGCACCTCCACATCACAGACGCCTCTACACCATCATGTATGTGCCGGATGAACCGTAGGGTACAAGACTGATTGACTGACTACCGAGCGTCTGATATGAACTTGACCTGGGGGTGGGATAGAATGCAGCATGAGTACTGCACGCAAACCCTACCCTTCAGATGTGAGCGACGACGAATGGGCCTTCGCCGCTCCGTACTTGAGTCTGCAGAGCGAGCAGGCCCTGCAACGCAAACACGACCTGCGCGAGGTCTACAATGGGCTGCGGCTTTCTGGTCCGCGCAGGCGCCCAGTGGCGCATGCTGCCGCATGATTTCCCCCGCTGGGAAGCGGTCTATCAGCAGACTCAGCGCTGGCTGCGGGCCGGCTGCTTTGAGGCATGGCGCACGACCTGCGGCTGCTCTTGCGCTTGGCTGCGGGCCGGAACGGCCAGCCCTCGGCGGTGATTCTGGATGCCCGCACGGTCCAGTCGACGCCGGAGAGCGAGGCCCATGCCGGTGTTAGAGGCGGCCATAGGCGATCGCCTTGAAGCGCTGTACGTGTTGATGCTGACGTCGGCCTGTCGTCTCGGTGAGCTACTCGGCCTCAGGTGACCCGCAGTCAACCTAGAGCGTGGTGAAATACAGATCGTCTCATCGCTAAAGGATGTCCGGGGCCACCGGTCTCTCGGCAACCCCAAGACCCCACATTCGCGGCGAACGATTCCACTCACGCCGCTCGCCGTCGCATCCCTCAGACGACACCGGATCGAACAGGTGCAAGGACGACTAGCCAGCAATATACAAGACTGGAACTCCGACCAGCTCGTGTTCTGCACGTCGGTCGGTACGCCGTACTCGCAGACCAATTTCCGCAAGCAAAGGTACATCCCACTGCTTCAAAAGGCCCAATTATCCTATATCCGACCGCATGATCTTAGGCATACTGCAGCTACGCTGCTGCTCTTGGAAGGGGTCCAGTCGCTTGTAGTATCCGAGATGCTTGGGCATGCGTCGGTAGCCTTTACGCTCGCGACGTATGGCCATGTGCAGGCAGATATGCGGAAGCCTGCTCGAGACGCAATGGAGCGTCTTTTTGGAGATGCCTTTGCCTAGGAAACTGTACGAGCGGCCTTCCCTTCTAGGCTGGTGCCAAGCGGACGAGCCGGCCTAGGGGTTGTAGAGTGGCAGACCGGCCACAGTGTTGAACCAGAAGATTCCCGCGCCCGGCAGCTCCGCCGTGGCAGCATTTTGGCCCTGAGGCAACGGGCCAAGTGACTGCCACCGGTCGCTGCCAGGCACCAGCCGGTAGAGCGCGGCAGGTGGAATCGCCCCCATGGTGGCATAGACGGTGCCGTCTGGCCCCACGGCAACTTCATTCGCGCTCTCCAGGTACTGCTGATTGGAGGGATTGGTAACGGTAACGTCATATTGCGGCCGCTGGGTCCAGGTTTTGCCGCCATCCATACTGCACATCAGGATGTCAGTCTGCGGGCTGCCATACCGGGTCCCACAGATGCGCCAGGGCTGACCCGCCACTGCTGGTGACACGATGGCAGTAAAGTCCAGGGGCGTGGAGATCGTCGTCCAGTGCTGTCCAGAGTCCTCCGACTCCTCGAGCTGATGTGGGCTTTCGCTGGCTACTCCGAACAGTCCGATGTGCAGGAGCTCACCAGTAGCA
>JBKQTH010000383.1:0-6207 GCA_052143275.1 Ktedonobacterales bacterium | reverse complement strand
TAATCTTTGCCGGTCAGATGGCCGATCATGAGTACGTGCATGGTGTGCTCCTGCTTGTTGGTAGCGTGATGTGACGTTGTGTTGCGACCCTGGCGGTGATGAGTAGTACACGCTTCGTCACATTGGTCTCGTCGTCTCGCTTTATATTTACGCTACGTAGCGTATAATAGCAGGGATCGAGTCCGTTGTCAATTGTTTTTTCGTGTCGTCTCAGTAAGATAATGTCAGTTCGGGCTACGAAGCCAGGCCTAGCCAGGTATCCAGGTCCAACGACGGCTTTTTTGGCTGCCAACAATAGGCAATGAGTTCCCCGGTCAGATTGACCAGAAAATTGGTGGGGCTGCGATGGCGCGAATGCTCAATCTGGCTGATATTCTTGAGCTGATCATTCACGGATTCAATGACCGAGCGCTTGCGGAGCAGGCATTTATCCACGAGATGCATGAGCGAATTCGCCATGTTCTTGCGCAGCCGCGTGATCAACTGCAGTCCATGATCGCAGAAAAATTGCTCAAACAACGGCTGGGAGAGATAGCCCTTGTCGCCAAACAACTTGCCAAAGAAACAACTTGCCAAAGAGCTGCTGGGTCAAGCGAGGAACCGGATGGCGATCATCGCGATTGCCGGGTGTCAGACAGAACGCCAGCAGTTCGCCGCGGTCGTTGATGACCAGGTGCAGTTTAAACCCAAAGAACCAGTCGGTGGACGTCTTGCCGCGTTGCGCCAGCTCGGCAAAGACCCGGTGGCTGCTGATGCGTGGATTTTTGCACACGGCGAGCGCGGTCGACTCAATGAAGCTGATCCCGGTGCAGACTCCCAACTTGGTATGCAAATAAGCGGTCATCGGTACCAAATAACCTGCCATCACTTCCACCATCCGGTTGTAGCTCAGTAAGCGGGGAAATTCCTGGCGCAATGCAACTTGCACATGCTTGAGATAATGGTGCTTAAACGTTCGGTAACACGATGGATGGAAATGAATCAGCAGCGTCATGATCTCACTCGGATACATCTCATGCTCACGGTGTCGTTGCTTAACTCCACTCTCGATCAGCGTTCGTTCCCATTCCGCTCCGTACGCCTGCCAAAAGTCATCCACATCGCAAAACACACCGAGTATACTCATGGGGTCCCCTCCTGATCGTCTGCTGTTTTTACCTATCAGTCATACTATCAGGAGGGATCTTGAGCCCGAACTGACGTTAAGATATATGTGATGGAGTCCACACCGATGACCCGCCAACCGCGCGGTCGCCCACCCGGCACGACCGCGGAGTCGCACACCCAAATCTTGGACGCCGTCTACGAACTGCTGCAGGAGCGGTCCGTTCGTGATCTCACCATTGAGGCCGTCGCGAAGCGAGCGGGCGTTGGCAAGCCCACGATCTACAAATGGTGGCCGAGCAAGGCCGATCTTGTGATGGCCATGTTCCAAGAGCGCCTCGACACAGGCCGACCTCCCACCGCGTCCACTGACGAACCCACACCGGTTCAGGAATCCGTCAGGTCAACCGTTCGGCTGCTAGTCAAACGATTCAACGGGCTATTTGGCAAAGTAATTGCCGAACTGATCGCCGAGGGCCAGAGCGACCCAACCGTCCTGAAAACCCTCAACGAACGTCACTTGCGAGATCGGCGGGCAGCTACCGTCGGTGACATTGAACGAGCCCAGTTGGCTGGCGAGCTACCTGCCAATCTCGATCCCGAAGTATTCGTTGACGCCATCTTCGGACCGCTTTATTACCGATTACTGATACGGAACGCACCACTGACTGAGTCGTATGGCGATGCACTTGTTGATCAAGCATTCCGCAACCTATAGGCGAGCCGAGTCCAGATGAGCTATAACGGCAGCGCTTGGCGGAGGACGCGCAACCAGTTTCCGTGGAGAATGGCGGCGATGTCGTTTAGCTGGTATCCGCGTCGCTCCAGGGCAGGAGCGATCAATGGTAGATCGGCCACCGTCTCGACGCCCATGGGTGCGCACTCCGCCCCCTGGCCGCCATCAAAGTCGGTTCCCAGTCCCACATGGCGCGTATCGCCAGCGATCTGGCATACGATGTCAATCGCCTCAGCGACGAGATCCACGGTGATTTCCTCCCGCGCTCGCTGCCGCCAATTGGGGACCAGCGCCCAGTTCACCGGCATAATGCCCACAACGCCATCTCGCTCTGCCACCCCGGCGATGACGCGATCCGAGAGGAGACGGGGCATGGGTACCATGCGCTGGGGATTGGCATGTGAGGCGATGACGGGACCAGGATAGCTCGCCAGGGCTTCTAGGCAGGCTTCCTCAGACATGTGGCTGAGGTCCAGCGCCATGCCCAGGCGCCCCATCGCCGCCAATAGCTCGCGTCCCTGTGCGGTGAGCGGACCACCATCGATGGCGCTGCCGGTGAACCGATTGCTATGCCAGGCGGGACCGACCATCCGCAGTCCCTGTTCATACCAGAAGCCAACTTCATCGGTGGTCCGAATGGAGTCGGCGTTCTCCATGAGCAGCACGAGGCCGACCTGCGGCGACACGCCATCGGACTCCCACGTGGCGAGCGTCTCTTCCAGGTGCGAACGATGGGTAATGAGGCGAACCCGGGGGCTTGTCGCCGACCAGTGGCGATAGATCCCCAGTTGCGCCAGGGCCTGTTGGTGCGAGGCTTCACTGTTCCGATAGCTCAGCTCGCCGGGATGCGCCAGTGCACGGGGGATGGTCGTCAGCGTGGCGAAGATAATGGCCACCTGCGCCTGGAGCCATTCTGGCAGACCCAACATGCAGATTCCCAGGTCTTCCAGCGCCGACTCACCTTCCTCGGCAGCGCGTGTCACGTAGGCCGATTGCAGATAGTCACGCCCATCAACCAGCGCGTTGTAGGCAAGATCCTCGTGAGCGTCAACGATGATCACGCTAACTTTCCTGCTCTACCCAACCTGTCTTGGGCGTGTCACAAGCGCAGCCGACATCTTTATTTCAAATGACTTCATCCCACGCCTCATGACAACTACCAAGACGAACTTGGTATCATTCCATTGTTGACACAAGTATAGGTGCCAGTTGCAGGCTATTTGTTTCTCCGGAACAATGGGGAAGTGTGATCTGCTTTTGAGCGTTGCCGAGATATTGTGCTTCGCGTGTGCTTTCTAGCACAAATGCTGTAGTTCGTCGTCGTTCGCCTATTTTGGCGTCAGAATTGGCGTCAGACCGAAGAAAGAGTGAGCCCAGGAGGCTTAATTCCTGGGCTCATGTGGTGGAGATGGGGGAGAGTCGAAGTCCACTATATTGGCCAGCAAGAACTCTGAATTCAATGGGCTTTCGCACTCGCATTGACTGGTCTGCCCCCTCGTTTGCCCCCCAATTCCTTGACGTTAGTCGAGTGTTTTCCTGGCACAAGCTGCTCCTGGCTGCACCAGCCTACTCCCGGACCACCAGCTTCCAGTGCCACTCGGACGTGACGGAGACGGTGCCGATCGGCCAAGAGCGACACCCGTCTACACGCCCCGACGTAATCCTTCCTCAACCGAGCTCATGTGCTCGACTGCATGCCCCGCTCTGCCGGCAAACACGTCGCCGGCGGTCGCGTCACCAACGACTGAGGGAATCGAAGCGGCCAGCTGCTCATCGGTGAACTGGTGCAGGAGATCCAATAATTCCTGCCGCGCCGCCAGGTACTCCGCTGAGAGCATCTCCAGCGTGTCGTCGCGGTGCGCATTCACGGTAGCTTGATTGAGCTGGGCGATTGCCAGCCCCAGCCCCTCCTCCTCCTCCGGGGTCAGCGCACCCAGATCGCCCAGAATGCCAGGCAGCGGCATGCCCTCCGGGTATTGACTACGCAATATAACGTCTCGAGGCTCGCCGGCGAGTACACGGCGCAGCAAGTGCTGGATGTTGCGCTCGTTTTGCATCAGGTGCGCCAAATGATCTCTGGCGCACCACGGAGCGGCTCCGGGCACTTCACTCGCCGTGGCTGGCCGCTCCAGGTCTTCTGGACTCAGCCCGTGAAAAAACGCCAGGACCTGCGTCTGCGACGCCGCCAGGGTGTCTTGAATCTCGGCGCGAGTGGGCATGATTGCTCTCCTAGACTACTCTCCTCGAAACCAGTGGGAAGCACCAGGCGTGTGCAGACGACGACGAAAGGCACGACGTTTGGCCCCCATCTCCTAGAACAAACATCTAGAACATTACCTCCAGGGCACTCCAGTGGCAAGTTGATACCCCAATGGGGGGAGGACGCTGGTACTGGCGGCGTGTTCGTACAGCAGGCGCGCTTCGGAGAATGCAGTCTCTGTTATCTCGTGCCCACAATATCGGTTTCGGACCCTTCGTGCTTCCCAGATTCGGATGCCAGGTACTTGGGAGTGTAGCTTTCGACCGGCGTTCCTAGAAGAGCGTCCATCGCTTGCACAGCTGACTGCTGCATGTGAGGGAGAACGTGCGCGTAAATACGGAGAGTAATTGCCACGTTAGAGTGCCCAAGCATCTCGCTGACTACCTTGACGTTGACCCCAGAGGCCAGCAAGAGCGTGGCGGCTGTGTGACGCAGATCATGGAACCGCACGTCGCGACCCAGTCCTGCTTTGATAAGATACCGCTTAAAGCTCCTTTTGGTAATGTTATGCGGAATCATGATGCCGCCATAGCCGTTGGGGAATACCAGGTGAAGCGAGTCGTCGTACTTTTCGCCCATCCGCTCCCTTTCGCACTGCTGCTTCTGCCAGTGATTAGCAAGAGCGTCAACCGCGGCCTGGGTGAGCGCTACTGTACGTCTGGAGTAGGCTGTCTTGGTTTCAGCGATGATGTACCGGCCCAGCGTTTCCTGCACGTTCATGCGGACTTGCACGATGCGCCGCGGCAGGTCAACGTCCTGCCACCGCAGCCCTAGCAGCTCGCCTTCACGCATACCTGTGCTGAGTGCCAGCACATACAGCGCATAGAAGCGGTCGTCTCTAACCACCTCTAAGAAACGCTGCATCTCGATCACGGATAAGGGCATCATCTCACGATTGCTGCGCCTGGGCGGCCTCAGCATCTCGGACACGTTGCGGTGTAAAAGAAAAGGCGCGGGAATTCCCATCCCCATCCCGTTCACGGGATGGGGATGAAAGCGCCTCTCGGTTCTACAGTATACACGTTGCCGTTTGTCTGTCGGGCAAAAAGAAGCTGGAGGGAGAGGTACAGTCTGATGATGGATGGTTGGGAGGTATCCCTCATGGAAACGGTGCACATCTATCCCCTCCCAACCCTGCGTCCTTCCCTGCGGCGGCGTGTCTACCAAGCGCAGCAGGAAGCTGCCCGCGTGTGGGCGGCGTGTCGCGATCTCCATCTGGCCGCCCGGCAGCAGCATACGCGCTGGCCCGATCGGGACGACCTCCAGCAGGCTACCAGAGGCCAGTATGCGCTCCATAGCCAGACCATCCAGATGATTTGCCAACAGTTCCTGGCCAATGTGGACGCCACCCGGGAGCTCCGTAAAACCAACCGCAAGATTCGTTACCCCTACAAGGACAAACGCTTCTTTCCCTTGTACTGGCCCGCACAAGCCGCCAGCGTGGAGCGAGGACAGGAGGGACGGCGGGCACGGATCGTCTTGCCCATGGGGCGGGGACGGCGGTCACTGGTCTTCAAACTGGACTTGCCCGAGCAAATTGGAAGTGTCAAGCTGGTCTGGAAGGATGGCTACGAACTCCACGTCTCGGTCCCGACAACGCCTGCCAAGACGGCCCCTGGATCAGTCCAGGCGACGGTGGATCTGGGGGAGATCCATCAGGCAGCAGTCACGACCAACACCGGAGTGGCGCAGGTCGTGTCCGGACGGGGCATCCGCTCCCTCAAGCGGCGGCACCATATGGCCTTGGGGCAGATCGCCAAGAAGCGCAGTCGCTGCCAGAAAGGCTCCCGGCGCTATCGCAAACTCCAGCGGGCTCGGCGGCAGGTGAGTGCACGCAAGCGGCGACAGGTCCGAGCGCTGCGGCATCAGGGCACCCGCAAGGTCATCACCTTTTGTCAGCAGCATGGTGTCGGCCAGCTCTTCATCGGCAATCCCCATGGCGTACGAAACAAGAAGAGTGGGCGCCATCATAACCAACGCCTGTCTGGATGGGAGTACGGCCAAGATATAGCGTATCTCTCATATAAAGCACAACAAGCTGGCATCATGAGCTTCACTGGCTCAGAGCGGGGAACATCGAGCCAGTGTCCGGTATGCGGCTGGAAAC
>JBKQTH010000382.1:0-15886 GCA_052143275.1 Ktedonobacterales bacterium | reverse complement strand
GTCGCCGGTCACGCTCATGAGGCGCTCGATGAGGACCGGAGTAAAGGCGATCACCCCTTGCAAGGGCGCATTATTGGGGACCTTGTTGGGCGTATCCTCCACGATCTGCATGGCGGTCTGGGCATCGATGGGGAAGCTGGGGGAGAGGCCAGCGTCCCGCAGCCCCCAACCATACTGGCAGCCCAGATCGCGATAGGGCCACCACCAGTAGTACTCCGGCGGCTGCGGTCCTTGGCCACTACAGTCGTTGGTCACTACCGAGGGAAGATTCGCATTGAAGTAATCCTGATCCAGGTCATAGACATTGGTGAGGCTGAAGGGATGGGTGGTGGACTGCCGACCGGCGTCCAGCTCGAGGATACCATAGTTGCCGGCAAAACCGCCGACCGGGCGTAGTTCAGAGCGATCCAGCGCCATCACCAGGTACTCGGCGGGCTGGCCGACCCCCAGCATGGCGGGGACGCCGCTCATGAGGGCGGAGAGCTCATCGACTACCTGGGGAGCCAGGGGCAAGAGTTGCAGATAATCCCCCAGCTTGGTGCCGGGACGCAGTTGGGCGGGAAGGGTGGCTCGGTCGAGCTGGGAATAGGCGACCAGGGCATCCTGGACCTGCCCGGTGGCATCGGCCAAGACGGTCTGAGCCTGGCTCAGGTCGGCCGCTGTGATGAGGGGGCCGCTCCCCTGGATGGCCAGCGCGCCGCCCTGGAGCGGCGTCAGGATGGTGCGGGCGACCTGCAGACCTTCGTCGGCGGAGGCGGAGAGGTCGAAGCCGATGCGGACCAGGAGGCGGTCGTCGCGGAGCTGGGGGTTGGCGAGAGCCAGGGGAGCGCCCAGAGGGGTTGCGACGCTGTTGATCTCATAGAGGTCATGGGAGAGGGCGTCGAGCTGGGTTTGGGCTTCCGCGAGTTTTTCGGTGTTGAGAAGGGAGGCGGAGCCGTCGGAGAAGAGGGTCTGTAGAGACTCGGCCTGGCGGTAGGCGTCGGCGGCATCGAAGCCCAGGCGGAGGAGGGGAAGGAGGGGAGCGGTGGCGGTGAGGATGAGGCCGAGCAGGAAGAAGGCGAGGAGGGCAGCGGCGGCGGGACGGCGGCGGAGCAGCAGGCGCAGGCGTGCCACCCGGCCCAGCGACCCCCCGAAGCGTCCCAGCCGAGCCAGCCTTGAATTCAGAGCTTGGGTAAAAGCGTCCTCCGGCCTACTCGCGCGATCAGCTTCGCGCCGCCCAGAATCTACCTTGGGTTTAGTGGCTCGCCCAGCCCAACCGCCAATGGCTTCTAGTTCACCGGTAGTATCATCTAGGAGGTTGGGCTGGGAGCCGGTGGCCCAGCCGGTATCCCACTCACGGGTATCCCACTCACGGGTATCCCACCCGGCATCCGATTCCCCCCGGAAGTCTTCATGACGGTCATCGCTCTGGTCCTGCCCAGCGTTGGGGGATTGCTCGGCGGGATGCCCAGATGCGTCAGGTTGCTGATCGCTGTCATCCATGCGCTCTCTCACTGCTCTCGTTTAGCGCTCTGTACCTGCCGCGGTATGGCGCAGAAAGATATGAATAGGTCGAAGCGAAGCGGCGAGTGTGGCCTCGCGTAGTGCCTCGCTGTAGGTTGGGTGAGGATGGATGGTAGCTATTATCTCGTCGGCGGTCAATTCGGCTCGCATCGCCAGTGAGAACTCGGTGATCAAGTTGGTAGCATCGGCGCCAAAGATAGTGGCACCGAGAATCTCGCCGTACTCACCCAGAATGACTTTGGTGAAGCCCTCGGTTTCGTCGCTGGCTAACGCCTTGCCGTTGGCTGCCCAGGGGAACTTCTCTGCATGGATGGTGCCACTGCGCTCACGAGCCTGTTGCTCGGTGAGTCCAACCGAGGCAATTTCGGGAATAGTATAGATCGGGCGCGGAACCACGGTATAATCCATCCTGGCTTCATGTCCCATGGCATTCTCAGCGGCCACTTCGCCCTCGGTTTCAGCGACGTGCGCGAGCCACGTGCGTCCCACCAGGTCGCCAATGGCATATACGCCAGGTAGATTGGTTTCCATGTGTTCATTGGCGATGACTCGACCGCGATCCATTGCCAGTCCTGCCTGGATCAAGCCATCTAGGCCAGCTGGGTTAGAGGTACGTCCAACCGCCACCAGCACGTACTCGCCATCAAAAGTTTTCTCTCCGCCGGCTGTGGAGGCAATGACCCGCTTCTTGCCGTCTGCGTCTGTGATGGATTCCACCCGTGTGTCGGTGTGGATCTGGATGCCCTGCTTGGTCAGAGAGCGGGCCAGAGCTTTGACGACTTCCTCATCCTCGTTGGCGATGATGGAGGGCAGCATCTCCACGATGGTTACTGAAGTGCCAAACGCGTTGAACATGCAAGCCAGCTCAACCGCGATCACACCGCCGCCGATGCAGACCAGGCTCTGTGGCACCGATGCCATCTGCATGGCATCATCGCTAAAGATGACATTGGAGCCATCAATGCCTGGGAAAGGCGGTCTGATCGTTACCGAGCCGTTGGCAAGTATCAGCTTTTTGGTCTCGATCTCGCGGGACGTGCCATCCTGGAGGTCAATCTGAACCCGATTTGGCGAAACGGCCTGTGCGGTGCCGTCGAAGACGGTTACGTTGTTGGCCCGGAGGAGCTGAGCGACACCACCAGTCAGTTGCTTGACGACCTTATCCTTGTAAGCTACCGCGGTGGCCATGTCAAAGGATGGCGCCTCCTTGACGTGGATGCCCATCTTCTCGAGTTCGTGGAACTGGGAATAGAGCTGTGCCACGTGGATCAATGCTTTAGAAGGAATACATCCGACATTCAAGCATGTGCCGCCGATATATTGCTTCTCGACGATTGCCACGCGAGCGCCAAGCTGTGTTGCCCGAATGGCCGCTACGTACCCGCCTATCCCGGCGCCGATTACCACGACGTCAAACTGAGTCTGTTCAGCTGTCACGAAGGTCTCCTTCATCGGAAGATTGCGCAATCTATTGCCTGATGTCTCACTGCCACTTGTTGGGGTGTGGAGCTTTCGGTATCGTCTTTTAGTATACTCTTTCGTGTGCGCCGGTGGCATTGTGGAACATGGGTGGCATGTCGCGCGTATACTTGGGTAGTATATAGTATCGCGTAGGAAGGCAAGAGGTGCCGGCCAGATACCCATTCCGCCTGCTATCTCCTGGAACTGGAGGCATGTGGCAATATGAGAGTAATCGGTCAGAGACGTGCCGCTGGCGAGGATCCGCCGCCGCGACACCAGGGTGCCAGTAATTCGAGTCCAGCACTTCTCTGTGAGAGCGGACTAGGTTTCCTTACCTCAACTTTTGCATTGCACCGCTTTCATCTACTACTAGGCCAATCGCAGCTGGTGCAGGTTAACCCACTTCGGAGCTTCATCACCGATCCTGATGTACTGTTCATCCTCTTTGGACTGGCGGCCATCTGTATTTTCATTGAGCTTTCACACCCAGGAGCCATTGTGCCTGGCACAGTGGGTGCCATTACGCTCGTGGTCTTCCTGTTTGGAGCTGTAGCCCTGAGTCCCAACTGGGAAGGACTGATCCTCATGCTGCTGGCGGTGATGTTGCTGGCTGTAGAGGTGCGTCTACCTAGCCATGGCGCTCTAGCGCTCGTCGGGCTCGCGAGTCTAGTTGTTGGGTCGTTGATCTTCTTCGATACTGGTACGGATCAGCACGCGTCGACCGTTAATACTTATGTGGTACTCGGTGTAGCAGTGGGCGTCGGGCTGGTGTCGCTGGTGGTCATCCGCTACGCCATTATGTCAAGGCGTGCCCCGATGATAAGCGGTACTCAAGGGTTACTGGGCCAGATAGGGCAGGTTACGGTTCCGCTCACTCCCGGCGGGCGTGTCAAGGTGCAGGGCGAGGATTGGGCTGCCGAACTCGCGCCTGAGGAAGCGATCTTTGATATGACCATTCCCGCCGACCACGAAGTGCGTATCACAGCGTACGATGGGCTTAAGCTTATTGTCGAGCCGATTGCGCCTATGCACGATGATATCCTTGGTTTGCTCCTGCGCCATCGGGCATTCAAAACCAGCGGCAAGCCGGTGGAACCCATCCATACACCAGTTGTCGAAGGCGACCAGCCAGTCCAGGAGCCATAATTCAGGTTACGATTATTAAGATCGTGTTCGTCGTTGCGGGTTAGCAGAGGGAGCGTTGATCATGCCCGAGACAGACATTGCTATTGGTGGGGTCATTGCGCTGGTCATCTTAGTGCTGTTCTTTATGTCAGGGCTTCGAGTGGTCAACCAGTATGAGCGCGGCGTCATTTTTGTGCTTGGCCGCCTGATTGGGGCCAAGGGCCCGGGACTCTTCTGGGTTCCTCCCTTCATCAGCCAGATGCGTAAGATCGATCTGCGTATCATCACGATCGAGCTACCGCCACAGGAGGGTGTTACCCGCGACAACGTCACCGTAAAGGTAAGCGCGGTTGTCTACTTCTATGTCGTCAATCCTAATGCGGCGGTCAACAATGTGCTGGATTACTACCGTTCGACGGTACAGATCGCCCAGACCACCCTGCGAAGCGTTCTCGGCCAGTCGCTATTGGATGATATCTTGACCGCGCGGGAGAAACTCAACCATAGTGTGCAGACCATCATTGACGAGCAGACCGAGCGTTGGGGCATCAAAGTGACGACGGTCGAGATCAAAGATGTCGAGCTGCCCAGCACAATGCAGCGTGCCATGGCTAAACAGGCAGAGGCCGAACGCGAGAAGCGAGCCAAGGTGCTCCTGGCTCAAGGTGAGTTTCAGGCGGCGCAGACGCTTGCCGATGCGGCGCACCTTATCTCGACGGAGCCGGCGGCTATTACCTTGCGCTATCTGCAGACTCTCACCGAGATTGCCGCGGAGAAAAACTCAACAGTTGTCTTTCCCCTACCAATAGATTTGGTTGAGCCGTTGGCCGAGTTGCTCAAGCGCGGCGCCGGCATGGGAACGTCATCGGGGGTTCCCGCACCTCCGGTAACGCCGGTAATGCTACCTTCGGGAGATGCGGCGGTGCCGCCAATCCCACAGATATCGCCAAGCTCAACTGTTTCAACCCAGTAAGCTCTTTCTTCGTCGCACTACCTGCTGCGTACCCACCTGGCCCGAGACTAGGTGGGTACGCAGCAGGTTTTTAGTGTTCATCCTCGCCGCCGTCCGGTGGCTCTTCATCCGTCAACTCTGACTCTTCCGCTGGATACTCCGCCTCACCCGAAGCTGGCCGAGACTGATTGCGGTAGTTGAGGTAGGCTTCGTATCGTTCTTCGTCGATGAGACCGCTGGAGCGATACAGATTCATCATCATCTCCAGCTTAATGATACTGATAAGATTGATGCCTGAGTGTTTGAGACGTTGGTGAGCCCCTTGCTCCCGATCGACCAGAACTACTGCATCATGTACGGCAATACCGTGCTCTCCCATGAAACGGGCAGTCTCGAGTATACTGCGTCCGCCCGTAACCAGGTCATCGATCAAGAGAGCTCGCGCCTCAGGACGGTAGAGACCCTCGACACCTCTGGTACCGGTCCCTTCGGGCTTGAGTCTTGGGTAAATAAGAGGCGTCGACGATTCGAGCGAGTAGGCGGTGGCAATCAGCAGGCCTCCAACCGGTACACCGGCAACGACATCATAAGGCAGTACTCGTGATCGCCGGAGCGATTGGGCCAGCGTCACCTCTTGGTACATCAGTTTTGCCGCCACGCGCAGAGCGGTAGGATTGCCGATCACGACTTTCGGGTTGATAAATACCGGAGAATTGACTGTGCTATCGCCGAGTGTGAAGTCTCCAAAAGAAACCGCGCCAAGGTCGTACATTGCACGGGCCAGCCAGAGATTATCGAGCGTTTGGTCTTTGTTGATCACGGCGCGGTCCTCCTTCTGCTTAGCTCGGGCCGTATTATGAGAGAGTATAGTGTGAGTGGCGCCGCGCATTATAACACATGTGGCTGCCGGCGCCCAATGGAGGGGGATGTACGGAGCGCAGATTAGCTCTCTAGCTCCTTTTGGGGCCCTAGCCTTCTGCCAGCAGCGCGGCCGTGTCCCGGTTGAGTGTCGCTTTGTCCAGAGGACCGATGACTTTATACCGGATGACTCCATGGCGATCGATGAAAAATGAGGTTGGAGTGTCTACGACCCGGTATTCAACAGTGGTCTGCTGGCCAGCGTCGCGTAAAATAGGATAGGTTATGCCCAAGGCTTTCACGAACACGGTGATGCTTGCCGCGTCATCCGAGGTATTGACCCCAACGACTACCAAACCTTTAGAATACTCAGCATCATATGCCTGTTGCAAAGTCGGCATCTCAAATTGGCAGGGTGCACAGGCTACGTACCAGAAATTGAGTATGACGACTTTGCCTCGGTAACTCGAAAGTTGGACACGATTATTGTGCAGGTCTAGTAGGGTGGCGTTTGGTGCGTAGTGGTTTACCAGTGGAGCGGCGCCTCCAGGGGTTGCCGACGTGGCACCAGAACTTGCCGCAGCGGGGGTAAGCAAGGCTCGTAGCAAGATCGCAATGGTCGCGACTACCACTACTATCGTGATCATACGGAGGGGACTGAGCCGGCTACGCAAGGGAGTGAGCCGGCTACGCAAGGGAGTGAGCCGGCTATATAAGGGAGTGAGCCGGCGCTTCGGGGATGTTCCCTGCGGTAGGTTCTCCGGCGACTGCGACGAAGAGGCAGGAGAAGACGCCTTTCTCACGTGTCCATTGGTATCGTCCGCAAGACCACTCATGTGACTGCCGGCGCGGAGACCCCGGTAGGGGGCCAGCGCCACTCCTTTCCGATTAGTGGGCACCAGTCAGTGGCGAGAAGCCACGGTTGCGAGCCGCTGATTCGCCGCCGCAAAAACTCTACATTGTTCCCAGGCCCATCAAATGGAAGCCGCTGTCGAGATAAATGATGTTACCGGTGACTTTGCTCATGGCTGGTTGGCAGAGTAGTGCCGCCAGTTCTCCGACGTCGCCTTGCTCGATATTGCGATGAAGCGGAGCTACCTGATCAATAAGGGTAAACATGTCGTTAATATTGCCGACTCCACGCGCGGAGAGCGTCCGCAATGGGCCCGCGGAGATACCGTTCACGCGAATATTCGCTGGTCCCAGGTCCCAGGCCAGATAACGAATGGAAGCCTCAAGTGCCGCTTTAGCAATACCCATTAGATTATAACCCGGCACGACTCTCTCGCTACCCAGGTAGGTCATAGCAACAATGCTGCCGCCGCTGCGGCCCTGCATCAGCGGCTCTGCGCGCTTCGCCATCGCCAGCAATGAATAGGCGCTCACGTCCACCGCAGTGATGAATCCCGTGCGCGATACCTGAGAGACGCGCCCGCGTAGGTCCTCAGTCGGCGCATAGGCGACGCTATGAACCAGGATGTCCAGGCCGCCAAATTCCTGACGTACGGTATCGAAGGCGGTATCGAGTTCGTCGTCGCTCTGCACATCGCATGGAATCACCAGCACGCCATCCACTCCGGCAGCTAGCCTGCGAACATTCTGCTCCATGCGCTCCTGGTAGGTTAACGCCAGGCGTGCCCCTTGCGCTGCCAGTTTCTGGGCGATCGCCCAGGCGATGCTATTGTGATTGGCAACACCGAAAATAAGCGCTTGCTTGCCGTCTAGCTCCCCCACGTAGATACCTCCATCGAATGTTTCATACCGGCGTATGTGGTTCATTCTAGCATCCCTGCGATAGACCGAGCAATTTCCTAGGCCGCCGAGTGCTAAATTTTATCCAGGTTTGCGGGATTTACCAGGCTTTATCCCGAGACAACAGTAAAGGCGGCTGAAAAGGCTAGTAGAGGAGAGCTGCTGCCATCCGAACTGGCGCTATAGAGCAGAGCGACTCGATAGGTCCCTGGATCCCAGGCATTCTCATTGCTGGGTGAGTTGGGGGCCAGAGTGAAGGGTTCAGAGAGTTGTGGAGTGATGGCGAGTGGAGTAGGACTGGCGGCCGGACAGCCAGATACACTGACCCAGGAATTTTTTGCGGTATCTAACTCTTGCAATTGCAGGAAGGTGCAGCCGGAGCGGCCATTGACGGCATAAAAGGTCTGGTTGCTGGTATTAGTTACGGTGACGCCTACCGGATCGCTCACGTTGAACTGGGTCTGTGACACCAGTATTTTGATATCGCCAGCGGTTGCAGTGGGCAGAAGCTTGCTCGTGACTGAGGTGCTGCTACAGGCAGCGAGGCTGCCAAGTGCGAGAATTGCCGCAAGCGCAACCCGCCCTGAAAGTTTCAGCCACGGATGCGGTCTACGCTGCATGTGATCCCTCTTCAATTAAATATGGAGAATGTAGGCACAAGGTTGCCTGCTTATATCCGACAGCGGCGGATTGGTGGACAATGTCCCATCGCCCAAAACACGGCCTTCAGCCATTCGTTATGATAGATCAATTGCCTCCAACGCATCAAGCTGGTTGAGAGTCTCCATTCCTCCGCCAAGCTGCCAGCCGGCGCCAAACCAGCCGGCCCTGCTGCTTGACAGCAGCAGGGCCGTAGAGTATCATAATACCTGTCTCTAGTGGGGTATTGCCCCTTGTCCTGCGCTAACATCAACGTTGGAGCAGCACCTGCCAAAGTGGTGGAATTGGTAGACACGCAACGTTCAGGGCGTTGTGCGGTTCACCCGCGTGGGGGTTCGAGTCCCCCCTTTGGCACCATACGGAAGGGTCGCATAGTCGGTCTAGTGCGGCGGTTTGCTAAACCGCTGTAGGGTTTACGCCCTACCGTGGGTTCGAATCCCACCCCTTCCGCCATTGAAGCGGCGTTAGAGCAACCAAGCTCTGCGCCGCTGTTGTGCGTTTTGGCTGCTTTGATGCCAATTATGATGCCAATTTGGCAAGTTGTCCTCGACTGATGCTACCTAGCCGACATGTGGGCAACAAGGGGCCGTTGAGCAGACAAGCGGCTTTTCATGCGTTGTCTGAAAGAGGACGAGGGCGTTTCTTAACTCCCTACTTTGGCGCTTTCCGGTGTCCCTGTGACGCCACGAAGGAACTGGACCGCCTCAGCTGGCCGTAAGATTTCGCCAGGGAAGTTAATTGCACGCAGTGCGTCAAGCTTCGTCTGCCTGTGAAAGTCTCCGTCGAAGGTCACGAATACAGCGTGCTCAGGGTGCGTTGTGTAGATTGCCTGGCTGATGTGGATGAAGAGTCCCTCCACATCGCACGCCGCATTCATCCACTTGCGATGCTGCTTTTCCACCCAGTCGCGCAGCGCCTCCCGATCAGTCAAGCTCAGCATATCCAGATAGGGTGTCGGCCGCGGCGGTATCCAGCCCTGGCCCAAACCCCAGCGCAAGCGCCATAACTCATAAGCCGCCTTTCTCCGGAAGAATGAGAGCTGCTCCCACTCCCTTTCGAAGTACACCGGCCACCTGGACGGCATGTTGGGTTGGAGAAGCGCAAAGAGACGTTCCTTGAACACCTGCTCCCGGCTCGTATCAAACATGGGTCCGTCAGGGAAGTCAGGCGTACTAAAGCCGATGTCGCGTGGGCGAGTGAAGATGTTTTGCGAGCGATCCCCAGGGACTGTATCCACCGAATGTGGTCCTCCCCCTTGAGCCAATCATCTTCTCGCTGGGCTTCCATTTCGGTCATCGCCGTCACGTTGGCGGTAATCAAGCCAGCGCGGTTCATCTCAAGGATCGTGCGCACGTCCGGAGCGGAAGCCTCGTCGCGGCGCACCGCGAGCAACGCATTGTTGTCGAACGTCACGAGCGGCAGATCCGCCGGGTTACATTGGGGATCGCTGTCCATGTCATCTCTACTCCACATAAATGCCTACTAGAAGTCATCTCATAAATGGATGGTACGCAGCATCCAGGAGCAAGATGCCGCAGCCAATGGTCGCACGGACGAGCAAGGGAACGTGTTGGACCCGCTCATCGGCCCGATTCAGACGAGGCAAAGCGCCGGCGCAGTGCTGACGCGAGGGCAGCAAGGACCGCCGCAGGCAAGCCAGCCCATTCCACGATGAAGGCGAGCAAGCGGATATCCGCGTCTACCGCACCGGGCCCGACCGCATAGGGACTGCCGAAGAACGCGTCGGCGAGCACGATATATGTCACGATCCCCAGCATCAGCGCGACGGGAACGGCGAGCGCCGCCCACCTCGAGCGGAACAGCGCGCCGCCGGTGAGACTCGCGACTAGCACGATGGCCCCGTAGGAGAGCAGCTGCAGAATTGTCGAATCAATTGTCGAATCGCCGATAAGTATGGCGGCCACTTCAGTGGCGATCCCACCAGCGAACGCCACCAGGACGCCAAGGGCAGGCTGCCAATATCCCGCACGGTGCTGAGCAGCAGGAGCACCAGAGGAGCGAGACTGATCCACGCACGTACCCTCCCAGCAGTACATCGGTGACCCAGGACACGACCTACCTGCCATCGTAGCACGAAGAGCGCTGTCGTGTCACCGCTGCTTCCAGCGCCGGACGAGTTTATGAGATGACTTGTAGTGCTTACGCGCATTGTATCCCACGCACGGAGCGGTTTCGAAACGCCCTCAGAGGATTAATGTTGATGAAGAGATTAGCGGCTCCCCATAAAAGGCCGCATTCGCTGTCCAGATTGAGGGGCGCAGTTCAGTATGGGGATGCCGCAAGCGACAGCAGCCTCACCGTATGTGTGGCATTGCTCGACTCCCAATGGCCGCATGACCCTATGGTTCTGTGCGATCATGAGACGGGCAGATGAGAGACTTGCCTGCGCGAATCGCAGAGGAGGACTTGGTAATGTCCCAGGATCCGGCATCCCCTTCGATTGAGGTGGCTCTGGACCGGTGTCAGGACCTGCCGCCGGTTGCGGTCGTGACTACGCTCGCTCCGGTGGGAGGGCAACAAGCGCTCTACGTGGCCAGCGGAGATCGTCTGTACGCCGTCCATGCCAGCGATGGGATGGTAGGCTGGTGCCAGCAGGTGAAAGTGACCAGGGAACCGACCTATCCTCCCGGCCGGTTTCGTCGGCCAAGGCGACCTGATCCGCGCTTCGGAACGCCACGGGTGGTCAACGGCACTGTCTACGTCTGTGTCTCCGGCTATGGCCAATATACCTGCGCGTTCAATGCCGAGGATGGGACGCTCTCTTGGCGTACCCCAACCGATGCTTGGATCGTCGACATTCCGTTTGAGGATTTCGCCGTTCCGATGGTGAATGATGGTATTGTCTATACCGGCACCTATGCTTTGAGTGCACAGGATGGCTCCGTGCTCCGGCGAATAGCCATTGATGAACAGTGGCCGTGGGTCTCACCCCAGGCACTGATGGAGGGTACACTCTACGCGGTCAGCCAGAAGGGTGTCTATGCGATCAACGAACAGACCGGTACGGTCGACTGGCTCTATCAGTATGAGTATCCCACAATTGTGAGCGGACCACCCGTGGTGTTCGACCAGCTGCTCTACGTCGGCACGCAAGGTTCGGTCGATCACGAAGATGCAAGCTACTTCTGCGCCCTGGATACTGAAACTGGGAGAGTGCGTTGGCGGTACTCCATGGGCACCTATCGTGGAGCAGACGTCGACAACGAGTGGGTGTACGCTAGTTCGCGCGATCGGTATCTCTATGCCCTAGGTAAGCGCGACGGGAGTCTGCACTGGAAGTACCAATTTGCTTCCATGCCATACCAGCGTCCCACCATTGCCGACAACGTCGTGTACTTCAACAGAGACGAAGCCTATGCATTCAACAGTGCGGATGGGGCAGTCCTCTGGCACCAGCAACTGGGAAACGGTCATTTTACGCCCTCGGTCATCCTGGACGGTGTTGTCTATCTGGCGAGCTTCGATGGATATGAGCGGAGTATTCTGTACGCCCTTAATGCCAGCAATGGAACCGAGTACTGGCACAGCGACTATCCCCAGCACATAATCCCACTTGCCGTCGCAGGGTAGCGTTTTCTCCTCCTTGGACACCAGATCGTCAAACGGGAGGGGGCATCGCCCCCTTCTCGTCCAAGCAAGCACCTCATTGAACCTACCAGATAGGCACTTAATGCCTATATAACGTGAGTTCTGGATAAGCGAGATACCTCCAGCCGGCATCAACGTTCTGGCGCCGCATTTCCACGCCGCGGCAGGAGCACCAAGTCGGCCGCTTCCTCGGCATCCCTGAGAAGCGTCTTGCGCGGCGTGCCAATCCGCGCACGCATGGTAAGGCCACGAGCAAAATCAACGAGCTGGCTTGCGCGGATGTCCACAGGAAAGTCGGACGGGATTTCGCCCGCGCTGATCGCGTCCCGGAAACGACCTTCCACTAGTCCTACGGCGTGAGCATCCGCGTTCTGTAGGAACTGCTGGACCTCAGCATCGTTCACAAGCGGCGCGACGCACTCGAGAAGACATCCCCGAGCGGATCCTTCCGCAGTCGCAGTTTCTACGGTGTGCCTCAGGAAGGCGGCGAGCGAGTCGCGAAGAGTGCGCGGCGAGAGGAGTGCCTTCGCAGCGAGAGCGCCTTTCGTCTCTGCGTACGCCCTAAGGACGCGCAAGAACAACGTCCGCTTGTCTCCGAAGACGGAATACAGGCTCGGCCGTCCCACGCCCATCCCGGCGACGAGATCGTCGATCGTCACTCCGTCGTAGCCCTTCGACCAGAATACCTGGGTCGCCTTTTCCAGCGCGTACCTCTCGTCGAAGCTGCGCGGCCGTCCACGCGGCCTAGCGTCATTTTGAGACATTTAGTTTAAAACTCCTGGACAATGGCCATCGCACCAAAATATAACCGAATAGTTCGTAATTAGCAAGCCGACCCTGGCCTCGCGGGGCCTCACGACTCGACCTTCACCCGAGAGGCGAGGGCGTCGATGTCCGTCAACGAGCGCGCGTCGCTCGAAACAACGAGGGCGCCCTTCCCGAGCTCTTTCTGCGCCGAATCCAGGCCGACCTGCGACCGCCCCGTCACTAGAACGCGCGCGCCCCCATCCATGAGCATCTTCGCCGTCACGAGCCCTATGCCGCTCGTGCCGCCGATAATCACCACCTTTTACCTTGGTACCGTTCCATGTGTATTCTCCTCGCTGGTTTCGAACTATTTTGTATTATACTCCGACGCGGAGGCTGCGGTTAAGTAATTTTTGAACTAGTTATTTCAAAAAACCTAGGACCCCGTGGACGAGGATGCTGGGTAAGACAAGTCGACACCGGAGACACGGACGACGGCTTGCCACGCGGCTTCCTGGTTGGCGCGATCGTGAAAGTGTGGGTGGCGCATCGCCTCAATTGGGCCGGTGAGCTTCTTCGGCGCCGAGGCGAAGAATTGCCCCGAGACGTCGGTTCCGAACTCCGATGCCTGGAGGTAGCGACGAGCCGCGGTCTCCGGCGTGTGAGAGATGCCGGGGATGAGTTTCGTCGCTGGAATCAGCAGCCACTTCGTGAGTGGGCCAGCGTTTCGCACCGCATTGGTGGCGGGCGCCGCACCGGGCGAGACGGCGTATACTGCCATGCCGGAGGGTAGGCGGCGAGCCAGGGCAGCGGCCCACCAAGCGACGATGAGCTTCGCGTCCGCGAACGCCCGATTGGGCTGGTACGTCACGTTCGGCCCGCTGTGCACCAGGGCTTCCACGGCGGCAGTTCGGTCGCCGTGGTACTGCGTGGCCGCGAGGGCCGCCACATCGGTGTAGCTGAATAGGGGTACGTCCCCTCGGGCAGCTTCCGAGCTGGCGATAACAATTCGCGCGTTGGGGCTCAACAGCTTGGCACGGAGCAACCCGACAGTCAGTTGATGATGGCCGATGAGCGGGGCCTGAGACACCTCGATGCCCGCCGCAGTGAGCACGCGCTCCTTACGTCCCATGATTCCTGCATTGAGCAGGAGGAAATCGACCGGCCGACCTCGCTTGACGAGCTCGGCGAGGACGGACTGAACGCTGGACAGTGTGTCCAGCTCCAGCTCCAGCGGCGTGAAGACTTGTGTCTTGGTCTCAGCTGCGAGTTGAGCGGACGCTTGCTGGGCCCCGGCCAAGCTGCGCCCGGTGATGATGATCTCGCGCCAGCCCTCTCCGGCAAGAATGCGGGCTGCCGCATAACCGACCCCGGAGGTGGCGCCGGTGACGAGTGCGATCGAATGTTCCATGTGTATTCTCCTTGCTGATTTTGAACTATTTTGTACTATACTCCGGAGCGGAGGCTGAGGTCAAGTAATTTTAGAACTAGTTATTTCAAAACACCGTAAGACCCCGTGGACGAGCACGTAGCTCCGCAATCAGGAAGAGCTGCGGGCCCTGCGCCGCCTACAGCGGGACGAGCCGGAGACAGCCTACGTGTTCGTCAGCGAGCGCAAGGCGCCGCTCACTACCGATGCTGTGCGTAAGATAACGTCAGTTCGGGATAACGGAAGTCGCGAGGCGGCGATGGAGATCAAGGGCAAGCGAGGGTTTCTTGGGTTGATGACAGTAAGCGGCAAGGCCTGCGAGCAGGTGGACGAGGAAATTGAACGGACTACGGTGACGTGAGTGCTCGATCTGGCAGACATTCTTGAGTTGATCAATGATCGTCTCGATGAGGGCCCGTTTGCGCAGGAGCAGGCGATCGGCCAAAGGCAGAAGGATATTGCGCATGTTCTTGCGCAGTTTGGTGATGAGGCGCACCCCGTGGGTGACCAGGAGCTGCTCAGCCAGGGGCTGCGAGATGTAGCCCTTATCGCCGAAGAGGCGACCGAACAGCCGACGGACCAAGCGGGGCACAGGACGGCGGTCGTCGGTGTTGCCGGGCGTGAGGCAGAAGGCGAGCAACTCGCCGCGATCATTGACGACCAGGTGGAGTTTGAAGCCGTAGAACCACCCGACCGAGGTCTTGCCACGCCGCGCGTCTACCCGGAAGACGCGATGCTGCTGGATACGTGCCGGATGGCACACGGCGAGGGAGGTCGCGTCGATAAAGCTGATGCCCGAACACTCCCCCAGCTGTGTGTGCAAGTAAATGGCGAGCGGTACCAGGTAGCGTGGCATGAGGGCCACGAAACGGGGATAACTCAGTAACCCGGGAAACTCCTGGTGCAAATGGACCTGGACGTGCTGGGTGTAGAACCCCTTGAATGTTCGATACCCTGACTGCTGGAAGAGGATGAGGATGGTGAGGATCTCGGCGGGATATAGGCGGGTGCTGCGGCGACGGTGTCGTCTCCCCGACGCCAGTAGCTCGCGCTCCCATAGCGGCTCAAAGTGCTGCCAGAACGCATCCACGGAGCAATACAGATCGAGTATACTCACAGCGATACCTCCAGTCCGGGCTGATGGGTCGTCGGAAACCGCATCATAACCCGGCTGGAGGTCTCTCGCTTATCCAGAACTGACGTTAACAAATCTAGCGCATGAGTGGATTACCATCATCTCCGTCTCAATTGATCAACGTACTCTGACTGCGTTGTCTTGCCTGTGCAGAGATTTCCTACGAGAGCGCTGCAGAGGTGGGATCAGCCAAAAACCGGCGCCCGCGCATCATCGCGTGTCCGAAAACGGTGCGGGCATGAGTTCGCACTCCAGGGTGGCGAAAAAACTCTCGGCCCTTGCAGTATCGAAGCAGTCCCCCATCAAGCAATCCCGTTGAACAGTGAATTCCGACGGCTTCACACCGTTCTCCGAAGAGAGGAGACGTATACTGGCAACCATGCTCGAGGCACCCAATCATGTACAGCGGCAGTCAGAGGCTAGGCTCCATTTTCTCTGGACAGGATCACGCGTGCCCCGCGCTGGGAGGTCAGGTATGCCCACGCCCACTGTAGCAAGACCAGCACCCGGTTGCGGAACCCGATGAGATAGAGGATATGCACCGCCATCCACACGATCCAGGCGGCGAATCCCTGCAGCCGTAGCCGGCCGATGTGGGCGATCGCGTAGGCGCGACCGACCGTCGCCAGCATGCCCTTGTCGACATACGAGAACG
>JBKQTH010000381.1:0-9783 GCA_052143275.1 Ktedonobacterales bacterium | reverse complement strand
CCCGACTTGCCGGCAAAGCACCAGCAAGGTGCTGCGCTCACGCCACCATTAATGAGCCCTATGATGGGTAGTTATGCTTAGATGTTATGATAGCACGGCAAGAGTATGAGTATCAGAGCGATCGTGCATAGCGCGGGGATACTTCCGGAGTTTCCCGACGACTCTATTAGTGCTTTCCGAGCTCCCCGGACGGTGGCAGGGTCTTTGCGTACACGATAATGAGTGCTAGCACGTATTGTTTGAAACTCGCAGAGACTCTCGCACCCGTAGATATTATGCTAGCATGGCTGGAGCAGGGGCATCAGGGCAACGTTCCTGCTGGGGAGCGCTTTTGATTCTTGCGAGACCACCAGAGCAAGGCCCAGTGTAGAATGGTATGGATACAAACGTACGTTTTCTCGAGGAAGAGAATCTTATGACAAATAACTCCGCTGACCCGCGACCAGCGTTCATTGCCATGTTCGGGGCCGTGCGCGCGTATCTGCTGGGTGGTGGCCGTACTGCCCAAGCAGGGGAGCGGGTTGCGACGAATCCCAAAGGCGAAGCCACACGGGCTTTCGACGCCGAAGCCGAACGCATCGCGCTGGAAGTGGCGAATCGTGAGCTTGGCGCGTTCCGTGCCCTTAGCGAGGAGATCGGTGAAGTTACGGTCGGGAGTGAGCCTCAATGGACGCTGATACTTGACCCCTGTGATGGTAGCAACAATTTTCGCCGGGGTATCCGCTCGGTAGGCTTTGCAGTCGGAGCGTTGCCTTTCGGTGCATCACTGGATCCCGCGAATGTCGCCTATGCCGTCTGCGGCGACATTTTCACTGGAACCCTCTATTCGGCGGCCCGTGGGGAGGGAGCAACCGTCGACGGCAGACCGTGCCATACTTCAGCCGTCCAGGAGCTCCGCCATGCGATGCTCGGAGTCAACATTGGACGCGCCCGGTCACCGCTGGCGGCATCCCTGGACGAGACAACAGGCGCGAGCAGGACACAGCAGGTGTGGCAAGTAATGGGAGCGGCTTCGACCATACGGCGTACCGGGGCCACGGTCCTTGATCTATGCTACGTGGCGCAGGGAGCCTACGACGCTTATGTCGATCTGCGTGAACGCTTGACTCCTGAGAACTTCCTGGCACCAGCTCTCATCCTCGAGGAGGCTGGCGGGAAGTTGGTGGGCGGTGAAGGGCAGCCGCTGGGATCCGTCGAGTTCACGCGCCCGTACAGTGTGTTGGCGGTGGCGAATCCCACCTTGCTCAGTGAGATTCTTGCCGAGTTAAGCCGGGCTTGACCTTCGTTGACGTAGCATAGATAGGACGGTATGTTCTCCGCATGCAGATCACTTTCTCTACCGGGACGTTTTACCAACGTGGCCTGGGCTACAGCCTGGCGCTGGCCGGTGAAGCCGGTTATGATGGCGTCGAGTTGGCTCTGGGACCCGAATACAGCTTTAGCGGAATCCGCGGACTACAGCGTGCTGCGCAGAAACACACCGTCCCTATCCTTAGCGTCCATCCGCCCTTCATGTCGATTCCAGGATGGCCGCGCCAGCTGAGCAGGAGCATTCCCTACTTGGCTCAGGTGACTCATGCCCTTGGCGTGCAGAATTGCGTGGTACATATTGCTGGCTTCTCTTCTCCGCACACTCCCCGTGCGCAGCGCTTCATTTCAGCGTTGCAGGAGGCGCTTAGATCAACGGGCAATACGTTACGCATTGGCTTGGAGAATAGCCAATACTACCGACGGAAGCAGCGGTTCTACCTGGATGACCTGCGTGCACTTGCCAGCTTTGCCGGAGAGCATGGATGCGGTGTAACCTTTGATACTTGTCATGCCGCTGCCAGCGGCGAAGATATTCTGGCCTGTTATGAAATCGTGCGTCCGGTACTCTGCAATGTGCACCTGAACGATGTGATCTTTCGGCGCGATGTTCCCCACACTCACATCCCTCCGGGCAAGGGACAGTTACCTCTGGATCGCTTCCTTGGGTTGCTGGCTCGTGATAGGTATCAGGGACTGGTGACATTGGAGATATACCCGAGCCGGGTTGGCCTTATGGGTCACGGCCGCCACCTGAGAGAGATGCAGGAAGCCATCCACTTTGTGCGCTCAGCAATTGCCGAGCCTGTCACCAAATGAACGCTCAAGTTCGCTGTAGCAAGAGCCGACTAGTGGGTAAGCTGGCTGGGAAAATGCTACACTTTAGGGCAAGAGACAGCATTCTTGAGCAGCTTCAGGCAAGTTTCGCATCTCAAGTACAGACAGGCGGAAAGCCTGCGAAGTGAGCCACATAATGACGGACAGAGTTATCCGTTCTCGACTCGATCCCAATCGCCAGGTGACGGCACCTCTCGTTCGTTGGCAGAGCGGAGCCTTCACCACGTCTGTGGATGAACTGGCTGTCGAAGAGCCCTTGGACTTGCATGTCCAAGCTACTTCGGATGATGATAATGAAGTATCGCTAGCGGCTATTATGCGGACTCCTGGCAATGACGACGAGCTTGCCGTTGGCTTTCTCTATACCGAGGGGCTGCTGGCGCAGCGCTCGGAGCTGGCTGGCGTGCGCCCCGGCACCGATTTCGATGGACTTCCATCAGAGAATATTCTAGTGGTAAGAGCGGCCGGAGACATTGATCTGGCGAAACGGGCGCGCGAGAGCGGCTATTCACGACTCTTTGCCGTCAATTCAAGCTGTGGCGTCTGCGGCAAGAACAGCGTGTCGGCTGCCTGTGCCGTGCTGCCGTCTCTGTCCACCACCGACTTTTCTGTGCCGGTTCATCTGCTCTACTCGTTACCCGACCAGTTGCGTGCCAAACAGATGGTATTCGCTTCCACTGGGGGGCTGCACGCAGCTGCACTCTTTGATCGCGACGCGGCCCTGCTAGGGTTGCGTGAGGACATAGGCCGCCACAATGCGGTTGACAAACTCATTGGACGCGCCCTACTCGATGGCGAACTGCCTCTCCACCAGCGAATCTTGCTGGTTAGCGGACGGCTCTCCTTTGAGATCGTGCTCAAGGCTCTGGCTGCCGGTATCCCGATCGTTGCCGCGGTCTCTGCCCCTTCCAGCCTCGCGGTTGACCTGGCTAGGGCTGGGGGGATAACCGTCGCCGCCTTCCTTCGGGGCGACCATGTCAATATCTATACTCATCCTGAACGTATTTACGGCGAGCAGGCACCTTAACGATCCAGAGCAAGCCGCTGTGTGGCCGCGGCCTCCCAGGCGTTGGCCAGCGATTTCACTTCGATGGGCAGACCAGCCAGCATGAACAAAACTTCATTGGCCTCCCTGGCGACACGTGCGTTGGCTCTCCCAAGGATGTCTCGATAAACACGGCCCAGCGGATAGGCCGGTACCAGCCCCATACCAACTTCGTTAGTAACGCAAATCAGCGAAGCGACACCCCGGTGATAGGCGGAGAGCAGATCATCCAGCGCCTTTTCTACCCGCTCCGCTCTCGCCGGCCAATCGATTTGTTCGTTTCCCGCCGGAGCGGCTTCTTCTTCGGCGCAAGGACCGCCAAGCAACAGATTGGAGACCAGCAGCGTAAGACAATCGAGCAGTACCACGACACCCGGCCGGTCAAGCTGCCCACCGGCAGTCAGTGCGCCGGCGGGGTCGTAGGCCTCCTCAATGGTCAGCCAGCCATCTCCGCGGCTGCGCTTGTGGTCGAGGATGCGCTGGCGCATCTCCTCATCGCCATCGGGCGCTGTGGCGGTAGCCAGGTAAACTAGCGGCGTATGTTCTCCGGTTACCAGAGCTGGGGAAGATGCGCTGGAATAGGTCATACGTCGTGCCAACGCTTCAGCATAGGTGCTTTTGCCGCTACGCGCGCCTCCCAGTATAAGGACGAGGCGCTTAGGTTGCTTGAATTGAAGCGGCGAATCATGGTTACTCATAGAGTATGCCTGCCATCGGGGGTGCCGGGAACGGACTCCGCTGGGCTAGTAGCTTGATTGCTGAACTCAGTGAATCGCTGGTGGTCTCGCCGGTCCACACTTGCCGGACGATGCCCCGTGCGTCGATCAGGACGGTAGTGGGATAGTAGACGATACCGTACGTCTGGGCAAGTGCGCCATTGGGATCCAGGAGGATAGGCGTGGCCGGAGACTCGATACCAAGGCGCTCGGCATAGGCGCTGATTATGCCGGCCGACTCGGCCGGTGAATCGATATACAAGATGCGCAAGCCATCGGTGGCCTTCTGCGTCTCCAGTTCCTGAACGGCCTCGATCTGGTTGAGACAATGTGGGCAGAGCGAATACATAAATACCAATAGTACAGTGTGCCCTCGCTCGCTGGCGAGTGAAATCGTACCAGGCTGCACCTGTCCATGGCTTTCGGCCTGCAGGCTGAATGCCGGTGCCGGCAAGCCGATAATCCGGCGTGCCACTGAAGGGGAGCCGGCACCGGCGCGTATCGCCACTGCCAGCAACAGTGAGAATAGCGCGATTGCCACGACGGCGGTCTGGAGCCAACGAGCAGGCGTCATGTGTGAGCAGAGGAGAGTGAGTCTTTTCATACCTGATGTTCAGACTATCATGGATTGGAGGCGAGTGCCAGGAATCAGGATCGAAAGTGCATCAAGAAAGTGGTAGATGTCGGAGAAAGTTCCCATAGTCCCATAGTGTCCGGCGAGGCCGCCAACCGCCTTGACGTGGGCATGTCGCTCCGGCTATACTGCAACGTGCTTGCAGCTTTAGGCTATTTCGCGAGCGTGGCAGCCGGCCGGCGTGGCGGAACGGTATACGCGGCAGTCTCAAAAACTGCTCCCCATCACGGGGTTGGGGGTTCGAATCCCCCCACCGGCACCAACCTCGAATTCAAAAGGAATTGCCGCGTATTTCAGCATGAACCCACTGCGTGCGTTCACGCCACCGTTCCGCCAGAACCGCTACGCATAGCACTGATAACTGCTCCCCATTGGGGTTCGATGTGCGTAGCAGTTATTGGGGATATGGGGCGGTGTTACGGTGACTTGTGTTGGTTTTACCCCATTGCAAGTATTATCGTACAGGTAAGCAAGAGACGCCGGAGAGGTGGGGCCTTTGGGCCCTATCACTCCTCCATCCCAAACAGTCGTGCCAAATCCTCTCCATGTGTATTTTCCGCGTTATGTAAAGCAGTCACGTGCCGCCCTGTGGTCGCGAGTGATGCCTGCTCCAATGAGGAGTTATGTCTACTAGCGTGCGTAACTTGATCTTTTTCGCTGTCTTCCTCGTAGCGTCCCTGCTCCTCCTGTACAATCGCCCTAATCGTATCGAAGTCCCCAAATATGCGTATCTGCATATCATTGAGAATGCTTGTGATCCGCTGCGCTGCCGTCTCCGTGCTCTCTGCCATGTGTTTCTCTCTGTAGTCCTCTGGCTCGTCGAACATTCGGCTAGAGCCGTGTTGCCGCGTCGTTTATGTCTCTGCCTGGCTCTTTTGGTCGCTTGAGGTACGCCTTGGCTTCCAAACCACCTCGTATGCTTGCGTCGATTACTGAAATTGCTTCCCATTCAGCATCACCCAGTACCTGCATAGCATGTACCCAACCTTGTGCCGACACAGATGGTAGATTTCTGCCATAGAACCGCACGGTGACATTACTACCAAGCTGTGATAATTCACAGTATTCCCATTGCTGTCCCACGTGTAATTCCTCTAATCGCTTGCTTGTTGGTCGAGCCTCAGATTTAATAATCCTGCTGCCTGGTTGTCTGTCTGCTGGTTGACCTTCCTCTTCAATGATCTCGCGGCACAGGCCAACACACTCATCACAAATATAAACGCCGCCAGGACCGGCAATGAGCCGCTGGACTTGATCTTGGCTCTTAGCGCAGAAAGAGCAGCGAAAGGTCACGCGTGTCCCCTTGGTAGTCGGCATGCTACTCACTCCCCTCATCAGCCTCAAACAATCCCGGTTGCAGCTCGCGCTGTCTCTCCTGCCTGAGTTGCTTGTAGTTGGCAGAGCTGACTACTGGCTCGGCGCTTAGAGCCTCGAATTGTCTACGTGCATCACCAGCCAGCTTTCCAGCCTCGCCACAATCCTGTTGGAGCTGGTTAAATCCCTGGCTATCGCGTTTCTGGTGCAAGGTACTGGCTGCCGCTTCGGAGAGAATGGTGATAGCCAGCTCCATATCTGTCTCGGAGTCTTGCAGGTTATCCCTCGCCGTCAGTCCTTTAATCTGCTTATGCTCTCCGGTAGTGATGTCGAATGATCCTACGCTCAGGGTGTCGGTCAGGACAGCAAACTGACGTCCCGGCTTCGCACCACGGTTGCCCCACTCACCAGTAACTGCGTTCCGGTAGCGTATCTGCTCCATACGCCGGTTAATCCACTCGTCGGAATAACCCTTGCGTCGGTACTCGGCCATGAGGCGCCGCTCAGATGCTGTCAGCTCCGCGTCCTCTTGCAGTCGTTCCGTACCTACCTTGGCCAACCACCGTTTGAAGGGCTCAGCTTTGGGTGACGGTATGGATTGCACGATACGTAGCAAGGTTTCGGTGTTAGCCGCATCGGTGGTGCGCATCTTCCCATCAGTGGAACGCATCTTCAACTGCTGACAATTTGTCAGCACTTCACCAGCACCCTCGACATCAGCCAGGCGCTGCTTCATCTTCGCCCAGTAGTTGCGCGGTGTGGGTGAGTCAGTCAGCACGCCAACCACATCGACGACACTAAACCACCATTCACCCTCGTGCCATACCCTGCGAATGCGATCCTGATACATTGCCAGCTCGTCAGCCATTTCTCATTCTCCCTCATGCGACTCCAAACATCCTGGCCAAATCCTCACGATGCGCCTTGGACGAAATATAGCACCAATCAGTCACCACAGGTACCCCGGTAGGCAGGTGTGACGGTGGTACTGCTTCCTCGCCGTAGATATGCTGTGCTGGTGCACCTACGAATGAGATTCACTGTTTGCTTGGCAGAGACTTAAAGGAGAGCCGGACTGCTTCGGCGCTAAGGTAAGCCAAAAAGCCACGCCGGTAGTGGTCTCTCAAAATGCAACCAGATCCTAGATGTACCTCGGGAACCGAGAGAGAGCATGCGAAGCATGTCATATCTACGGCTTATGCGAAGCATTGTGAGGAGTATTTCGTGCAGAGCACGTCATATCTACGGCATTGCCTAACCAGTAATGCGACAAGAAGGTCAGGACTCATGCCCTGGCCTTCCGTGCATCCTACAGTATCTGAAACGAGATGCAGCTACTTCCCTATCAGTGCCGATACTGGGGCATGGATGTTCATTAGGTTTCCTGTAATTCCATCAAAGACCTCATACACGGTGCTGAAGGTGTATTGCGGTCCCCCTGTGATTGGAAGGTGTGTGCCGGGTATGTTCGCACTGGGCGCGGGTGGAAGCTGAAACGTGCCACTTAGCTCCACAACACAAACTACCTTGGTCGCAGGTAACATGATGTTCGTGTTAAGCATCGTGTTCGCCTGGCCAGACGTCATAAACTCGACGCTGGTTACAGACTCTCCAGTAATCTTCTGAAAACCCATTGGCGGATTGTTGAGCACATAGGCGCTCGCGTCTGCGGCGGTGAACGTTGGCAGCTCTGGGTTATCTGGATTGAGGTACGGCGTGATGGCGGGAACGCCTACTGGTCCAGATCGCTGGGTAGGCCCTCCAAGCCGTTGCGGGGCCGCCGCATGGACTTGCGCCGAGGTGAACCTATTTGGTGTATGACTCCACACAGGGTGGTAGATCACAGGAGATTCGCATTCCGCGCAGACTGTGTCACTTTCCTGAAGCTCATATCCGCAATTAGAGCAGAATTTCGCCATTGGTGCGTCTCCTACCGTCTCGTCTCCGTCTGCCTGGCCACATTCTACCCTCGCGCCAAACAGTAAACAAGGAGTGGTTATTTCCCTCAAATAAAAGTGTTTCCAGGCGATTAGCCGTCATATTACCGGCATTGGTTTTTTTCGAGGAATTGCCGTCAAGATAGCCCGCTAGCGCTGAATCCATGCGGGGCACCCCCTCAACTATAGCCGTTGTGGGCATAGGTTACGTCTCACAATGGAAGCAGCTCGTGGTGGCACACATTAGTACATCCGTGCTAAGTGAGACTTATGTCACCTTCCAGCCGTCTATAACTCATCCAGTGTAGGTAGGTCGATACACCTTGTGTACGCCGGCTATGGGAAGCTGGCCATGTAGTTGGATTGGGGGAGGGCTCGCAATGTCTGATAAGCAGATTGTGATCACGGTCCTACTCATCATTGCTGGTGGCCTTGTCAGCGCCTACGTACTGAAGCCGCTGATAACGCAGATGGTAAACGAAATCATGTAGTAGCGATGGAGCTATAAATTGATCCGGATACCCACATGAGCACCTGTCCTTGGATTTGGGATGGGTGCTTATCATTTACCACGACACCGCAGAGTGGGCGCTTACTCCATAAGACAGAGAAGCGAAGGCTCATTCCGTAGCATTGTAACGATAGCAACATCTCACATTAACAGGCTTTCGTGGTGCCCACACATTCCAGTCGATGTTACCCAAGATTGCTCCGAGAGGAGTTTCATGAGTTGGGGGTCGCCCGCACCAGACGGAAGCCGAAGTTGGAATCGCAGAAGTCCGGAGAGTAGAGGGCACGATACGCCGTACGCATGCTCCTAGCATCACCGGCCCAGGATGTGAACGTTGTCAAGAAACCGGCCGTTCGATGCTGCAAAATCGGCCACCCCTGCCGTATCCTCCTACGTACGTCTCTGTCCCTGGCAGCTTCTTGAGACACGTTGACCACCCCGGGAAACGGCGTTGCTGCAGCAGCATCAGCTGCTGCGCGTGTTTACCGGCAAACTGACAGCGCGTATTGTTATGATTTCTTGGATGCCCGCTGCCTGAGCGCCCGATAGAGAAAGAACGCCACTCCACCGAACCAAAAGCCGAGATAGGCTCCGTCAAGAATCCAACGTCCCAGCACAGTTGAGTCCATGAATGGGGCGCCCTTGCTCAGCAGGAGAACCCCAAAGGGGCCAATCAGCAGCAGCCACACGATCGCCCATATGACACTCGCTGCCGCGCCGCCACCGCTGCCCACGAGGAATCCACTGACCGAGAGCTCAGGATCATCGGAGGCTTCGAGCAGCTGCGCAACACTGTTTACTAAGAACTCCTGCTCTTTGAACGAAAGCAGGGTGGAAAATACGTAGAGCGGATAGACGATACCAAACAGCATGGCGAGCGGGAATTCAGAGAGGGCGAGGCGGATAGATGCCCCACCACCCGTCTCCGGCAGAATCGTTCCATACAGGATCGGGCGAAAGGTATTCCGAAATCCTGGCGTCAACTTCGCGAGCGTGAACAGGCTGTCTCCGACAATTCCAGCAAATAGAAGAGCAGGATCAGACTCTTGCCAGTACGCCGGTCCCCACGGGGATTGGTAAGTGTGTGCTTGAATGCGCTGGGTACACTCGGCAGGAGTGAGCGGTGATATGAGGGTCAGATGGTCAACGGTAAAGGGATTCCACCACATCGATGCCCGAAAGTGCTCGAGTGTTTTCTTGCTCATGTGTCCCTCTCCCTGAACGGGAATCTTCCCCTTCCGACCCGCGGTACCAGCAGGCTGAGCTGACCGCCGCCATGCAGACAACCGTGCGACTCGCTCCCATTATACCCGTTGCACCCCACTCCGTCTCATGAGGTCAGCACCGGCTGTTCTTGGTGGTGCTCCAGACTCTGACGGAAGCGGAAACTTTCGCCTTCGAGGACCAGGAATTGTGTCCAACAAACTGAGTACCTCTTTCTACGAAGACTGATGTGAAGGTGTCCCCGACAATACGTAAAA
>JBKQTH010000380.1:0-14926 GCA_052143275.1 Ktedonobacterales bacterium | reverse complement strand
GAGAATGATGAAAAATGTGACAATGCCTGCTGTAGCTCCAGCAAGTGGAGCAAGTATGCCCACGACAGCTCTCCATTAGCAATAGTCGAAATGCGTACGTGTTCTCTCGTGGTTACTAATCCCGCTTCTGTTCTTTGGTTGATCGTTGCCATAAGTATACACATGGTCGTCACCGCGGCGATAGCTAGGAGCAGTGCACGGTCAAGTAATGTAGTTTATGCGGCATGCGGTAAGGATCGCTGAACCGCCCGGCTCGACTTGTAGTCCCGGGTGCACTGTACTATAATCACCATGACAGCTATGACAGAGCACGGGGGTAGGCGATGCGGCAAGACGGAGCTCAGGAGAGCGCACCTCATGTCATCCGCTTGGATGAGCTAAGCCCTATGCCAAAATATCTTCAGATCGTCGAGCAGGTAAAGGCTATGGCTGCGGATGGCGTGCTCGCAGCCGGTGTAGCTCTGCCTGCAGTGCGGCAGCTTGCTGGCGATCTGGGTATCAATGTCAACACGGTGGTCGCTGCCTATAGGGTGCTAGAGGCCGAACACGTCATCTTGCTCAGGCGTGGCGCACGGGCGATCATCCATCCACGCCTTGCGCGCCGGGATAAACCGCAACCTGATGCTGTGCCGCGTGTGCGTACGTTGCTCGAGCACGTGCGCACAGACGCGCTGCTGCTCGGCATGGACCCGGTGACGCTGCGCTCCCTCGCTAGGGAGATCTTTGGGGACTAGCGCGGCGCGCTGGCTGCCAGGAATGGAGGATAGTATGATGTTGCAAGTGTTTGAGGCCGCGCTCTTTTTGGTTGTTCTGCTGGTTGCCGTTATCATCAGTTGGGCCATGCCGAGCTTGACACGAAGTGGCATACTCTTCGGCGTGACCGTGCCGCCCGGCGCGCGTGCCATGCCGTCGGTACAGGCAGTCATTCGACGCTACCGCGCGGGAGTCGTCGTTATTGCCATCCTGGCGACTGCGGCGCTGGCGGTGGGTTTAGCGCTTGGTCCTACATCCTGGTGGGAGACCGCTTGGCCGTCGATCATCATGCTGATCGCCGTGCTCGCCCTGGAGATCCCCTATCTGTTGGCCTACTTTGCCATGCGCGCGATCGTGCCAGCGCTGCCCCGGGTGGGCGCGCCCTATGACACCGCTCCGGTCGCCGATCTCCGTCCGCGCCGCTACAGCGATGGCATACCTCTGGTGCTCGAAGTGCTGCCATTGGCAGTGATCGCGGCCACTGCAGCGTATCTCGCATCGAACTACGCCGTGGCGCCTGCGGTCATACCGATCCACTTCGCGGCCGACGGTGCTTCTAACGGCTTCGCCGCCAAGACGGTTGCCTCGTACTTCTCGATGGTTTGGACACAGGTATTGCTCTACGTGCTGCTGACGGCGCTCAGTGTCGGAATCGTCAGTGCCAAAGCGCTGCCCGATCGGGCCGACGAGCGCTTTCGCCAGCGTGGGCTGCGCTTGATGTTCGCGATCAAGGTGCTGACACTACTGCTTCTAGCCGCGGTAGCCGTCGCCAGCTCGCAAGCCGCGCTGGCAGGTGGCGCAGCCGCCGGCTGGCTGTTACCGGTATCACTTGGCTTCACTGTGCTGGTATTGGTGGGAGTGCTCGGGCTAACCCTGCTGACGGGGCAGGGTGGCTCGCGGCTCGCCAGCGCCGGCGCGACGGACCGCCTGGACGACAGCTACTGGAAACTGGGCGAGTTCTACGTGAACCGCAACGACCCCGCCCTGTTTGTGGAGAGACGCAACGGTTTTGGCTGGACGGTCAACTTCGGCAATCCTCGGACCATCCTTTTCTTTGTCGGCTTGCTGGTATTCATTGGACTGCTACAGGTACTGGGGGCAGTGTCCGCATCCGGTGCGCGCTAACGGTCTGGGCGAAGCGCCCACTGCCGGCCCCTTCGGGCAATCGTCTCAACGTAAAGCCTGTCTGCCTGTCGATCAGCGGGCTTACACGGGATGGCCGTGACCAGCCGGGGCTCTGTGCGAGACGGCGTTAAAGAACTCACCGGCCGAGACCAGCCCATAAATGATGATGATGTCTACCGCAATCATGACTACCCCTGTTAAGGGCGCCGCCGGAAGGTAGAAGAACCATCTGAAGGCGCTGATGCCAGCCACAATAACGCCAATGACTCGTCCAAATGATCCGCCCCGCAGGATGTCATAGCCGGCATAGAAAGCCACCACCGCGATAATCAGGTCAAGAATGCCCCAGAGCCAGAGATGGCCGTTAAACGTGCCATAGGTAACGCTACCCAGCCAGGCGGCGTTCACAAACTCGACAATTGCCCAGACCAGCTGGAATCCCGCCAGGATAAACATCATGATGGCGGCGAACGTGACCAGTCCGGGGCGCACTACCACGAGCGCATCGCCCTCGCTCATTGCCATGGCTTGACTGCCCTGGCTCATCGGCCGGCTCGGATTTGCCGGCATCCCTTGATTCACCGGACTCGCCGGGCTACCCTGATCCATTGGATTGACCGGCACCCCTTGATCCATGGGATTGTCTGGATTTCTCGGATTCATTGCCTCTGACATGTGTTTCCTCCATTGCTTGCCGCTTCTAGCGCTCTGGAGAGTTTGTCGTCACGTCGACTTCGGGCTGTTTCGCATCGCCCGATCACTTCTCCCGAATATTCTTCGTACGGCAAAGCGAGACTGCTATCCCGATACCCGGGATAGGTGAAGTGTAGGCAATGAATCGACGCGCCGCGCCGTGTAGAGGACGGGTTTGTCAGACTAGTCTCATATTCGCTCTCAGGTGAGTCGGCGCCTGGCCAGAAGGTAAGCCACCGCCGGACGAGTGCCCCAGCCTCGCGCCAAAGGCTCGCGCCATACGCTTACTCCCCCGCTGGCCAGGGGTGACGTTGGCCCACCACTGCCCAGTCTCATGTGGTGTAGTTACCGCGAGTCACTACTGGACGCGAGACTGTGCACTGGGTTCACCTGGAAAGTACAGGTCTGCCGCGTTGATATTGACCTCTTTTACGACCAGACCGGTCATGGCCAGTACACGCCCCATAATATTCTGGCGGACTGCAGCCGCAACTTGCGGAATGCTTACGCCGTAGTCTATGGTGAGATTCAAGTCTACTGCGGCCTCGCGCTGGCCGACCTCGACACTAACCCCAGTGGCCCGTTGGTCGCTGCGATTGAAGCGCCCCGCAAGCCCTGAGATTCCCGAGCTTATCGCTACCAGATCATGCACACCCTCGATCTCACGAGCGGCCACACCAGCTATCTTGGCGACGACGCCATCATTAATAATGGTCTTGCCCTGTCCGGTATCCAGTTGAATGGCCTGCTGTGACGCTGAGGACGTGCTCATATCCACCGTAGGTGCCTCACTGGCTCTCAGGGCTCGGGAGTTTACCTGGGTAGAAGGCACCTGGCGGTTGGTGGGTGGATCATTTTTGACTTCGGACATAGTCCTCTCCCTTTTCGCTGACTTCACCAGCCTGTTGTACCTGCAGCCATAAGTGCAGTTACCTCATGATAGGCTACTCTTTGGCCTTCTGCCCTAGCCCCAGGCGGTGTTTCGAAGGGTAGTCTTGAGTCACCTCATGATCCGCCCTAGGACTACCCCTGTGGGTCAACCGCCGCCACCATCGCTGCCGGCAGCGAGAGGCAAAGTCCGGCGTTCACCTCGAGCACCGGCGCGACCACGTCCGTGCGGCCCAGGCTGCGGGAACGCTTCCTGGATTCACGTTCGCCGTGCGGCTTCGCGGCGTCCGCCGAGGCTGAGCCAGGTTGCTCCGCCCATCAGCAAGACGGCCAGCACGCCGATCACCACCGGAATGGGTAGGCCTGATTGGGCGGCGAGTATTGCCCCGCGAATGGCGGCGAGCACGACAAACGCTGACGCGACCAACACCAGCGTCCGTGAGCGCGTCCCGACGCCAGCCCCCAGAATGATCAGCGCCTCAAGCGCCATCGCGAGCGCATACACCCAGTTTGGCTCGGCTTGGAACGACTGCACGAGTGTTGGTACCAATAGCAACAGCGCCCCAATGAGCGTAGCCGCCTGACCCAATCGCTGGCCTGCCGGTAGCAGGGCGCCGATCAGGAGCTGGTAGCTGCCCGGCACCAAAATAAACGCTTGGATGTTGGACGCGCCCAACCAGCGCAGCTCCCACGAAATCGCCAGCGCCACCAGCTCGCCGGCGCCGTAGAGCGACAGGCGGGAGTTCCACTCTCGACCGACCAGAGCCAGCATGACCGCGAACGAGACCAGTACCGCGACGACTACTTGCGTCTCGGCGGAGTGGGGCGTGAACATGTCAGGCTCGATCAGCGCGCTCACCACTGCACCGCTACCCACCAGGATGGCGGCCCAGGAATGTAGCTGAACGCCGGCGTAACGAGTATCGCCCCAACGGATCTTGAGCTCGGGATCCTGCAAGCTACTCGTCCACCAGAATGGGCCGTTCGATCGCAGTCCCGGCATTGCCTGCCAGAGCATCCTACCGAGCGCATACACCCAGCCCAGCGCGGCGAATGCCAGTGTCGCCTGCCACTGCGTTAGCTCCAACGCATCATTACCCGCCGCCAGAGCCAGAACGCCCAGGGTTAGTGCGACCGCCAACAGGTCGGGACGTGATTCGACGGCTGCGATGGCGTACGCCGTAATGGCCAGCGAGAAAAGCGCCAGCGCCTCGAACGTCGAATGGGATTGTCCAAGCACAGTGGTAGCAGTCGCTGCTACCGCACTGGCGGCGTAGAATGGGTATGACCACCGGATCCCAGCTATGCGGCCGACGGCAAGCCCACCGACCGCGAGGCCAAGAGCCAGCGGCAGCAGCGACTGCGGGTCCGTCTGCACCAGCGCCGCCGCTGCGGCGTACCCAATAGGGACGGTGGCTGCCAGGGGCTCATCCTCCTGGACGGCGATTATGTAGGCGACCGCGGCAAACACCATGAGTAGTGTCTCGGCCCAGCCGGCGTCATAGGGCACTATACGGAATAGGGCGAAGACCGATGCGCCCACCGCCGCTGCGTAGAGGGGCAGCCGCCAACCTAGGCCAGCTTGACTCCGCTGAGCAAAACGCAGTCCAACTCCACACGCGACGAGTCCGAATGTCAGCGCCACCGTCGGCACCAGATTGTTGGGACCCGGCAGGAGCCAGACCGCTGCCACGAGGTACGCCACAACCACGGAGGCGAACCACGGCTGACGCTCATGCGCAGCCACCAGGTACGCCGCTAGCCCGTAGACCAGTAGCAGAGGAACCTGCCGGTACGGCGCAGCGGTGCCGAGATCGCTGAGATCGATGACTACGGCGGCCGATCCGCAGAGCGCAGCTGTGTAGAGCGCCGTGCCCCACCAGCGCCCGCGCCAGTGCCGAGCCGCCACGCCTGCGCCCGCGATGACGAAAACGAGACCAAGGTTCGCGGGGCTATCGCCGGTGATGAGTACAACCCAAAGCGCAAAGACTGCTGGAATTGTCATGGTCCAGGGCCATTCTTCCCAGATGGCCGCTATCCCGGCGAGTGCTCCAAAAATCAGCGCGAGCCACGCCGACCACGGCAGTCCCAGGAACTCCAAGCCGGCCGTGCTCACACCCGGTATGCCGCTATGCACAATCGCGAGGATCGCGGCGACTAATCCAGCAACGTATGGTGCCAGCGCCCAGAGGCGACCTTGTAAGCGCCGCACCGCCAGCGCGGCGATCGCCATCACCAGCGCCAGTAGGCTCAGGTGCCATCCGTTGCTGTCGTCCAGGGCAAACGGAAGCGCCGCCAGCACGCCGAAGACGGCTACAGGGATGCTTCCGAAGATCGGCCGTTGAATGCGCCGCGCCGCGATGAACGATGCCACAGCGAAGGTCAACAACACTGCCGTTTGATAGCCCGTGTCGGTGCGGTACAGCAGTAGGAGCGATGTGTACAGTGCGTCGCCCAGTGCGACGACAAAGAGTGGTACGGCGAATCGACGCGTCTCCTTCCGCAGGCTCGATGCCAGCGCCACCACCCAGAAAGCCAGCGTCAGCCCTGCGTAGGCCGCCGAGGAATCGTGAGCCAGGTGGCTGGGGGGCAGAATTGCCGTCCCGATCACCTGATAATCTAGCGTCAGCAAAAAACCTGTGGCCAGTAGCCACCACGGCGCATTTTCCGCCAGGGCGATTCCCACACCGACAAGCGCACCGGCGGTGAGCGCGGCGGCTAGAGGCCAGTTTGGAGCCGGTTCGCCAGTTACCAGCAGTGTGCCGCAACTGGCCAGCGCCAGCGCAAATGCCTCGACAGAGTGGCGCACGGCTACGCGTTTCGGGCGGAGCCAACGTAGCATCTGGGCAGCGGCTAGCTCGGCCAGCGCGAGCCCCGCTAGTACGTACGCCAGCTGCTGCTGGGTAGCGCCAAGCCAGACGGCAATACAGAAGCCTGCCTGTGCGGCAAGCGCGGCCGCAAGCGTCTCGACGGCAGCAGTAAGACCTGCCGCGGCTGGCGCTGTCCATCGGCGGAGAGTACGGCTCCACCCTGCTGCCAGCGGCACCAGAACGCAGGCAGCCGCCGTGACGGCCAGTAGCGATATCGAGGGTGAGACCGCGCCAGCTGCGTTTTGGGCCAGGACGAGGAGCAGACCCTCGACGCCCAGCGCAGCGGCTACCCCGGCGCCAGCTGAGAGCTGCGCCGCGGCAGGGCCAAGCGCCTCGGCGATTCCAAAGCGGTGCACCAACCTTGGAGTCAGGAGCACGAGCGCAGCGCTGGCCAGCACAAAGGCCCACCATTCCGCGGGCGCACCACTCCAGGGAATGACGGCCAGTGCAGCCACGATGAGCGAGACCCACCCAAGATAGCCGTAGGTGATGAAGCGAGTATGTAGTCCCAGTGTGAGGTAGATGACTGTGGCGTACAAGGCCGTGATACAAAGCATGCCACCGGCGGAGAAGCCGCTTGCCTGTAACTGAAAGCGGTAGATTGCCAGAGCGACAAGGGGAGTCATGAGGGCAAAGACGGCAAGGTAGGTACGTCCAACAGTGGCAAGGCGCGGCAACCGGCGCAACGCGAAGCCAAGGCCACCAAACACCACATACACCGCGCAGACGACCGCCAGCTTGGCGACGCTCGGCAGGACTTGCCAGCCTCCCACCTCAAAGGTGGCTGTGGCAACAAGTAGCAGGAATCCGCCGAGATAGGACATGATGCTAATGGCTTGGTCAGCCAGAAACGCCTGCCAGCTGAACGCTGGGCCAGTTGGTTGGCTCGGCGACGCAGCCGGCGTGGCAGCGAGAGTAGGTGTAGATGGGCTCGAGCCTGACGCGGTGGTGGCAACGGTCGAAGGTGCTGCGTTCGGCTCGCTTGCCGGAGCGGTGCGCAACGCAAGATATCGCGCTAGAAACTCCTCACGTATTTCGGCGACCGTCTGGTTGCCGTGTCCGGCCGCGATGCTGCCATCAAGGTTCCTAATCGTGTAGTAGAGTTCTCGCACCTCGGTCACCAGCGCCGGATCGAGTGGATCTCCACACGTAGTGCAGTAGCGTGTGCCGGTTGGTGCCCTTTGCCCACAGCGTGGACATACCATGCTCGTAGCCTGCATCGCTACCTCCTGTGCCACCCTGTGACACCTGATAGGCTGCTGCGCGTATGTCCGTTCCCTTGTCCAGGTTCCATCATGCGCTTGCTTGTGACTGATGTCAACGTAGAGCGCGGCCGTTGGACATTGGATGCAGCGTCGCCGCACGACCTACCGGCCGCAGCATGGCCGCGCCGCTAAGGTAAGCCGCGAACGCCATGTTGGTAATGTCCAGCGCTATGGTACAGTTTGCCCCATAGCATGGTGGCTGTACAGGCACAACCGGCATTTTGACCGGCAATTTTATAGATTAGGGGGCGAGAAGACCCATCCCTTTCATGGGACCCTGGATGAGAGCTCCTGCCGCTAGGCGCGTCCTTTCCCCGGCACTCCCTGCTCGATCGCCGGATGGTTCCTGCCGACTGCTCCGCCCGAGCCGGGGCCGCCGCCGCGCGTTTTTCCGCTTTGCCTCCCACCTCCGGTACTACATATACAGAGACCAGACGAACAAATGGGGGAGCGTGTGCCATGGAAACGGTGCGTATCTATCGGCTGACGGGCTTGCGCCCACGGTGCCGGGCCCGACTGCGGGCTGCCCAACAGGAAGCAGCAGGGGTCTGGACGCTGTGCCGGGATCTGCACCTCGCAGCCCGGCAGCAGCGCACCCAGTGGCCCACTCAAGACGACTTCCACCAGGCGACCAAAGGCCGATTTGCCCTGCACAGCCAGACCGTCCAGGCAATCTTTCGTGCGTTCGTGGGCAATGTGGACACCACGCGGGAATTGCGCACGACCAATCCCAAGATCCGCTACCCCTACAAAGACAAGCGGTACTACCCGCTGCTGTGGCCGGCTCAGGCGGTGAGCCGGGAGCGAGGGCGGATCGTGTTGCCCATGGGGCGGGGACGGTGCAGCCATGCAGCCGGAACGTTGTAGTCGCCCGGACACGGGCCACCAGCAGCTAGCTGGCGTTGTCTTGGTAAGTCGTACCCTCAACCACCGCTCCGATGAGCGGGTCTCTCCGGAGGCAGGCTACCGGTGCGATGTTGCCAAGAAGCTCATCCCGTAAAAGGGATTGAGAGTGTCACAGATGCGCCGCTTGTCTCAAGCGAAATGAAGGCGAGAGAATGATCCGCTCTCGAAATCAGACGCGAGACGCGAGAGGTGTGCCGGGCGGTGACGGTGCCTCCGTGTCTCCGGCGAGGCTGCGCGTGCCGATGTAGATGCCTCGGCCAGATAACCCCTCGGCGTCGTGTACGACCGCTAGGCCGGCCTGCGTGAATGCCTCTCGATACTGCTCGTCTGTGAAGAGACCTAGCTCGTGGTGCTCGGTGTAGTGTTCGACGCCCTCCGGGGTGGCGACCAGGTAGTGGAAATCGAGGATGGCTATAGTCCCGTCAGCTTCAACGCTGCTGACGTTCATCCGCGCCAGCTTGAGCGCGGGCTGGTCGACGAAGATGGCGTACGGCTCTCCCGGGATCCAGGCATTTGGAGGGAAGAAGGGAGAGATCACCAGGACGCCGCCCGGCCGGAGATGCTGCGTCATGGTGGCGATTGCCTGGCGCAGCCGCGGCGCTGTCTTGGTGTAGGCGATCGAGCTGAACAGGCAAGTGACCACGTCGAAGGTGTGCCCCAGTTCGAAGTCGACCATGTCCCCTTGGTGGAACGGAATATCGGGGAAACGGTGACGGGCCAGCGCTAGCATCTCGGGATCCAGGTCCAGCCCCTCGTAGTCGAAGGTGTCGCGCAGGTAGGGCACGTGGCCTCCTGTGCCGCACGCCACGTCGAGCAACGCACGGCCCGCCGAGCGGCGATGCGTAGCGATGAATTGCTTCAGCCGGCGCGCCTCCTCGGCGTAGTCCTTCCAGGCATAGATCGCGTCATAGAAGCGCTGCGATTTGGTGAACATAGACCCTCCCCTCCCCACCGATCCACGCCCCCCTAGCCGGCACCGTCACCCGGCGGCGCCTCGCGCGAGCCCTCCCATCGCAGCCTACAGGCCCCGGAGCGGGCCAGATGAGTGGCATCCTCGGCCTCGAAGTGGCGCTGGGCTGTGCGTGAACAGGCGTCATACCTCTATTGCTTGCTGCTTTGCGTACGGTAGTGACTGACGCGTGCCCGGTTGCTGGAAACGCCGGAACCATGGATGCCGAGATCGAAGAGCACTCCCAGGACGACCCAGAGCCAGGCCGCTCCAGATACATTGCCGTTGCCAAGCGCGTAGACCACTACATACGATAGCGTGGTAATCGGCAAGAAGATGATACCAAGTAGCGGCAGAATCCAGCCATTATGGAAGCCATTTTTTACGAGCGGCGTTTGTAGCCACACAACCAGCAGCCCAATGCGGGCGAGGAGCGCAAGCAGACAACCCATGCGAAATACCTCCTTCAGTATAACGAGGACTAAGTACCACTAGGTGGGTCATTTTTCTTGATTTCGGTCGCGTGTGACCAGACGACCTGCCACCGTCCGTCACGCTGTTCGTAGGAGTCGGTATGCCAGTAGAGCCGGAGCCCTACATGGTTCCCACCGTCGATGATGTCGAGTCGCGACCGATAGCGCATGAGCGCCACCCGGCCATTCAATCGCACGTCTATAGGGGTATCGGGCTCCCACACCTGGTAGTCGATCTCACCGGAGGCGATCTTGCCCAGATACTGCTCCTTCGATAAGACCACTCCCGAGGGAGTGATGAGTTGGAAGTCGCCGGCATGCAGCCGATCGGCGACGTCTAGATCGGCCTCTACCAGCGCCTGGAGACGCCGGCGTTCAGTAGCACGGAGTAGATCCGCGTCGTTCGGCGAGGACTCCACGCCACGGTCTTGTGGCCTATCGCCTTCTGGATCAGTTGTCATCGCTGGCTCCTTTGAATGGCGGTCGCTAGACGCAAAGCCACCAATGGGCTCGCCCAGTTTCCCGGATGGTCAGCCAGTCTCCACCCAGTGACCGCAATGCTTCAGTTCGCGCCGCCTACGGCTCACTCTACTCGATTCCGCTCAGGAAGGCTAGAGCTTCTCTGTCACACAGCCATCACAGACTGGCGTGTCCCTGGAACCGACCTTTTACAATTGGAGGCTAGGGTAGGCATGCAGATGCTTTGGCACCCGCCCGTTGTGCTCATCCGCTCACCCGTTCTACTGCAACCAGCGCGTCATGAAAGTCGCCGCCACCTCCCCACATGCTGAGTCCGTCGGGCGTCAGCGCGTTGGCCGAGGAGCCTCCAGGACTCAGTGACGCCCACCAGCCAGAAGGCATCGCCACCACCCCAGGCCGCACGCGGTCATTGACGCGCGCTGGGAGCTCCACTGTCCCACGGTCATTGGTCACGCGCACCCGATCGCCCTCGCCAATGCCGCGTGGCGCGGCATCCATTGGGTGGATGTCTAGATACGGTGTGCGCTCGGCGCGCAGATGATGGGGTGAGTTGGCATAGCTCGAATTGAGGAAGTGGAGGGCCGACTTGGGCGTCAGCAGCGTCAACGGATAGCGGGGAGCGTGCTTCGGGTTCCCCGCTGGGCTCTCATCTGCAGGCAGGTAGACGGGAAGGGGGTCCAAGCCACGCGCTGCAAGGGTAGCGGAATAGAACTCGCACTTCCCAGATGGAGTGGGAAACTGGCCAGCGGCATACGGTAGCCAGCCCTGGGGGATGTTGAGTGGTGCCCAGCCGGTATCGAGCAGCCGCTCGAAGTCAATGCCGTGCAGATACGGATGCTCACTCGCCAGTGCGGTCTTGATCAAGTCTTCATCGGATTCTTGCAGGTACGGCTCGTGCAGGCCCATGCGCGCCGCCAGGCGGCGGAAGAACTCGGTGGGTGGGATCGCCTCGCCACAAGGAGCGATAGCCGGCCGATTCAAGGTCACGTAGGTGTGGCCCCAGGAGGTAAACAGATCCCAATGTTCCAGCTCAGTGGTCGAGGGAAGCACGTAGTCGGCGTAGCGCGCGGTATCCGTCAGGAACTGTTCGTGAACGACCGTGAACAGATCCTCGCGACGCAGGCCTTGCAGGACAAGGTTTTGATTGGGGGCTGTCGTCGCGGGATTGCTATTGTACACGATGAGCGCACGGATAGGGGGATCAAGGGAGGGGTCGGTAAGTGCCCGGCCAAGCTGCACCATGTTCACAGTGCGGGTGCTGCGATTCTCCAGCTCAGGCATCCGCAGGGCGCGCCCGTTCAGGGCCTGCACGTGGAGCGCCATGGTGTGGTGCAGCAGTCCGCCTCCTCGCTCGCGCCAGGCCCCAACCAAAGCCGGCAGGCAACTGATGGCGCGGAAGCTCATCTCGGCGGTCGCGTGGTGCTCCATGCCGATGAGCATGCGGATCGCGGCCGGACGGGTCGTGGCATACGCACGAGCCAAACGGACGATCTCGTCGGCCTCAAGCCCGGTCAGTGCTGCGGCACGCTCGGGGCTATACTCGGCGAGCCGTCCCTTGAGCGCGTCGAACCCCAGCGTATGCGCTGAGACATACGCCGCATCGTAGCGGTCTTCGTCGACAATAACGGACATCATGCCCAGCGCCAGGGCGGCATCGGTTCCCGGCATAGGTCGAACATGCCAGTCCGCAGCAGCGGCCGTGCGTGTCTTGAGCGGATCGATGACCACGACCTGTGCCCCAGCTGCCTGCGCCTGGCGAATGAAGGGCCATAGGTGGAGGTTGGTGACAATCGTATTGGTGCCCCACAGGATGATGAAGCGGCTCAAGGCCAGATCCTCGGGGAGCATCCCCACAGTCGACCCCATGGTGGCTTCGACCCCAGCGCTGCCGGTGTCGCCACATACCCCACGCTCCAGCCGCGTCGCACCCAGGCGACTGAAAAAGCGGCCGCTCAGGCCATCTCTCTGGATCGTCCCCTGAGTGCCGGCATAGCTGTAGGGTAAGATGGCGGACGGTCCATCGACTGTCATAATGTGCTGCAGACGGGTGGTGATCTCGTCCAACGCGTCGTCCCAGCTCACACGCTCGAACTCGCCAGCGCCCTTGGCGCCGGTCCGTCGCAGCGGATGGAGCACGCGATCGGGGCTGTACACCCGATCCAGATAGTGGTTGACCTTGGCGCAGAGCGTCCCACGGGTAAAGGGATGGCTCGGGTCACCAACGAGATTGACCGCGCGATCACCCTGGACCGTGACCACCCAGGCGCACCGATCGGGGCAGTCGTGCGGGCAGGCACCTGGAATAACATTCATCTCAGGACTCGCGTTCACCATCTGTTCTCTCCGTTCCCACCCGAGCTAGTGAGTTGACGATGACACCATCCACCAGATGATCGGTCACGCAGGCATTCCTCGGTAGCGATTCTATCATGAAAGAGGGACGGTTCGTCATCCCGTTGTTCAGGTCACTCCGGTGGCTCGTCAGCGTCGCCATCACCGCTGAAGGTTGCTTTTCGCTTCGCACATCTCAACGCAGGCCAGCGGGCACGGCCATGCCGCAAGACGCTGCAATAGGGAGTCACGAGGTCTCCGGTGGAGCGGACGAACGCTATGGCCGCCTGCCTGTTCATACAAAACTGCCCCTTGTCAAGGCTGTGCTCACTGCTGAAAACGGCTCCGGACCCTGGCACAATTATTGTATCCGGCAAATATCGCGTGGGTTGGACCTCATGGTGTGTAGCAACTGCGACCTTGAACGCATCATCGACAAGGGGGAACGTATGGTGAGGAATATTCTATGGAACAAGTAACCAGGGCATTTATTTCCCAGGCAGAACACGTTATCGATGATGCCATCGCCAGGATCAAGCAAGATAATTCCAATAGTGCTACTGTTGTACATATCCGACCACAAGATGATGTCCTTATCAGCTCGTGGCCACAAACATGGCCGAATTCTTCCGTAGGATTCAGTAGTGCTGCAGGCCAAGCCTTGACGCAGGCACAGACCTATGTGATCGAGTATCACTTGACTGGTGCCCTATATGTTTACCATGATGGCACATACGCCTACACAGTTCCCCGCATGAATGGGCAATTTTGGCAGGATAGTCAGAATCGTCAGTTATGGGGAGCAGGCGATAACTGGGCTGAACGCTACGCCTAACTCCCGGTGCCGATTCTACAGTGGATGTGGTGTGGAGTGGATGTGGTCTGGGATCAGTCATTCGATGGATCTAGGTCGGGGCAAGCCTGTGCCGTGTTCCGAGTCACTGAAGTATAACTAGTAGTTAGTGGGGTTATGAATAGTTGCAGAGAATATCCCCATTTGTGCCCATGTGTATCCGTCTGTTCTCCTTGACCGCAGCAACAGGATAGGGTACACTTGTTCTAGCAATCGAGAAGTGAAGGCCTCCCTCTCGGCAGGACGGCCGGGGACTCATAGAGAGATGCGGGATGCTGGTACAGCGGGCCTACAAAACGGAGCTGGCTCTGAACGATCGACAGGTGACGGCCTGCCGCCAGCATGCCGGCGCCGCGCGCTGGGCCTACAACTGGGGACTGCAGGTCAAGCAGGAGCGCTATAGCGCGAGCAAGAGGAGCCCCACCGCCATCGAGCTGCACCGCGAGCTCAACGCTCTCAAGAAGACGGCTGTGCCCTGGATGTACCAGGTCTCCAAGTGTGCGCCGCAGGAAGCCCTGTGGAACCTGGATGCGGCCTTCAAAAACTTCTTCCATCGATGTGCGCTCAAGAAACAGGGGAAGTGGAGAGGGAAGCTCGGGTATCCCCGGTTCAAATCCAAAAAGACGGGACTGGGGAGCTTCCGGCTCACCGGAAGGATTGTCGTCTCTCCGGAGGCGATCGTGTTGCCCCGACTGGGGCGGCTCCGCCTCAAAGAGCGGGGGTATCTGCCGACCGGTGGGGTGAAGATCCTCTCAGCCACGGTGAGTGAGCAGGCCGGACACTGGTATGTGAGTGTCCAGGTGGAGCGGGAGCACCCCGTACCCGAGAACACCGGCCCAGTGGTGGGGATCGATCTGGGCGTCAAGAACCTGGCCACCCTCTCCGATGGAGAGGTCATTCCCAATCCTCGCCACCTCAAACGCTGTCTGAAGAAGCTCAAGCGCCTCCAGCGAGTGGTGAGCCGGAGGAAGAAAGGGAGCCACAACCGCAAGAAAGCCATCCGCACGCTCGCCAGGCTCCATCGGCAGATCAAGAATCAACGCCGGAATACCCTGCATCAGGTCACGACCAGGCTGGCGAAAACCAAGTCCGTGCTGGTGATCGAAGACCTGAACGTCAGTGGGATGCTCAAGAACCATCATCTAGCTCAAGCAATTGGGGATGTGGGGTTCTATGAATTCAAGCGGCAACTGCTCTACAAGGCCAGCTGGTATGGTTCGAGAGTGATCCTGGCGGACCGGCGGGAGCCATCGAGCAAGCGGTGTAGTGGGTGTGGGTGGGTAGACGAGGATCTGACCCTCTCGGATCGGACCTATCACTGTGAGCAGTGTGGGCTGGTT
>JBKQTH010000379.1:0-10894 GCA_052143275.1 Ktedonobacterales bacterium | reverse complement strand
GCTGAAGTTGGATCAGAGCGGGCGCGTGAACTCCCCGCTCTGACAGATGGGGAGCGAGTCATCTTGTGGGAGCCGGGGCTAGAAGTTGAGGCCGTCATTGTCCTCTACAAAGGGCAGTACTGGATGGCTCGGCCTGATCGCTCCACCTGGCGTGACCTACCGCTGTCATCGGAAGATAACCCATCACTTGAGCGAGTACCTTAGTGCATCTGCAGACCGACTGCTCCATACAGGCGCTTCGTTGTGTCGAAGTGCAGCGCCATTTGCCCTCTGTATCAATTGGCGTACTAGGGAGCTTTGGCGCTTATCCTTAGCGCACAAACCTGGGAAAATTTGGGTGGGGCTGACAGGATTCGAACCTGCGACACACGGTTTAGGAACTCTTATTGGTAGGTTCGCGGAGGTTCGCTGCCGTCTGCCAGTGCTCTACTTCTCAGGATTTGGTATGCTGGTGGGTTCGTCAGCGTTCGTGTGAGTTCATCGGCGCTGGGGTCAGGGTTGGGGCCAGATGTGATGGGGAACGGTTTAGGCGAGGAATCTAAAGCAAGCTTACAACCAATTCTCTGCAATCCTTGGATGCGTGTTGGGGAGCACGTTATTCTGTCTCTTATATCAGACCAATAAAGCGTACCAGGTGGGCATCAGCCTCAATCAAGGGTTGGAGTCGCTCGAGCTGGTGCTGTGTATCTCGTTCTGCGCTCGCTCCTTCTCGCTCCGGACTGGATCCCAGCAGATCCATTAAGGCATACAACTCCCGCAGGAGCTGTGCCGTGCCTGCTGCAGTTTCCAGCACGCGTGTCTGGCAGCCAAGGCGTGTGCCGACAGATAGCGCTGCATGAGGGGCTCGTCCAAGGGATCTGGGCCCTCATCGCTCAGATTCTCCGCTCGTAACTGCTGGACCTCAAGCCAACTGGTATTGGGTTCCGCTCCCTGCTCTCCGGCAGGTTCGACACGGATGTCTGCTGACTCGGCTGCAGGGTTCTGTGCGGTCCGCTGATGCTGTTCGGCTTCCAGCATGGTCGCGAGCGGCTGGTGCGGATAGTAGCGATTCGTGACCGTGCGCGAGGCATCGAGTTCCCGCTCCTGTCCGCACAGCTCAGGCGTTGTGTGAGCGGCTCCATGAGCCTCAGTTTCACGCCGCGCGCCATCACTACACGAACCAAGTCGCGTCTCGTGCTGGCACTGGCAAGCCAGCTAGCTCCACTGCTTGACCAGATCAAGCAGTACGATACGGAGATTACCCGTCTTTTTCTGAGCCATCCTGACAGCCAGATCTTTCTGAGTCTCCCACGGGCTGGTAAGCGGATTGCGCCTCGGCTGCTGGCAGGGTGGGGCGACGACCGGGGGCGCTATGCGAGTGCGGCCAGTGTGCAAGCCTTGGCGGGTACCTCGCCGGTGGCCTACGAGTGCGGGAACTATTCACGCGCGCATCGGCGGTATGCCTGCATCAAGCCGTTCCGAAACACCCTCTACCAGTTTGCCTGGCAATCGACGTTTCAAGAACCATGGGCGGCGGCCTACTACCGCGCCAAGCGAGCCGAGGGCAAGACGCACAGCATGGCCGTGCGCGCCCTGGCCAACGGCTGGGTGCGCATCATCCACGCGATGTGGCTCAAGCGGGAGCGCTACACGGCCGACACTTTCCTCACGGCCCAACGCGCCCACGCGGCGTGAGCGCGCCGGCACCGACGCAGCCAGGCCCGCACAACCAGCCATATGGTGCTAGCGTGCCCTGATCTTGGTGATCGCCGCCACGCTTGCCAATTCTTCATACCTGTGACAATGCGACAGGAGCGGGCGCGTAGCATGCGCTCCCCCTCCCCTCGAACCCGCTCTTTCCCACCTTCACCCTATTATCAACTTGGCAGGAAAGCCGCAGGAGATGATTAAGTACCTAACACACGGAGAGCGAACCGCATCATGCGCTCCTGATGATCGATCGCTTGCTCCACCTGCAGTGTGAGATGTCCGGCATCGAACCAGTACACCTCGATCGGTTTGCCGAGTTCGCGCATCTTCGACTCATACACCTCAATGCTGCGGGGAGGGCAGCGGGTGTCGTTGTGTCCCTGGATAATGAGCACCGGCGCTGTGACGTCTGCAGCATAGGTTATCGGCGAACTAGCGGCATAGGCTTCCGGCTTCTCCTGCGGCGTGCCTCCCATCAGTCCCCTATCGTATGCCCGAAGCGCCTCTGATGCGTCCTCGTAGGTAATCGCCATGTCGCCTATGGCAACTCCCGCCATGCCGCCAGCCCACAGCTCGGGCCGTCTGCCCAAAGCGAATAAGGTGAGATAGCCGCCATACGACCAGCCGGTGACAAACACCTGGTTAGGTTTGGCGACGTCCTGCTCAACCAACCAACTCCGTCCAGCAACCATGTCTTCCAGTTCCCAGTGGCCGAGATCGCCATTAATCTTCTTCTCAAAGTCCCGGCCGAAGCTGGTTGAGCCTCGATAGTTGATCGTCAGGTACGCGAAGCCATGATCGAGCCAGGCCTGGCATCCGGGATCAAACCACTCAGTCGCGACCCCAGTCGGCCCACCGTGCGTCTCCAGGATAGTAGGAAAAGGGCCCTCGCCGTCAGGTAGCCCTAACCATCCCTGGATCGCTTGGCCGTCAGACGACGTGAACGTAATCGAATTCATCGAATGGCCCGGAGGTATGTCGCTTGGCCCAGCTGAAACTGCGCGCTTCAGCCTACCTGTCTCACCGTCGAGCGCTATCAGTTGCGGTGGTGTGGTGGCATTCTCCCACTGGGCAATGATGTCACCGTCTGGTCCAAAGAATATCCTCTCGAAGACGCTCCCGAATGTCCCGGCGGGATGAGCTAACGGTTTGAGTGCCTGCCTGCTCAGATCGTAAAGGTAGAGGTGTTGCACTGCTTCAACGAATTGGCACAACAATATACGCGACCCATCGGGTGACCAGTCTCGCGGGAGTACGTCTCCCTGTAGGTCGCCAACCACCAGGTCACGGCGCTCGTTACTGCGGGGATTCCACAGCAACGGCCGTGTGTACCCGCTGCGATTGGTCGTTGCCAGCACCCGCATATCCCCCGCCAGTGGCGCGAACATCGCCGCCTCGAGACTACTCTCCTCTCCGTCGGAAAGCTGCGCGATTTCCTGGCCATTGGTTGTATCAATCACCACAAGCCGGTAGTTCGAGGCGTTGATCCCCCCGGTTGTGGTAATGACGGCAATCTCGCCGTTGTAGGAAAGCAGTGGCGGATAGGTCCGGCCAGAATACCGACGCAGTTTCCTCGGAGCACTCAGTCGCTCATCTGCGTTCACATCGACACTGTATACGTCGAAACCCTCATCCGTGGCAGCAGTAAAGCTCAGTCGATTTCCTGCGCGACTGAACGAACACCAAAATCCGGAGTAAAGCGGGAGCTCCGGGGTGATGTCCTCAGCTGCCCCTCCACTATAGGGCATCCGTACAAAGTGGCCAGTCTCGTTCCCCTTCTGATCCAGTACATAGTAGACGTATGTCCCGTCAGGTGAGAGGGAACTAAAAACCACGCCTTCCGGCCGGGTGGTCAGTTGGGTTAGCTCGCCAGTAGGCACCTCCCAGGCATAAAGTTGAAACACGCCGGATGCGTTGCTGACAGCCAATCCCCGCTCCGGCATTGATTCAGCAATCTGTACCGCAAAGGTCATCGGAAGTCGATAGCGTTGTTTCCAGGGGGCAGCGGCGTCCTCTTGCAGTTCTTTCAGCATGATTCTGTCCCTCCAGGGCGGGTTCTGATGGTCAATCGAACTGATCGGCACAACATCAGCGACGCTTGAAGTGATGCGCAGTAAGCAATCGACATCCCTCCCAGTATAGCAGACGCTACTCACGGAGGAATGGCCCAAGTGACCTTGACCTTTTTTGCGGCTCACAAATAGTTGGTGGTTAAGGGCTGAGTGGAGAGAGTGCGCTCAGAAGAAGCGAACAGCGTAAATGTGTAACCCACTCGTTCGGCCTGTTCACATAGGTAAAGAAATGACAACCCTAGCGCCGATCACCAACGTAGCGAGTGAACCATCATCATGTGGGTGAGTCTGGCCACGCTCGACGCCCCACTGTACCGCTGCGCCCCGCTTGAATACTCCCTTACACGCAGGGATTGACATAGAGGGTCTCCAGATGCGCCTCCTCGAGGTCGGCTTGCTCTAGGTGCAGATGTGGCACGCCACCATCCGAAAAGTGGCCCGTATGCTCTCTTAGCTAGGACACATCTGCCCCGGTAAGCCTTACGTAGGTGAACGGCCCCGCTCGCAAACCATGGTCGGCCTCAGCCTGCCACCGGTCGAGATACGCCTGCAACTTCGCCTGCCGTTCCTGGCTGATTGGATCGCCCCACCGCTTGCCTACCGCCTCTGGATGTGGGCACGCACTCACTATCGCTGCTTGTTCGGTAGCCGTAGTGGTCTCGTTCTGCTGCTCGCTTTGCCTGGATTCGTCGCTCATACTTATCCTCCTCGTTTTCATTACACCGGCTGATTGTGCTACAGCCAGTATATTCGGCAGAGATGGGAAGGTGTAGGATGGTAGGCTACCGTGCTATAATGCCGACCAGACGCCAATCCGCAGCTGTTACACAGGAGATGGGATATGGCCGTGCCCAAAGTCTTCGTCAGCCACAGCCACAAAGATGATGCCTTCACTGAGCGCTTGGTGGGAGACTTGCGCCAAGCGGGCGCCGATGCCTGGATGGATAAGACTGACTTGGGTGCAGGCAACTTTCAGCAGCACATTAGTGACGCACTGGCTGATTGTGAATGGTTCGTGCTAGTCCTCACAAGAGAAGCACTAGCGTCGCCGTGGGTGCGTCAAGAGGTCGACGCAGCCAATCGGTTGAAGAATCAGGGACAGGTGCGTGATCTCATCTTCGTCCAAGCGGGACTGCTAGAGCACCGCGAAATTCCGGCGCTATGGGGTGTCTTCAATATCTTCGATGCGACGCGAGACTATGGCTTGGCCCGTGATCTCGTTATCCGAGCAGTGGGGCTGCCACCCGGAGCTAGAGGTACGGCTGTCACTCCGCAGGCATCCACTCCCCAGCCACAGGTGTCCCCGCTTTCTCCCGATCTCTTCCCCAAACGACTGGCCGACTTAGGTTTTCAAGCGCGCACCAACCAGGGTGATACCTACATCTTGCCGCCGCTCGTTGCCGTGCCTGGCGGACCATTCTTGATGGGCACTGACCCTAAGCGAGAGCGGGTCCCAAAAGAGATTCGTCCTGAGATGAAAGCGGCGTGGTTCGCACTCATCAAAGGCGAGCAGCCACAGCACCGCGTGAACCTGCCAGCCTTCGAGATCGCCCGTTGTCCGGTCACAGTCGCCGAGTATGCCTGTTTCGTGCGCGTTGGGTATCCCGAGCCGCTGGAGTGGCAGAAGCAACTGCCCAGACTCGATCATCCGGTGTGTCATGTGACCTGGTACGCCGCCGCAGCCTACGCAGACTGGCTTGCCGGACGAACGGGAGAGATCTGGAGACTCCCTACCGAAGCCGAGTGGGAGAAATCGGCACGCGGCATCGACGGGCGCGTTTATCCTTGGGGAGACACCTTCGATAGGACGCGCTGCAACTGCTCTGAGAGCGGGATCTTTGCCACGACCCCGGTCGGTAGCTATCCGAGTGGTGCGAGCCAGTATGGAGTTCTGGACGTGGCAGGTAATGTCTGTGAGTGGACGACTAGCCTGCTCTTGCCCTACCCCTACAGGGTGTCAGACGAGCGAGTGAACGCGGCTTCTCCTCAGGATCGCGTGACGCGTGGCGGCAATGGGTATGCCGGCAACAGCATCGACTTGCGCGGGGCGTACCGCACATCGTCCAGCCCTGACTTGGGCGCTGGCTTCGGCGGCTTCCGGCTGGTGCGGGCGGCCCCCAACTCCTGAACTCCTGCCGAGTCAGTCTTGTATAACACAAGCTGGTATATGTGGGTCGCCACGAAGCCGTATCAATGTGAGTTGCAGCTACCCTCACCAGCCCACTCTATCCGCCGCAGATCCGCTTGGTTCCCGCACTCGTGGGCCATCTCTCCGGCTCTTCCTCGAAATGTGAATGCCGTAGATATGAGGGCTAATTGCCCAATGAAGTGATTTTTATTTTCGGAAATTCGCAATCAATCTCGGAGCTGATGCAACTTTGAGAGGTCACTTCCGGCGCGCCCATTTCGACTCAGCTCGCGCTGAAGCAGTCCGGCCCTCTTTCAAGTTCTTCTGCCACATCCAGAACCGCCTTGGTTTCGCATCGCTGGCTACTACCGGCCAGTATCCGGCAGTACTAGATATAGGGTAGAATACCCACAGTGAAGATCTAGGGCAAATGTTCAGATCATACAGGGAGGGAGACACATGGCTGACGAGCTTGCGGTGTTTCAGGATCGCATTCGCAAGGTGTGGAACAAGGGCGAGTGGTGGTTCTCAGTCGTAGATGTGGTTGAGGTATTGACTGACAGCCCCAAGCCGCGCCAGTACTGGAGTAATCTCAAGCGGCGTATGCATGATGAGGGTTTCACCCAGTTGTCATCAGAATGGTTACAACTGCGAATGCCTTCCTCCGATGGTAAGCACTATAAGACCGATGCAGCAAACACCGAGACGCTGCTACGCATCATTCAATCCATCCCGTCGCCCAAGGCCGAACCATTCAAGCGCTGGCTAGCCAGAGTCGGCACCGAACGCATACAGGAAGAGGCAGAGCTGACACCGGCTGAGAAGCGCTTGCGAGCACGCTACCGGCAGCTCGGTTATACTGATGCATGGATTAACCGGCGCCTGGAGACGATTCGCACGCGCGACACCATTACCGACGAGTGGCATGACCGTGGTGCGAAGCCAGGCCGTCAATATGCAGTGCTCACTGATACGCTCAGCAATGGTGCGTTTGACATTACCACGGCTGAGCACCGGCAGATTAAAGGACTGACCAGGCGGGATAACCTGCAGGACTCACAGACTATCCTAGAACTCGCTATAACCGGCTTGGCCGAAGCTACCGCTCATACGCCAGCCGGACCGCCTCGGCCCGCGAGCGGGCCCCGAGTTTGGCCAGGACCGCTGAGACATGCTGCTCGACGGTCTTCGGGGTGGTGGAGAGCCGGTCGGCGATCTCCGCATTGTGGAGTCCTTCGGCCAAAAGACGCAGAATCTCGAGCTGGCGATTGGTGAGGCGGCGGGGATTGGCCAGAGTGGCGGGCCGTGGGCCGCGAGGCAGACGGCGCACACCGGCTTGGTGCAGTCGCCGCCGAACTCGTGCGGCGGCTGGTCTGGCACCCAGCCGCTCGAAGATGTCCAGCGCCTGTCGCTGGGCCGCTTCATCTCCGTCCATGAGCGCTAGCGCCTGTTCGTAGGGGCAGCCGAGCTGCTTCCAGGCTGCCGCCGCCCCACGCCAATCACCCGACATCTGCAGCGCGAACGGTTCCGGAGTCCGCTCCGGCACGTCATGAAGACGTCCGCTACGCCAGAGCCAGATCGCCACCTGACCCCAGCACCAAGGGTAGTTTGCCCGCAATGCCAGTGGAAAACCCTCTTCAGCCTCGGCCGCTGAGCTCGCAATGTCACCGAGCAGCCAGCGCCACTCTGCCCGTGCCGCGGCTACTGGCGAGATGTGCTGCATCTCGCCGCTGGCTAGCGCCAAGTCCTGCGCCTCATCGAGGGCGGCTGCAGCGCCCGGGTCGCCGCGCCGTGCCCGCAGCTGGCCCAGAATCAGTACGGAAGGGGTGCGCGTGCAGCCGGGCATGTCCGGTACGCTCAGAATGGCGGTGACCTCCTCCGCCGCGCCTGACCAGTCACCCTGGTCGAGGCGTGCCTGCGCCCGGACGGCCCGCATCGAGTACTCCCAGGCCTCCAGGTCATGGTCGACGCAGTAGAGCAGGCCCGCTCCCAGGTACTTCGCCGCCCGGTCGTAGGCACGGGCATTGACCGCCACAGCGGCCAGATTGTTGTAGGCAAGCGCCGCATCCCTCTCGAAGCCGTGCGTGAGCGCCAGCTGCAGGCTACGCTCCAGCTTCCGGTATCCTTCCTCGTTGCCCAGATCCAGCTCGACTGAACCAATGCTGTTGAGTGCGGAGCAGATAGTCTCCTCATCCTGCAGCAGTTCGGCCAACTCTATGGCGCGTGTGCCGTAGAGCTGGGTACCCTCGGAGTCACTCTGCACCATGCGCCGTCCGGCCAGGTTCGCATAGGCCCTGGCAAGCTCCCGGCTGGGGGGTAGGGGCTCAAGGAGCTCCACCGCCTCCAGCGCGCTGCGCTCCGCCTCAGCACTACGACCCAGAAACGAATACGCGTGCGACAACCGGCACAGGTCGCGACCGACCTCCTCCGGCTGCTTCAGGTCGCGCCAGATGGCAAGGGCGGCAGTCCGCGTCTCGAGCTCTTCTTCCAGCCGGCCGGAGAGCGAGCATTCGTCGGCCAGCTCATCGAGTAACTGCGCACGCTGCTGGGCCGGCAACGAATCGGCATAGCCCAGGGCGCTACGATAGTGTGCCGCCGCCGCCCGGTGAGCGCCCTGAGCGGAGGCTTGCCGGGCCGCCTCTGGTGCCAGACGCAGCACCCACTCCGCCTCCTCCGCCTCGGCGGCATGATGGACCAACCGCGCCAGCGACACCTGGGTGCGTCCGTGCTCGGCGCCGCCCCGCTCCAGCAGCAGGTGCAGCACCTGGGCATGCAAGGCCCGCCGCCGCGCTGGCGAGAGCGCATCCTCCACCGCCTGGCGCGCCAGCTCATGCCGATACCGGACCCCTCCCTCCTCCAGGCGCAGCAGACCCGACACCAGGCACTCCTCCAGCGCCACGTCGCCCGCCTCTTGGGTGCGCCCCGTGCTCTCCTCTACCTGCGCCGCCTCCACCACCCACCCTTCGGTGCGGCTCGGCACCACCGCCACCAGCTCCAGGAGGCGCCGGGCCTCTGGAGAGCGGCGCACCACCTGAGCCAGCACCGCATCCGCCACACTGCCTGGTACCCCTGGCGCGTCGCTGGCCAGGGTCTCGATGAGGAAAAATGGGTTCCCGCCGGTCACCGCATACAACTCTCCCGCCGAGCGACCCGTCGGCTGGACCAGCGCCGCCACCGCCGCCTCGGAGAGCGGCGGCAGGTGCAGCCGGGTCACGACGCGCGCCGGCAGATCCCCCAGCACCAGGCGCAACGCGTGGTCCTTGCTCAGCTCATCATCACGGTAGGTCAGGATCAAGAGCACGCGGGTGCGGTGGATCCGTCGGGCGAGGAACTTGACCAGATCGAGGGTCGCCTCATCCGCCCAGTGGATGTCCTCCAGGACCACCAGCGTGGGTACCGATCCCTGCAGCTCCTCCTGCACGGCAGCAAAGAGGGTGGCGGGGGTCGCCTCATGCTGCAGCAGGGTGCGCAGCGGGCTGCTATCGGTCTGGGAGGCGAAGTCATAGAGGGGTCCCAGCGGGCGAGGGGTGAACAGCGCCTCACAGGTGCCCCACAGGACCCGAGTGGTGCCCGGCTGCTGCTGCAGAAAGCCCTCAACCAGAGAGGTTTTACCGATGCCGGCCTCGCCGCTGACCAGGGCGATCCGACCCGATCCTTCTTGGACCTGGCAGAGCAGGTCCTCCAGGGTGTGCAAGAAGGCGTCGCGCTCGAGTAGTGGCATGGCCATAGGACACCACCCCTTTCTTCCTGTCTCGGTGAAGCGCCCGGCAGGAACTGTACAGGGACCGTTACGTTGGTGTTGTGGCCTCAGTCTACACCATCCGCTCCCTTGCCGTCATGTGACGTCCGCCACAAACCTGGTTGGTGTGACTGCGGTTCGTTCACGGAGCGCTGACTCTGGTAGCGGAGCGCCGGTTCGAGAAGAATACTCCCCCCTCAGACAGCCTATCGCCTGTGAGACCTATCCATCCATTCAGGGCCCGAGGACCCCGTCGCTGGCCGACGGCGCCCCGTCGTTCATCCGAGGAGAGAGCACCGCTGCGACACTCTTGCTACTCCAGCGTGTGCATCCCAAAGTGGTCAGTGAAATGGTAGGGCATGCGACGGTCGCCATGACGCTTGACCTGTATAGTCACGTGCTGCCCGACATGCAACAGGAAACAACCGCCGCAGTGGAACCATTCCTGAGTGGCGAGCGAGGTTTTCCGCCAAATTGGTGTCAAAAATGGGCAATCGGCAATGTGCCTCAAGCCGCATAATTTCAGGTGGGGCTGGCCGGATTCGAACCGGCGACACACGGTTTAGGAAACCGATGCTCTATCCTCTGAGCTACAGCCCCGCACGATGCTAGAAATAACGCGGACTGGTTGCAGGCAAGCTCTGAACCAAAGCTCGTTGAGAGCGAAGGTGTCTTCAGAGCAGAAAGGCTACCAAGAATGGGTCGCCAGGCCGCATTGGACGAGTACCGCTACTCCGTATTGGATGTCAGATTCAAGACGCAATTGTGGTACGGCCAAAAGCTTCGCACCTTTGTTGAGTGGTGTCAAGGTGAACACCTCTGTCCTGTAAGCAGTGCCGGTAGTGCCGCAAAAGGGTCACTGCGCACATAATCCTATTAATGCCCACATGTAGCATTAATTCCCGCATATAACGAGATTTTCGGGAAAATACTCCATTACCGGCACTAGCGGCACCGTGCTCTCTTCCCATGAGGAGAGGTGCTGTGAATTCAGTAGAGTAGAAACTAATTCCGCAACATAGGGACATCCGTACGCATGTGTAGACAAGTCTCTCTCTCCTTGACAGGAGAAGTTAGCATATGGCACACTTGTTCTAGCAACCTACTGGTGAGGGAATCACCTCCGGCAGGTATCCTGGGCCGATCGCAGAGAAAGGCGAGGCATTCTCAGGGATGGTGGTCCGGCGCGCGTATAAAACTGAACTCGCCTTGACGGATCGACAGGCGACCGCCTGCAAGCGGCATGCCGGCGCGGCTCGGTGGGCC
>JBKQTH010000378.1:0-6375 GCA_052143275.1 Ktedonobacterales bacterium | reverse complement strand
TCCGCCTACTCTTCCTCTAGTATACGCCTAGGACCCTATTGAGTTCGGCGCCCAGGTGTTTGGCGGTTGCCCATGACGCGGACCAGGCGTACGATGCCCCAGGCGAGCAAGGCATGGGCGAGCGCAGAGCCAGCGCGTGCCAGACTTTCGGCACACTGGTTATCCAAGTAGCGGGTACCGTACGGTATACTCTGTCCAGCTGGCTGATACCCAGTGGGGCTACCCCTGCCATATCCGGATGGCGCATTGTCGGTCGCTGAGCCATAGGCCGGCGGTGCAGTTTTTACAGGTTATAAGGTTGTAAGGTTATAAGCATGCTGGCCGAGAGCCTGCGTCGTCCTCCTGGTGTCACCGAGAATGTCGGTGCTCTGACTTTTTAGTTCGATAAGGCAGAGCTTGTTGCCATCGACCAGGCCTCTTCGTCCTGGAAAAATGAGCCACAGGCCGCGCCCCAAGGAGACTGAGCAATGAGTACAGCTCCCACGCCAATTCACGACGAGACCATCAGTTTTCCTTTTGGCAACGCGACGCGCAGTGGATACTTCGCCACGCCTGACGGACCTGGACCTTACCCAGGGGTGGTAGTGATCCACGAGATCTATGGCCTGAACGAGACCATCAAGGCGATTGCGCGCCGCTTCGCCCAGGAAGGTTACGCCGCGCTGGCCGTCGATTTCTTTGCCGCACGCAATCGTGCGCTCTGCATGGCTAGAGTGATGTCCGCGATGCTGCTCACGCCGCTGAAGAACAGCAGCCTCGATGAGCTAAAATCTGCGCTGGCCTATCTTGGCAAGCAGCCAAACGTCGACAATGACCGCTTAGGCGCGATTGGCTTCTGCATGGGTGGTGGCTTCGCTATTGCCTGGGCCTGCACTGATCCGCGGCTGAAAGCCATCGCGCCTTTCTATGGCAGCAACCCCAGACCGCTGGAGGCGGTCAGGCGATCCTGCCCGGTCGTCGGCTCATACCCGGAACGAGATTTCACAGCCAACCAGGGCCGAAAGCTTGAGAACGCACTGGAGAAGTACGACATTCCGCACGATATCAAGATCTATCCCGGTGCACACCACTCGTTTTTCAACGACCAGAGGCCGCGCCATGATGCCGGCGCGGCAGCAGATTCCTGGCAGCGTGTGCTAGCCTTCTTCGGTGAACGGATCAGCTCCTCTTCCACCCTTCAATCCAAAGGTAGCGATCTATCCGGCGGGGCAGAGAAGTAATCCACTTTGGCCGCAGCTTCACCGCCGCCGCAACGGAGCGGTTCTTTGGCGCCAATCGAGGTCATTACCACGTCTGCCATCCGAGAAAGGCCGGCATTGCGTGATTGCGTGCAGTGAGGCAGCAGACCCGGCCTTGGGCACACAGCCCGCGGTCCCTTGACATGCATGGTATCGTGAAAGGCGACTGCATGCCTACAACACATTGTCATGGTAGCTGCAAGGAGCTTGGTTTATGCGGTGGTTCTGGCAGCGACGCAAAACCGGCACTCCACCTTCCACACCGTCAGAGGGCACGGGCCGGCGCGTTTTCTTGGGCGGGCGCCGCTATGTCGCCGACGCGCCCTACATCTTGCCCAAAGATCTCGGCGAAATTAACCGTCTAGATTTACAGCACTACATGCTGCGCCACTTTCTGCGCGCCAACTTTCTCGCGCCGGTCAGGCAGCCGCGCGATATTCTCGATGTCGGCAGCGGCACCGGTCGCTGGGCTATTCAGATGGCTCAGCAGTTTCCAGGGGCGAACGTTATCAGCCTTGATATCGAGGCGCCCGTGGTGCGCCAGAGCGCAGTTCTGGGGACCCAGCCCGAGAACTGCGTCTTTGTCGAGGGCGACGTGCTCAAGGGACTGGCGTTCCCGGACGCCAGCTTCGATTTAATTCATCAGCGCCTGCTCATGGGGGCCATTCCAGGGCAGGCTTGGCCTAGTGTGACACAGGAGTTGGTGCGGGTTACGCGACCTGGCGGATGGGTTGAGCTCGTTGAAGCCGCGCCGGTTCCCAGCAACACGCCAGCGCTGGCCCAGCTGCACGCCTGGATGCGCGCAGCGACGCAGATGCGTGGCCTGGACATCACTATAGGCAGTCGCATTGGGGACCTATTGAGCCGGGCAGGACTACGGCAGGTAGTCTATCAGGAGCTGCCCATCCCCATCGGCCCCTACGGCGGGCGCCTGGGAACCATGGCCGAAACGCAATATGATGCCTTGTTCCAGACGTTCCGACCCATCCTTGTCGCCCGCGGCATGACCGATGCCCAGACATTCGACAGCGTCATGCGAGGAGCCCATCGAGAGATCGCCGCCTACCGCTTCACCTCTCCATACTATCTCGCCTACGGTCAGCGCGCCTGAAGGGCGCCCACACGCGCGAAGCGGACCCGATCAGTCAGCACGGTGGACACAAATTGCGCTGCTTGCGCTGCTTCTCTGCGGACACACTACTTGCTACTCTCTTCGTTCGGGTCCTCCTCGTTTCCAGCTCTGATGGGAGCACCATCCGTTAGCACCATAGCATACACACTCGACAGCAGAGTAGGGGAAAACTGCAGCAGATTTGTCCTCATACGTGCATGCTTGGCGTTCGTAGCCTCTTCCGCAGTTAGCGCAGAAGGAACACGCTCATTGTGAGCGGTGTTCCATGAACCAGGCGAGCAGATCATCGCGAGTCCTGGCCTTCAGTTCAGCTGTCTGCTCGATCTGCTCTAGCGCCTGCGCCAAGCTGGACTGCAACTCGCCATGCAGGTGTTCGTTGAAGAAAGCTTCAATATCCGGACGAAGTTTCGCCGGTAGCTCTCCCATGGCCTGAACCAAGCGGGGAATGAGCGGACCGGCAACTTGCTCCAGGTATTCCCAGTGCGATTTGACCCAGCCCCATGCCGCCATCTGGGTAGGGGGCTGCAATACCATCGATCCCATAATGCTTACGATGCTCTGGAACGGGAAGATACCCTCACCAATCCACTGAAAGGTACGCTGCACCATCTCAGGCTGCTCGAATCGCGAGAAACTGTTGACATAGCGGTCAATCTCCTGCGGCGAAGCATCGGCCGCCTTTCGCTGTTGGTAGATAGCAAGATAGCGCTGCTGGAGCGCGTCGTCGCCGAACTCTGCCGCCGCACGGACGAATATCGGCGCCAGGTTGGCGTCCACCGCGCGAGGATCCTCGGCCTCTCGCGCCGCCCAGGCGCGTGCGTGCTCGATCGTGGACGCATCGTGGGCATAGCGGGTCATCGCGTCGAGTACGAGGCATCTTGTCTCTGCCTGGCCCTCGGTCTCTCCGGGTTGAGGCTCGTAACCCAACCGGGCCAACTTCGGGCCAAAGATGCGTGAGACCCAGGCGCGGAAATCGTCCAGCGCCTGCCCGCTGCCGGCGTCCTGCAGGAAGTTTTCGAGCATCCCCAGTGTGATGGCGACCTGCCGCACGATCCGATAGTCATCGCTAGCTGCCATGACAGCGAGGACATCTAGAAAAGCGCCGATGGACTGGGTCCCACTGGCCACGAGCGCCCATTGGTCTCGGAGCAGTCCCAGTTGCTCCGCGGGCTCCAGTTCGTCCCGGTGGGCGAGTAGTTCAACGACGAGTCTCTGCTCCATCTGTTGCCGGTAGAATCCGATCTCGCCGGCGTTCGCGTAACACCATACCAGCTTACCGGTGATATCGAGCGGCAAGGACGCACTGCTCCCTGAGAGTAGATGACGCATCTCATGCATTCCAGCGTCGTCTCTGTACCGGATTACCAGCGGCACATACCACATCTGCTCATTCCCCACGTCAGCTCCGGCGCGCGAGAAGAAGCGCCGCTGGCTCAGGTGCAGAGTAGTCGTATCTCCAACTGTAGCGAGCCCCACCTGCACCACTGGATGGCCGGGCTGCAGGATCCAGCTTTCCATAATCTGCGTTACCGGCTCTTTCGAAGCGCTCTGCAGGTGTCGCCAGAGTTCGCTACCTGTCGCGTTGCTTTCCGCAAATTCACGCATATAGGTGCGGATCCCATCTCGGAAGACGTCCTGGCCCAGGAAGCGCTCCACCATACGCAGCACCGCACATCCCTTGGTGTAGGTTATCTCATCGAAATTCTCCTGTATGGCCTGTGGCGTTTCGGCTGGCTTATAGATAGAGTGCGTGTTGGCCAGTGCATCCGTCTCGAGAACTCGACCGGCGATTACCCTGAAGTCGTCCCAGATCTGATAATCCGGCGACAGCGCGTCGACCACACGAAATGCCATCCATTCGGCAAAGGCCTCATTCAGCCAGATGTCGTCCCACCAGCGCATGGTCACCAGATCTCCGAACCACATATGGGCAAATTCGTGCGCAATCACCATCGCAACGAGCTTTTCCTGCCGCCACGATGCCGTCTGGGGATCCAGCAAGAGAAGAACATCCTGCGACATGATCAAGCCGGCATTCTCCATGGCACCGGCGGTGAAGGCCGGCACAGCCAGCTGATCAAGTTTGCCGAAGTGATACGGCACGGCAAAGTAGTCCTCGTACCATGGCAGGAGACGCGCCGTATAGTGAAGGGCGAACTGGCCTGCCCCTTCCCTGCCTGCCGATGTCCAGATGCACAGCGGCACGCCATTCACCAACTCTACCGGCGTGCTGGCCAGATTGCCGATAGCGACTGCAAGCAGGTAGCTCGACATTGGCGGGGTCGGCACAAACGTCCAGGTCTTCGAGATGCCGTCTGCGCCCTCCGACACCGAGGCCAGAGCGCCATTGGTAAGCACGACCGCATCCACCGACGTGGTTACCTGCCAGGCAAAGCGGGCCTTGAAGTCGGGTTCGTCGAAGCAGGGCAGAATGGCGCGTGCGCCCACCGTCTCGCACTGGGTGCAGATCATCCGCTCTGCTCCATTGATGGCGAGATACATTCCGTCGAGTCCATTGCTCACTCGACCAAGATACCTCAAGTGTAAGGTTGCGGCCCCAGGGGAGAGTGCCTCAGGCATCTGAATGATCGCCAACTCGCGATCCGGGTCCAGCGTCACCGCGCCCACAAGCGTCCGTCCCTCCCAGGCAAGTGTTGCCTCGGTTACTTGCAGATCTCGCGCGTGCAGCTCGATAGAGGTGCATGGCACGGTTATGTCCAACTGTATGGCAACACGCCCGTGCAATTCTTCGACGCCAACCCTGGCGTCAATCTCAATGGCATAATGGCGAGGCATCACCGTATGTGGCAACCGGTACGCTTTAGGATTCACTAACTTCTGCCTTTCCTACGTAATACTGCACCGCCGTGCACGTAACAGTTACGCGAGATATCATCCGCTCGGATCTCCTCTGGACTCACCTGCGGCGAGACGCGCAGCTCGCGGATCTCACGCGGAAAGTCTTCGATCTCCTGGATCAGTTGGAGCCATACAGACATTGCGGTTTACTTTCTCATTCAAGAACCGATCCAAGAGCACCTCTACCCACGTTGGAGCGGATTTTCTGTCTGCCTGTCTTCTGCTTCCAGACGCCGGTAAAAACTGATGGTGCAGCTTGCCATACCGGCGTTTGCCACGGCACACTGACATAGCCAAGCCGAGAGGCGAGCGATTTTCCAACGCAGCAGCCGCCCGATTCCTGCGCCGCGAACCTCCTTCTCGTAAGTATAGGCAATCCACAGGCAAAAAGGAAGCAGCATCCTAGCAGGCGACTGTGCGGTCCTAGCGCCCAGGCAGGCAGCCAAGCATTCCGCCAACAGTGTGTATTAAAGGACCAGCGTGGTATGCTCAGTACGCACACGGACATTATTGCCAAAAGTAGGGCAAGCCGATGTCGACGATGTACCCGTGCTGGACCTGGTGTATCCAGGGCTCGACGTGTATCTAGCGGCAACCGTGGGATTACCTGTCCATCGTCGATGGGACGCGAGCGTTACCTGGACCAATGCCCTTGAAGAGCCACACTACTCACAGCGACTGAACCAGCATGCCCAGCAACTGTTTGCTGGCCATCGCGAAGTGCTGGTGACCCAGTATCGCCAGGAAGGCTATGAAGTCATTCCCCTAAGCGATGACAGCACCAACGACGAGGATGATGACGACCGTTCTGTCGCTGGTGAGTTCGCGAAGGACGGCGACGAATTTCCATTCTAGCTTGTGTCCTAAAGGGCCTGTGAGGTAGAAACTAGTTCCGCAAAATAGGGACATCCGTACGCATGTGTCGACAAGTCTCTCTCTCCTTGACAGGAGAATCTCGTACATGGCGCACTTGTTCTAGCAACCTACCGGTGAGGAATCACCTCCGGCCGGTATCCTGAGCCGATCGCAGAGAAAGGCGAGGCATTCTCAGGGATGGTGGTCCGGCGCGCGTATAAAACTGAACTCGCCTTGACGGATCGACAGGCGACCGCCTGCAAGCGGCATGCCGGCGCGGCTCGGTGGGCC
>JBKQTH010000377.1:0-5404 GCA_052143275.1 Ktedonobacterales bacterium | reverse complement strand
CGGCCACCATGTATCAGCACTGCGACACATGTGGTTCCCATTCCTTTGGACTCTGCATGTTGTTGTGCATACTGGTAGATTGCATCGTTGGCGGATTTGATGGCGCTGGCAATATTGTCGATGATGTCTTGCTCACTGCTGGAATAGTAGACATCGCGAATGGCGTTGACACCCAATTCCGAAGCGACTTCACCGGCAGCATGGCCACCCATACCATCGCAGACAACGAAGAGTGCCCCTTTTGCAACCAACTCGTTCTCATCAGGGGGCACATAGTGCGTTACGTTGTCCTGGTTATGCTCTCGGCGGCGTCCAATATCCGTCAATCCAGCAGCCGCGAGACGAAGTTTCTTAGCCAACGACATCCCCCCCGCCTGATGGGTTCTTACTCAGCCTGTGTGGCACAGTTTTGCTATGAACGCCGCCCATCATACACCTACCTCAGGAAAAACGCAACGGACGCAGCCCGATAGTTCTAAAAAACCAGTCATCCGCCTAGGTACACAGCCCGCTAGCCTCTACCGACTCGGCTCGAGCCCGTCTGGTGTGCCACAAGGATGTAAGCAGGCTGGCAGATAAAATAAGGTACAATACGCCTCTAGATTCTAGACGGCTGAATCCTCGCAAGAGACAGTCGAATCTCGAGGACCGAATGACCAGTACTCTCCTCTTAACCGTCTCGCCGGACGGCCAGCCAGCTGATGCTGTCGAAAGGGCAGCTGAGATCTTGCGTGGTGGTGGATTGGTAGCTTTCCCTACCGAAACGGTCTACGGCCTGGGAGCGGATGCGCTAAATCCCCTGGCAGTTGCCCGGATTTTTGCTGCCAAGCAGCGACCGCTCAGCGATCCCTTGATAGTCCATGTCGGCAGTATTGAGCAGGTCTTAGATGTGGCAGCCTCGATTCCTTCACTTGCTCGCCTGCTGATGAAACACTTCTGGCCAGGACCGCTCACCTTAATTTTGACACGACGGGAGTCAGTTCCGGACATTGTTAGCGGTGGTGGCCCGACTCTGGGAGTGCGCATGCCCGATCACCCTGTTGCTCTTGCGCTTTTGCATTATGCTGGTGTGCCGATCGCCGCGCCCAGCGCCAACCGTTTTATGCACACGAGCCCCACTACTGCACAGCATGTTCTCGCCGATCTGGGCGGACGCATTGATTGCATCCTTGATGGTGGCCCTTCACTGGTCGGTATCGAATCGACGGTGCTGGATATAGCCACTCGCCCTCCCCGTATCATTAGACCTGGTGGGGTGACCAAAGAAGCACTGCAACACTTCATTCCTCAGATTCAGGGACCGGATACCGGCCACAACCAGCTGGTGCAAAGTCCAGCGGATGCCGGACATACCATAGTAGATGCTATCTCACTTGCTCCTGGCCAGATGGAACGTCACTATGCGCCCCGTACGCGACTTCTGGTCTTCGATGCCGAGGGTCCTAGAGCGATGGCCGCGATCCATGCCGAGATCGAGCGGCTGCAAGGGGCTGGGCAGCGAGTTGGCGTCTTGTTAGCCACTGGAGAAGAGCGCGCGATGGAAGAGCTGAGTGTGGAGGTGGCGTGGCTTGGGCCCAGAGATCGCTTGGACCTGATTTCGCAGCAGCTCTACTCGATCCTGCGGGATATGGATCATAAAGGTCTCGATGTATTGGTCACTCATACATTTGGCACAGCAGGGTTGGGGTTGGCGCTGTGGGATCGCTTGCGGCGGGCGGCTGGCGGTCGCTTTCAAGACGTACCTCCAGACCTGACTCTATGAACTCGTGGTATCCTAGGAAGTTTCCAACGCTACTATTTCGGCGGTTTCCAGCAGACCAGAGAGCGCCTGATAGAATCGAGCCGATTGCTGTAAGAAGGGTAAATGTCCAGACTCCGGTAAGGTAATGGCCAGGGTGCCGTGTCCCCCTAGCGCCTTTGCCGCCTGGCGGGCCTCTCTCTCAGTTACCAATGGGTCGAGTGCACCGCGTAGTACCATTGCGGGAACCGAGAGGGCTTTCGCCAGCATGGAGATCTCCGGTTGCGATTGCTGGATCGACCTCCAAAGCGGCGCATACGCCTGTATCGCATTCCTATGGCCGGCATCTCGGCGGAGCTGTCGGTGGCGTTCCAGTACCCGGCGTGCCTCGGCGGTTGATCCCGGTCCGATAAGCAGCGGTGTGACATAGCCATCTAGGCGTCGCATGAGCCATGGCGCGCGTAGCAGGTGGGCCACGATGGAGGAATCTGTTCCATCAGGAAGCAAGCCAATCGGTGAAATCACTGCTACGCCCAGTGTACGTTTGGGGTGGGCGCTGGCATAACGGACGGCAAGCATCCCGCTGATGCCAGTGCCAAGTAGTACCGCTCTTCCGATTCCCAGGCTGTCGACCCAGGTGGAGAGAGTTTGGACCAAGTGCTGGTCGACGTGACCATAGTCATGATGGTCATTGGAGTTGGGTAAAGCTGACCCGCCAAATCCAGGCCAGTCGAGGGCAAAGACCCGTCTCTCGCCCCCGTAGTGCTCAAGCAGACTCAAGTAGTCCCGCCACACAAAGCCTATGCCTGGAAGCACGATGAGTGGTGACCGAGCATAGAATGAGCGGGGCGCATCATTCATGGCGGTGGCCAGACGTACTCCGCCGGCGATGATTCCGCGTTCCACAATCCCCAGAGGCTCGCTCACTTTAGCCGCTATCTCTCTGATATCAGGCGGACCGCGCGGTGGGCTCTTCGAAGGTTACTTCCAGTGATCCTTCGACCATACGCGCCACCGTCGCATCCAGGGGTATCAGCATAGTGGGCAGAGCCACATCTCGTTTGTAGTTGCCGATCTCAACAATCAGTTCGTCACCTTTCTTGAGCATCCCTACCTTGGCCAGTTCAACATGCGGTAGCGGCAGTCGCAGAACGTAGCTGTTACCACGCTTGACCAGCTCTTGTGGAGCGCCGCGGTGGAAGACTTTGGTTGGATCTTCATTTCCCCAGATTCGGTAGCCCAGATCTGCCAGAGCCTGAGCACCGAGAATCTCCCGTGAGTGAAAGGGGACATCCCAGACTGGCAGAGGCGCAAAAGTGCTATGGATCAGTTCGTAATAGCCCTTTTGCTGCGCAATCATTTCGCGGAGCAAGGCATCATGGTATTCGCCGTTTTGTGGCTGGGGAAGAACCCGGTTACATACTACGCCGTCTATGGGATATCCAAAGAGCGCCAGATAGGTTTCGGCCCGCAGTGCCTCTTTGATCACCATCTTTTCGGGGTTGACCACCAGGCGATACGAGCTGACTTCGGAATTGGTAAGCACGCCTCGTAGCACCATTACTTGCTCGTTGAGCTTCTGCAGCGAGTCCAGAACGTTCACTCCGGGCAGGAAAGTACGCAGCAATGGCTTGGCGGCATTCATCGCCACATTTCGCCAACCCTTGGCCTGGTTGGCGTACCAGAGGAAAGTTTCCGGCATGCTCAAGAGCCGCATGGTTTCGCCCGTCGGAGCAGCATCTACTACTACTACATCATAGTTACCTTCCTTGGCTACACGATGGATATTTAGCAAGGCGACAATCTCATCCATACCAGGTATGAGCGCCATTTCTTCGGCCGCAACATCATTGATGCCCTGCTTCTTGAGCACGCCGGTGACATAATCCTGCACTCTGCTCCACTGCGCACGCATCTCATCAAGTACGTTAATCTCCTGCGCCCACAGGGAGTCGGCCACCTGCTTGGGCTCAGCGACCAGCGTGGTATCAAGAGCATCGGCAAGGCTATGGGCAAGGTCGGTACTGACGACCAGGGCGCGCTTACCAAGCTGTGCAGCTCTCGCGGCAGTTGCCGCGGCAAGAGTGGTCTTGCCGACCCCGCCTTTGCCCAGATACAGAATCAAGCGCATCTCAAAAGTCTCCTCGAAAAGGGCGTCGCCCTAGGTATGCTTTGGTGTGTTGTCGAATGTGTCTACGCGGCAAAAGTACCTGAGGTTGTAGTTTGGCGACTTCTAGCTCAGCCAGACCGCGGATGATTGCGTGTTCTGTGACCGAATCGGTAGACTAGACCGCGTCGATCATCGAGTGGTTACTGCTTCTTGCCAAGATACGATTCTGCCATGCGGGTAGTGCCAGGCCGCACTCAGTGCCAAGCGCAGCTTCTAGACAGCGCGGTCGATTTGATCGGGGGGCGTATCGCGAACGCAATGCCTTAGAACGCCTCATCAATCGGCTGAAACAATGTCGTCGCATCGCAACGAGCTATGAAAAGAAAGCGGTCAACTTCCTGGCCATGGCTACGATAGCCGCAACCCTCTTATGGCTGTAATCACCTGAGTTTCCGGCATTTGCTTCTGCTGTAAGCTAACCTTCTGGTCGCTCATGCTAGAATAGGGGCAGTCATTGGTCGCAGCGGATCCGCTGCTTATGGGAAAGGAGGCTCGTGATGAATATTCAAGCAGGATACGGTGTATTTCATGTACCCATCTCAGTACAAAGAAAGAGTATTCATCATGACCGAGCGCGAACTGCTCCGCCTCCATCTCGAGGCAGTTTGGAACCTCACGCTTCCAGCACTTGACGAGGCGATGTCTGAACTAGTTTTGACCCAAAGTCTCCCTTCTTGGTGGCTCTATCTGGGCACTTTCGCCCAGAAGCACGTAGCCATTTGGCACCCTGAGGTGGTGCCCGAACAGCGCTTGCTGTATCTAGAAAACGCTCGTAAAGCCGATGTGGTCTGGGATCAGGCCCTTGGAATGCGTCGTGAAGTCGTGTTTCACTCTCCCCTCCTGCGCCAGGAGCACCAAACACAGGCCCAGCAGCGAGCGCGGGTACTCAGGGCAGAGGATACAGATCGCATCAACGCGTTTGAAGCAGGAAGCGCCTCGTACTTTCTGAACCCCCACATGGCTCCCTGTATCGGCGTCGTGGTGGATGGCCGACTGGTGAGTATCGCTCACAGCTCTCGCCAAACGCCCTCAGCTTGTGAATTAGGCATCAATACCCTACCCGAAGCGCGTCGTCAGGGCTATGCAGCAGCGGCGACCATCCTGTGGACAGCTATTGTGCAGCAGAAAGGGCTGGTTCCCATCTACAGCGCATTTGCCTGGAATACCGCTTCGTTACAGCTGGCGAAGTCCATAAGGTACATGCCACGAATTGATGGCGTCTATGGTCCAGTGACGGAAGCTGCCGAGTAAATTCTGCGAGAGAGTCGCCTCCACTCCGTGTAAGCGGTTCTCTGAGCTTACTGCTCCTAAGCGCTTTAGCGAACACGCCCTTGTATCTTGAGAGTGTTGGCTGAGCAACTACAATGGAGCTGAGCTAGTCCTAGGGGGCAGGGGGTGGGGTGAACCTGGACACGCCCTTTGGCGATCGAGCCTGGGTCTTAGATGAGGTCCCCCACTCCCCTGGCGAGGTACTTGAAGGTCGGACGGTATCGGAG
>JBKQTH010000376.1:0-4278 GCA_052143275.1 Ktedonobacterales bacterium | reverse complement strand
TCAACGAGGTATTGATCTCTCAGCCTGATACTGGAGAGCAAGCGCTTGAGATCGTCGAGATGCTGGTTCGCAGCGGAGCTGTAGATGTAGTGGTAGTGGACTCCGTGGCTGCACTGGTGCCGCGCGCCGAAATCGAGGGCGAAATGGGGGATGCGCACGTTGGCCTGCAGGCACGACTCATGAGTCAGGCGCTGCGCAAGCTCACCGGGGCAATCAATAACTCCAAGACGTCGGTCGTCTTCACCAACCAACTCCGTGAGAAAGTGGGCGTACTTTTTGGGAGCCCTGAGACGACGCCTGGCGGCCGGGCCTTGAAGTTTTATGCTTCGGTGCGACTCGATATCCGTCGTATAGACACGATCAAAGTTGGCACCGAAGCGATGGGTAGCCGAGTCAAGGTCAAGGTGGTCAAGAACAAGGTCGCGGCGCCATTCCGTACCTGCGAATTCGATATCATGTTCAATGAAGGTATTTCGCGCGAGGGCAACCTGATCGATATCGGCCTAGAAATGGGAATCGTGAAAAAATCCGGTGCCTTCTTCTCCGCTGGAGATACTCGCCTGGGCCAGGGGCGCGAGAATTCCAAGGAGTACCTGCGGCAAAACCCCGAAATTGCTGACTCTATTGAAGAACAGATACGCAGCGCGGTTGCCCCTGTAGCTTCGATCGCGATCGAGGAGGATATCGCCGAGGATCTCTGATTGGTGAGCGTCGCAGCTTTACACCAAGCTCATGCAAGCTCAACCTGCTCTCGAAAGGATCGCTGCCTGGCCGCAAAGAGATAAGGCAGCATAAGCCACCACAACAGGCAGCCGATTCCGGCCTGCTACTAGCTATCATATGCCCGGGACATCGCTGAGCGGCTGTTCGGCATATAGTATAATGGTGGGTGGTGTGTGAATGAACCGTGGCGCTGGTTCTATTCGCGCGACGCGTAGCAGGAGCAAAAGAGAGTAATCAGGCAATGAGCTTCTTTACGAAGATACTTGGCGATCCAAATGAAAAAGAATTAAAGCGGGTTCGTCCGATCGTAGAACATATCAATACGCTTGAAGACGAGATGCGCGAACAATCGGACGAAGACTTGCGCGCGCTGACCGCCGAACTCAAACAGGAAGTGGAGAACGGCGCCGATCTAGACGATTTGTTGCCCGAGGCTTACGCGCTGGTACGTGAGGCCAGCCGTAGAGTTATCGGCCAGCGTCACTACGACGTCCAGCTCATAGGTGGCATTGTCCTTCACGAAGGGAAGATTGCCGAGATGCGCACCGGGGAAGGCAAGACGCTAGTGGCGACATTACCTTCCTATCTCAATGCTCTTGCCGGGAAAGGTGTCCACATCGTCACCGTGAACGACTACCTGGCCAATCGAGATGCCAATTGGATGGGGCAGATCCACAGTTTCCTTGGACTAACCACCGGCGTGATCCTTAGCACCCAGAATCCACAGGGGCCGGAGCGCAAAGCCGCATATCAGGCAGACATCACCTATGGAACCAACAACGAACTAGGCTTCGATTATCTGCGCGACCACATGGTGCCCGACTTGATTTATTGCGTACAGCGCCAGCTCGATTTTGCTATTGTGGACGAAGTGGACAATATATTGATTGATGAGGCACGCACCCCGCTGATTATCTCGGGACAGGCTGAGGAGTCGGCCGAGCTTTATAAGGCCTACGCCCGAGTAGTTCCCAAGCTTTCGCCGGAAGAGGACTATACCATCGATGCCAAGTCGCGTACGGTGGCGATTACCGAGTCTGGCATTGACAAAGTCGAGAGTATGCTGGGGTTGGCCAATCTCTTTGCAGATATGGAGCATACCCGCCACCTGGAGAATGCGTTGAAGGCGCATGCCATTTTCAAGAATGACAAGGATTATCTCATTCGAGATGGCGAAGTCTTGATTGTGGATGAGTTTACCGGTCGTGTACTGCAGGGAAGGCGTTACAGTGAAGGTCTGCACCAGGCCATTGAAGCCAAAGAAGGTGTACAGATCCAGCGTGAGAATCGAACTCTCGCTACCATAACGTTCCAGAACTACTTCCGTCTCTACAAGAAGCTGGCGGGAATGACCGGTACCGCATTGACCGAAGCTGAAGAGTTCAACAAGATCTATAAGCTGGACGTCATCACCATTCCCACCAATCGCCCCATACACCGTCTCGATCACGGCGATCTTATCTACCGGACTGAAAAGGCAAAATTCAACGCGGTTGTAGAGGAAATCAAGGAGCGCCAGCAAGCTGATCAGCCGGTGCTGGTCGGCACAACATCGGTGGAGATCTCCGAGTATCTCTCCGATCTGCTCAACCGGCAGGGTGTCGAACACAATGTCCTCAATGCCAAGCAGCACGCGCGTGAGGCGCATGTTGTGGCGCAAGCCGGTCGCAGTGCAGCGGTAACGATCGCCACCAACATGGCTGGACGCGGAACCGACATCCTCTTGGGAGGCAATCCGGAGGAGTATGTCGAAGCCATCTTACGTGAGCGGGACATTGATCCCGAGTTTGCCACACCCGAAGATAGAGCCGAAGCGTTGGAAGAGGCAACCAGACGCTGTGAGGCGGACCATGAAAAGGTGGTTAAGGCTGGCGGGCTCTACATCATAGGAACCGAACGGCATGAGTCGCGACGAATTGACAACCAGTTACGCGGTCGCTCGGGCCGGCAGGGCGATCCCGGTGAGTCCCGATTCTTCCTCTCGCTCGAAGACGAGCTGATGCGCCGCTTCAATGCCGACCGCGCGGGAAGATGGATGGAGCGCCTGGGCATGGACGACGACATGCCTATAGAGGCCAAGCCGGTGAGCGCGATGCTCGAATCCGCCCAATCCAAGGTCGAGGGGTTCAACTTTGATATTCGCAAGAATGTCGTAGAGTATGATGACGTAATTGCTGCCCAGCGCGAAGTCATCTACGCTGATCGCCAGGATGTACTGGAGCGGGCGGACATGTATGAGCGGTGTATGCAGATGGTCGAGCATGAGATCAGACGCATCGTTGCAGCTCATACCCAGGCAAACATGCCGGAGGACTGGGATCTCGACGGTATTGTCAAGCAGTTCGATGCCTTGGGCATTCCCGTGCCTGATGATGTCTTTCCCGACTATATTAACCGCCTGCGCCGGGAGAAACTGGTTCAGGATCTGGCAGAAGCGGCGCAGGCAGCGTACGCGCGCAAGGAACAAGAACTGATTGATAGCGCAGCTGAGCTGGAGCTACCTGAATCCGGTGAAGCCATCATGCGGCGATTCGAGCGCCAGATCGTGCTGCAGGTGGTAGATAGTCTATGGCAAGATCATATCGATCGTCTGGATGTCCTACGCGTTGGCATCCAGCTTCGAGGCATAGCTCAACGAGACCCGCTAGTCGAATTCAAGAGCGAGGCCTACAATGCGTTCGAGCAGCTCAAGGAAGATATCGAGCACCATGTTACCGAGCTGCTTTTTCGGGCACAGATTCGCCTACAGGTACCCGAGACCGTAACCGCTCTCCCACCCTCCAATCTCAAGACCAATGTCGAAGCCATTGCCCAGGCTTCCGGCCAGGCCAAAGATGCAGGAAACTCGGCAGTGCGCCAAAAATCTGTTGAAGCGACCGGCGGCGGATCTCCCAGCTCGGCACCGGCGCGGCAGAATCGGAGTGGTAAAGGTTTCTCGAGCAATCGCCGCACTGGCTCTCGCGACCGGCTGGCAACTCGTTCTGGCCAGTCAAAAGCCAGTACATCCGTTCAGAAACTGGGAGCACCGCAGCGGGCCACAGCAGTAGCCGCCGGTTCCGCGCCAGGCGCAACGGTAAAGCCGGGGCGCAACGATCCTTGTTACTGTGGCAGCGGGCGCAAATATAAGCTCTGCCATGGCCGCTAGGCGGCGACATTATCCACGAGTGGGCAATCAACCGTTATTTTTGCCATTGTCAACCACACTAATATGAATCCCATATGTATCCTACGTGTATCCTACGTGTATCCTACGTGTATCTTAACTGGAAAGGATATCGATGAGATCGATCTCATCGATCTCTACTATCTCAACGGTCTGTACGCTTGTCACAACCTCTGGCACATCGGGAACGTCTAGCGTCTCGACCAGTGCCAAGACAGCAAATTGGTCACTGGAAGCAAGCTTGCTCACGGCTATACGATCGCCTGCTTCAAAACGATTTACGTCACTTTCGTCTCGACCTTCAGCAGCTTGACGCCTGGCACTCCACAGAGTACGGATGGCGAGTGGCGAATATGAACCACGTTCACCTGCTTGTGAACTATCCACCGAAG
>JBKQTH010000375.1:0-10007 GCA_052143275.1 Ktedonobacterales bacterium | reverse complement strand
ACACTGGCTATCTGCACGGCTTCGTCTGACATGCTTTCTCTCCTAACATACACACTCAGTAGATGTCGCCAGCCAAGGCGAGATAGTACGCGCGGGTACGAACCGAAGTTGCGTCTTGAGCTGATCGGGACTCAGGCGGGTTAGTCGTCGAATCGATACAGGTCGAAGTCATGCATGAGTATGATCAGCGAGGAGCCAGGATCGCCACTCGCAGAAGAGTTCGCGGCATCCCAGAATGATACAGTCGATGATCACCGCGAGGAGTGCCAATGGCCCCCACTGCAGAAGCAGCGTCAACCAGCTACTGTTGGCGTTGTCCTGATCGGAGACGGTAACCGGCACCCCATTGGAGAGCAGCGTCGAGACGGTGCTCTCATTAAGGCTCGGTACATTGGTGGTGAACTTGGTTCCGGTCTGGGTGGTCTGGTCGGAGGACACTGCATCCTTGAAGGTGCCGGTCACCGAGCTGTCGGTAAGCGTCACCGACACGACGTTGTGATCTTTCACCTCATTAATGAACAGCTTGTAGCTGACCGGCTCGCTACCGGAAGTGCCGGGGTTGGCTTGCCGGAAAAGAAGAATGCCCCAGGGCACCACCAGCAGCAGGATAATCCAGATCAGATTTCGCCGCCAGAAGTCCGCGCTCGGCGTCTGCCGGTTGGGTGGCTTTTTTGGGCTGGGACCTGGTCGCGGCCCACCGTTATCGTTATTTTGTTGGTTGGCCGGTTGAATCACAGATCGCCTCCATTAGGCGCAAGTTCCAACGAGTGCATCAGAAGCGGCTCTCCTTGCGACTACGCCGGCTAGCTAGATACAATCGTTGCAGCGGCGTGTCGCGTATACAGCACATCATAGCACAACCAAGGGGCTATACGAGATGGCTCCAGTTCTCGGCTGATAGCTTTACCAGCCAGCCAATAAAGAGCGCCACGCCAGAGAAGAGTAGACAAGCCCACGCAGGCGCAAGGATTGGCACTTGACTATATCAAAGTACCTTTAGGTTACCTGTTCTATTCCTGACAGGGGGTGACGGACTGAGCCATTCGTCAGCGTTCATAAGTGCCTAGATAACCCAGAAATTAGGGCAGCGGTGGATAAGTATCGTCCACCGCAGTTCGTACGTTTTCGTGCCTGATACGATGCTCGTGACCAAAGGCATGCGGCCCAACGCTGATCTTTCGGGTGAGACCTCCAGATCACAAAAACATCACAAACGTCACCTCCCGCTTGGTGTACCCGTTGTAGTATGCCGATCCGTGGGGTATGCTCTTGGCAGAACGAACCGGCACGGACAGTGCCGCTCACGCAATGGGACCTTTCCTTCGAGTATCGTTCCTCGAAGAGGAGGCAGTGAGTAGTTCCCCAACGTGACCATGTTAAGGGGAACATGCCAAGACCAAATCAGACGGGGACCGCAACCCAGCTTGACAAGGCACGCGCCGCAGGACAGGTAGTGAAAAAATCACCCCTGACCTGCGGCACTTTTGTGCCCGCGGTGTGGTGCTCCCCGATGGGCAAACCAATCGTTCCCGTTGGCCGCCCGATCCGACCTGGGCGCTCGTGCACAGCGACTATGCTCGGGTCGCCGGCGCGGCTCCTCTGGATGATACAGCTCAGGCAGTGGTACGTGGTGCACGCTACAGTGGCAAGGGTCGGTTGCTTCGGCGCATGCTGCTGGGCGTCGTGCACTCGCTTGAAGTCGAAGATGCCTCGCCAACAGCTGCCTCCCTTTGGACACTGCTGGCAGCTGACCTCCTTTGGCAATCCGCTCCTGATCTCGTTTGAGAAGGGTAAACATTACACTGAACCCCTCTCCCGGACGAATCCGGGAGGTTCTAGGACGCACCACCGCCTCCGCTGTCTGGCTCTCGCGGGTTCGCACTTGCTACACCTCCGGACTCTTGGGCTCGGCTGGCACCCCTGTCGCAGGCGACCGGCGGCTTCCGATGGCTCGCGACCCAGCGGCCTCTCTGCCAGAGGCTTCTCCAGACCTGGAAACCGGTCAAAGCATTCATTGTACCGGTTGCTGGGTGGACCCGATGTGACCTTTGAGGCGCTGATGCACCCCCACTTCCAGCAGACCCGTGCCGACGTGGCAGACCAAGCAGTGGTGCTCTTGATCCAGGATACCACCGAGATCGATCTCTCCCCGCATGGTACCATGTCTGGCCTGGGGCAGACTGGCAATGAGAAGGGGTGCGGCCGTCAAACACATAATTTTCGTGGACTCACCAGACACCATTGGTAATAGAGTCATCCAGGTGCAGATATGTGAGCTGGATTCGGCGTACGTGGGCTTCAACCAGCACTTATTGAAGCAGAAATCATGTACGCTGGCACTTGGAACACAGGCTAAATGTTTTGTATCGACCAGCAGAAGCTGATAGATACATTACGTCCATCCACCCACGGCAGCGACCGAACCTTGTCGTTAATGATCAGAGTCTGGGGAGCAGATCACGAAAACAGGCGCCATGCGATAGGAGGATGGAGTCACCACAATAACTTGAGCATTGACAGACTCTAACATGGATACAGTATACTTGCTTAGTGCAGTTTGGATTGTAGACCAGGAGGTCAATATGTCTGAGGTGTACCCCATTCTTCGACAGTGAACAGCCGAAAATACGTTAAGAAAAGCAAGGGAGCGTTATGTGTGTCTACGCTACCCCGTAGACCTGGGCTGGAGTCCGATACCCCAGAGCTTGATGCAGGCGTTCGTGGTTGTAGAAGCGGAAGTACCGCTCCAAGCCACGGGCCGCTTCGGCCACCGTTTCATAGTCGTGCAAGAAGATCTCTTCATATTTCACCGAACGCCACAGCCGTTCGACAAAGACATTATCCAGGGCGCGGCCACGCCCATCCCAACTGATGCGAATGCCAGCATCCGCTAACCGGCCCGTAAAGGCGAGACTGGTAAACTGCGCTCCCTGATCGGTGTTGAAAATCTCGGGCTGGGCTCGAGCCAGTGCCTCGTCCAGAGCGGAGAGGCAAAAGGCCCCATCCAGCGTGTTCGAGAGTTCCCAACTGAGCACGTAGCGGCTATACCAATCTAAGATCGCCACCAGATAGAGAAAGCCCCGACGCATCCGCACAAACGTAATGTCCGTTGACCAGACCTGATTGGCCTGCTGGATCGCCAGATCGCGCAACAGATAGGGATAGCGCTGCTGAGGTGCACCTGGCCGACTCAAGCGGGGCTTGGGATAAATCGCTTCGACGCCCATGAGCCGCAGCAACCGGCTCACCCGCTTGGGATTGACCGCGTACCCCTGCTGGCGCAGCCAGGCCGTCATCCGGCGAATCCCGTAGAAGGGCGTTCGGGTATATTGTTCATCCAAGAGCCGCATGAGCACCAAATTTTCTGCGCTTTCTCCCTTGGGTTGATAGTACCAGGTACTGCGGGGCACCGCCAGCAGCTCGCATTGCCGCGCCACGCTAATGGGCTCGTAGTCGGGATCGATCAGGGTCCGCGCCGCTCCGAGAGGATCTGGCCTTTTTTTCGCAGCCAATCCAACTCTACTTTGAGCTGGCCGATCTCTTGATAGAGCTGCGCCAACAAGGCTTCGTCGGCTTGGTGCTGCTGGCGGGCCGCCCCCTCGAAGAGGGTGGGCAAGCCCGCCAAGGCGTGCTTCTTCCACTGGGTGATCTGCACCGGATGGACCCCGAACTCGCTGGCAAGTTGACTCAACGTTTTCTGCCCTTTACAGGCTTCTAGAGCCACTTGAGCCTTGAATGCGGCGCTGTAGCGCTTCCGAACCGTTCCCATGATCGCTGCCTACTCCTCTGTACTGCTCCCTTCCTAATTTTAACATAGGCAGCTGTCCAACTTCCGGGGGGCACCTCAGTCATGGCTACCACAGGTGCAGCTGGTCAGCCAGTTTTTTCAAAGGTATATAGCATTCGACATTGCGGCAAGTATCGTCATCATAATGTTCATCCTTTCAGTAGCATTCAAGCTTGTGAATAATCCAAGACAGGCCGCAGCCAATCTGAACATCAATGAATCGCTGAAAGGGGACAAAGATCAGCTAAAACTTCTCTGGGACTATGCCCTTCATTCAGACGACAGTTTCAACGACCGTCAGAATTTCTTCCTCTTTTTCGAATCCGTCCTCCTAGGCGGAACCTTTGGTCTGACTGCCGCAACAACGAAAAACCACGGCAACGTCATAAATCTTATGCTCCTGCTTATTGTTTTCTTGGGATTGCTTACTACAGTTAGTTGGTGGTACATCCAGGTCAGGCAGGAATATGTGCTGGATTGCCTGTCAGAATTTCATAAGCGGGTAACACCAGTATACCAAGACGTGATATCGCAATTCCGGCAAAAACCCTATCGCGTTGATTCTACTCTGATTCTTGTCTATGTACTTCCGCTACTTGTTGGGTGTCTTTGGGCAGCTATGTTGCTGTACATCTGAGAAGAATCACAGGGGCCTTGGACCGAGCGGAGAGTTAGTCCGTTGAGTACCATGGATAAGACCAAATGCTCACTCAATATGTAATGCTTAGCTTCGCAGTGCAGAGGCACTCCCTAGCGGTAGGACAGCACCTGCTCCGAAATATATTAAAGAAGCGAGGAGTGCACTGAGTTAAGCGACCATGACGTGGACTTGACCGGGATTCGAACCCGCGATTTCAACTTGAAAGGGTGAAGCGCCTGCGTCTCTAGCCGTCTACCAGCGTCCCCCCTGTTCCACAAATCCAGAAAAACTCCGAGGTTGCGTCCGCGGATGTCTCTGGACGTTTCCCAGTGTTGTTGTCGAGATTGTTGTCATCACAGGCTATAGCGAGCATGAGATGTGATACCTGACCAGGTGGAATCGCCGTCTCCTTTTGCGTAGCGATGCGTTAGCAAGCTCGCGCCGCTACTCAGTCATCCTGGACATGAAGTAGGAAGCAGATCACAACGGTCACTCACTCGCTCAATGTCGTTTCGCAGCCGTCTTTAGCAATACGCTGGCGCTCCAACAACGGGGGTGGTACCCGTCCCTGGTGTGACGCTAGCCTTGTCTAGTGGACGCTCACGAGCTGAGTTGCTCCGTAGCGCGCTACAGCGTACACCTGCTCTTGCAGCGTCGCCGCCCCGCTTAGTCCCAGTTTGGCATACTCGGCGCGAATGCCGGCGACATACTCGTTCACCGCCGTAGTCGTCACGAAGAAATCGGGATCTACGTCGAATGCCTGCGCGAGCAGCACGCACGTTACAGGATCAGGCTGGGCGAGCGCGCCCTGCTCCAACAAGCTCACCAGCTGCTTGACCGACACCCGCCCGTGCGTGCGGGCGACCATCTCGTGCAGCGAGAGCGTCGTGCCCTCGTCGTCCAGCCGTGTGCGAAGCAGGAGGCCAAGCCGGCGATAGAAGGTCCACCGCGCGGCGGCGGACTGCGACGTTGGCGTGTCGGATGTCTCGATCACAAAAATTCCTCTCGAAGCGGCTACAATGTGCCGCGAATCAGCAATACCAGCTGTACCATAGATGCGATTGTGCGCCGCCCCAGGCGCGGATATCCCGCGCTGGGCACACTTACCGGAGCTTATCACAGAATGGTCCCAACCGCAAGGAACACACAACCATTTTTGAAACCGTTCTCCCAAACTTACCCGAGTATGGACACACCATGCTCGGCGTTGGGTTCCTGATTGTCGGGACCAGAAAGCATCTTTTTCATCAGGTAACACCTCCTTCTGGTCGTATCATGGATTTATCGGTGTATCTGTGGTCCATGCCTACAGTGTAGAGGGAGCGAAACGCGACTGGCACCGTCCGATAGGACAGAAGTTGCTTTCCTGTCTGGATCATGCAGCAACTTCCCTGCTGCACCTGCGGTTTAGCAAACTGCCAGACAGTGTATTTTCTAGCCCCAGCAAGCATCAGTGGTAAGCAATAGTGCCCAATTTTTGCTCATTACTCGGTTTTCTGACCCCAACCCCACGCACTGGTTTGCAATCAGTTTTGCAATCAAATCGCTTATCTCACTACTCTGTGGAGTTGCCAGCAAGACGCTTACCTAACGCTGCCTCAATGACCACCAGTAAACGCGACGAGCGGAACAAACCAATACGGCAGCGAGAGGATCACCAGTCCAAGGACGACCAGCGCCATGCTCACTCCCACTTTGCTTCTTCGGCTTCGGCGTGCGCTTGCTGCGTTCACTAAGCGCTCGGCGCGGTTCCAGATGATTGCGATACCTATGCCACCTGCAAGTCCAACCACGCTGCCTACCAGGAGAGCTGCCATTCCAGCCTGGGGGCTCGTCGGCGCCGAAGCTCTCGCGACCTCTTCTGGTCCACCAATGAACAGAAAGCCAAGTCCCGTAGAGAGACCGCCAACGAGTCCCAGGAGCAGACCGGGCGCAAACGTGAGCCAGCTAGGTTGTGGTACCGCAGAGGTTCGTACCTCACCGCGGATTGTGGATCGTTTTTGACTACTGGCCAGCTCACCCGCCACCCCGCCAATCAGCGCGCCGGTTACGGCAAACAGGCCAAATCCAACGAGCTGCCCGTGCAACATCGGTTGGCTGGTGAGCCAGGGGCGAAATACCAACTCTCCCTGGGGTCCTCCCTGACCAGGCAATGTGGAATCCACGGCGAACAGACCACTGACGGTACCGATCAAGGCGAGAGCTAGTCCCCCGAGCAAGCCAACCCCTGCTCCAATCGCTAGTGGGCGCTGCCAATGGAATTGTCGCCTAAAGGCGCAGGCGATTATCACCCCCAGCAGAGCGCCGAGCAGCCCACCGAGCAGGGGAAAGATCAAGGAATCGCCTGAGCTAACCGAGGCGAACCCTACCTCCGGGGTGCCTACAAGTTGGAACAGAACGAGACCTCCGCCTAATCCGGTGACAAGCCCGACTACCACGCCGCGGGGGCAGGAAGATAACCTTCCTCCCACGGCCCCGACGAGGACACCTACGCCTATCCCACTGAGCAAGCCGTCTCCAGGTGAATGTGGTCCGACAAAAGTTAGGGAGCCGAAGGTGGTTTGAGCCAACTCAAAGATACTGCCCCCCAGCAACCCGCAGCCCAGGCCCAACAACACACCATTGCCCCATCCGCCGGCAAGTGCTCGTGTGAGGAGACGAGGCAAGCCGACCTGCTGCTCACTCACACTCGCAGAGACGGATGCCAACCAAAGTCCGGCACATACCCATAGGACACCGCCGCTTATAAGCAGGCAAAGTACGGTGAAGAAACCTTCCAAACCAAAGTACCTTGCCAAAGTGTCTGCCACGGGCTCCCCCTAGCGACTGCCTCTGCCATGATGACCATGCTGCTCTGCACTACGGGCGGCTAAAGGCGTGTATCCTAACAAGACGGCGCGCAAGGTTCCATATTACGGCGAGGTATCACTGCTACTCCTCGGTACATTCGAGACCGTATGGAGCCAGATTGGTTCCGTATCAGGTATACCACAGAAAGCAGTGCCAGCAGGAGAGGCAGCATGAGCTACAGCTGGCGTGCACCCACGTTTTTAGACCACTAGGATGTTAGGACCGGGCGGTGTTTGACTGGTCAGCAAGCCAGCCAGCCAATGCATCCCGCAAAACGCTGGCTTTCGCCCGGGTGTTCTGTCTCCTGCGGCTTCGGTCCCCATGTCGGCGATCCCCTGCTGGCGCGGCTGATCATGCGGATGGGGTGTGGAAGTAGTGGCCCTGGTCGAGATCGGCGATGAGCCCGGGATGGGTCGGCTGCCACCCCAGCAGTTCGCGGGTCAGCGCGCTCGAGGCCGGACTGTCGGTCGCGACGAATGCCCCGAGGAAGCCAAAGTGCTCGGCTGCATCCTCCGGGGAGATGGCGACGACTGGAAGATCGAGATGCCGCCCGATCACCTCGGCGATGGCGCGGATCGGCACGCCCTCATCGCCGACCGCGTGCAGCACCGATCCCGCCGGGGCCTGCTCCAGCGCCAGGCGGAAGAGGTGCGCAGCATCGAGCCGGTGCACGGCGGGCCAGCGGTTGGACCCATCGCCGACGTAGCCGGAGACGCCCTTGTCGCGGGCGATGCCGACCAGGGCCGCCATGAAGCCGTTGTCTCCGTCGCCGTGCACCGTCGGGGCGAGGCGCACAACGGACGAGCGGACTCCGCGTGAAGCCAGGGAGAGCGTCACCAGCGCCGTGGCCATCCGCGTCTGCGGCCCCCCGCTCAGATGCGCCGCAGAGTCAGGACTAATGCCGTCCCGTTCGGTCCCCACACGCCCCGGTGCGAGCCCGAGCACCCCGGAGGCGATGACGAACGGTCGATCAGAACCCGCCAGCGCCGCGCCGAATGTTTCGACGGCGCGGCGATCTGCATCGGCAGCGCCCTGAAAGCCGCCCGAGAAAGCGATGTCGTGCTTGAATGCGAGGTGGATCACGCCATCCGACGCCTTGGCGGCGCTCCGCAGGCTGTCGAGATCATCAATGGTGCCGCGATGCACCTCTGCCCCGGCAGCGGCGAGGGCAGCGGCCGAAGCCTCCGAGCGGGCGAGCCCGACGACCTGATGGCCCGCGCCGATGAGCTCGGGAACGACGGCGGAGCCGATCCAGCCGGACGCGCCGGTGACAAATACGCGCATGAGAAGTCCTCCAAGTGGTAGAGTACCTTCGGCACAAGACATGCCGAAGACGGATCGATGTCAGTCGATGTCATTAATTGTAGCACGCGATGTCAACCACTGTCATCATGTAAGTGGAATCGGGGCATGGGTCGATGGGTCGATGGAAGCCAAACGCGCGCGGCCGGCTCGAGCAAGCGGCACTGGAGCTCTACATCGAGCGCGGGTTCGAACAGACCACGGTGGCGGAGATCGCCCAGCGGGCGGGGCTCACGGAGCGAACGTTCTTCCGGCACTTCGCCGACAAGCGCGAGGTGCTGTTCGGGGGCGCGGGCGCACTGCAGGAGCTCCTCGTGAGGACGCTCGCCAACACTCCTGATTCCGCAGCGCCGATAGACGCGATCGCCGCGGCCCTCCAGGCCGCTGGTGCCCTCCTCCAGGAGCGCCGCGACTTCTCCCGGCAGCGCCAGACCGTCATTGCTTCGAACGCAGAGCTTCGAGAGCGCGAGCTGATCAAGCTCGCATCACTCGCCTCGGCGCTCGCCGACGCGTTGCGCCGCCGCGGCGTCAGAGACCCAGCTGCGAGTCTGACTGGCGAGGCTGGGATCGCTGTCTTCAAGGTCGCGTTCGAACGCTGGATCAACGAAACCAACCAGCGAGACTTGCCGCAACTCATCCGAGAGTCGCTCGACGAGCTCAAAGCCGTGACTGCGGGCAAATGATCACCGGCGGCCTGGCCCCCGATTGTGACCGGCGCAACACGGCACCTGTGCCCCCAGCGCCTATCCCCGGCTCATGGAACAGGTGTTCAGTTCCTGCAGGATACCGCAGGTCCTCGCCTGGTGTCAAGGGCAGGACACTCCCGTGCCCAGGGCCGGCGCGTTCATCCCCGGATAATCCGTGGGACATTCCGCGCCATCTTCGGTAATCGATTATCAAAAGCTTTGTACCAGGGGTTACTTCAACACGATAATCCGGAAAGCCTTTTTCGAGTAGTATGTCTGTGCCCCTAGTCGTGAGCGACATACGTAGCATGCGAATAGGTGTTGGTGTGTCTTGTTGTTTCGCCTAAGCCTCCGTCTTTCCACGAGTTGTTTGTCAAGCAGAGATACAGCGAACGCGCTCATGCCTTCATACTGTCTCCGCTCGCTTGGGTCAATTCGCGCAGATAGATCGTCAGCAATCGCTCGAAGGTCTCGTCGATGTCTTGCGGCAACCCGAAACCCTGGCCAAGCTCCAGCGTCGCGGTCCCATGCACGAGGATACGAAAGATGCGGATTGCATGGATCTCGTCGTCAGGCGCGAGGTGATATGCCGACATCGCCCGCATGACGATCGCATAGAGTTCTTCGCGTGCCGTGTCCAACTCAGGCGTATCGAAGGTGACTGAGGTCATCGACGTGGCGGCATACAGACCCGGGTGCATTTTGATGTAGTCGCGATAAAGGGTGGCCATCGCGCGGATAG
>JBKQTH010000374.1:0-32322 GCA_052143275.1 Ktedonobacterales bacterium | reverse complement strand
TCCTCCTATGTCGATGCCGTGGATGAGTCACCGTTCGCGCAGCCGTACTCCACCAACCCGTTCGCTGCGGCCGCCGCGCCGTCCGATTCAAAGGCGGTGCCGACGCCACCGGTGGCGTCGCACGCTTTTAGCTATCAGATGGCCGCCAATCCACCGGTAGGATCGTTTGAGGAGCGCGCCGCTCGTCTCAGTGATGCGTATGCCTCTCAGTTTGGTATTACAGGTACGTACCCATTCGTCCCGGCCGCGAATTCCTCGCCTGGATCAATGCCTGGAGCAAACGGCGCAAATCCCGGCCAGGCGGCCAAACAATCCCCAGAATTTAGAGAATCGAGCGGGCAGCCACCGTCTGGCGCTTGGGAGGCTGCACAGTTCTTCGATGCCTGGACACCTCCAGGAGCGGACCCGTCGGAGTGGAGGCGCATGTCGCAGACAGTCGAGGCATCCAAGCCTGTGCGGCCCGCCTCCACGGATGCCAGCGATGAGGAGACGGCTTTTGCTACGACGCAGTATGCTCCGGCACTACTGGCTCGGTCCACGGCGGCCGCTGAGACCGGCAGGCAGAGCACGCCACCGTACCCGTCAGCTCGCAAAGCTACACCAACCGAAGAGTCTCTGGGTTCGGTACTGGTGGAGGGAGCGCTACTCTCGGAGCAGAAGCTGGAGGCGCTGCGGGGAGTACAGTCGATGCTCTCCAATGTTGAGATCGACTTCAAACTGGGCGAGCTGGCTCTGCTCTTCAAAGTTCTCAGCCCGGACCAGCTGCTGGCCGCGCTTTTAGTCAGTCGCGGCCTGGTGACGCCACAGCAGATTGCGAGCTTGGGGCACACCAAGCAGGATCTCGCCAGCACCGGCATGGACTATACCCTGGCTGACCTACTCGTCATGTTTGACATCTTGCCCGAGGAGCAGGTGCGCCGGATACGTGAGGAGATTTCCTCGTAGCCATATAGCCTGAAGGTAGGCACACCTATATGCGCATACTGCGATTTGTCTTCTCCTATGTACTGCTCAACATTTTCGGCTTACTGGCGGCTGCGTTCCTGGCTCAGAATGTCCGCACCGACCAGCTTGCCTTCTTCGGCCTTGATTTCTCGCTCAATTTTGTCTGGATATTGCTAGGGTCGGCGGCATTTGGCTTCCTGCTGGCGTTCTTTCTGCTCATACCTGGCCGGGTAGCGGCTGGTATTCACGTGTGCAACGTAGACCGCGACGCCGACGAGCTGGAGAAACAGGTGGCGTGGCTTCAGCAGCAGCGTGAAGAGCTGTTCGACCGTCTCGACTCCCTTATGACTGGCCAGGAACGCACGCTTTTGCGTTACCAGAGGTTACTGGCCGATCACAGCTTAGCGGTTGCCGAGCGTGATCGAGCGGTCGCCAAGCTGGCCGGCCAAGGGGCGACATCGTCCGGGCCGGCATCGCTCGAGGTAGTGGCGACGCCGGGGCCGCAGTCCAGGGAGCCCAGGGGTGAGGCGCCACTCCGTGTCGAGTTGCCCTATGCGCTAGCTTCGGCTCAAGACTAGCGGACGGACCGGTGCCGGTAGAATTGCTACCTCTCTCGAAGGAGGAACTCGTATGGGTTTCACTGTCTGTCCAGCGGCCGATGTCGCGGCCCCAGTTGAAACCGTATGGGAACTGCTCTCGGAGCCAACGCTCTACGACGAGTGGTGGGATGCGCGGACCGAGCGCATTGTGCCTGAGGGTAGCGCCGCTCCAGGGCAGGTGCTCTACGCGAAGACGTCGGCTTTGGGCAGAATGTGGAACGTGACTCTCAAGGTAGAGATGGTGAATCCGGAAAAGCACCAGATTCGGTTGCGAGTCACGCTGCCACTGGGCGTCATCAACGATACCACCATCAGCTGCGCACCTATCGACGCCGCCTCCTGTCGCGCGCAATTTGGCTGAGACTTCACCCTCCCACCAGGCTGGTTGGGTTGGATGCTCCAAAAATTCGGCGGCAAGACGTTCGAGGATGGCGTGCAGGATTCGTTGCAACGGCTCAAGCGGAGGGCCGAAGCTCGCTACCAGGATCGAGTTCGCGAGACGTCCTAGTCGACTACCATACTCGACTACCATACTCGACTACCATACGAGGAGGTTCTTTCGTGGCCAAGCAGTACAGGGCAGCACCGCCGATGCAGATTGTTCCGAATAAGAAGTATTCGGCCGTCTTCCACACCGACAAGGGTGACTTCACGGTTGAGCTATTTGCCAAGCAGGCGCCCGTCACCGTCAACAATTTTGTCTTTCTGGCCCGAGAAGGCTACTATGACGGCACGACGTTTCATCGCGTCATAAAGGGATTTATGGCTCAAGGCGGTGATCCTACCGGAACCGGCACCGGTGGGCCCGGCTATAAGTTCAATGATGAAGCCGGCGCGCTTGCTCTCACGCATGATGGGCCGGGAACCCTATCTATGGCTAACGCCGGGCCAAACACCAACGGATCTCAATTCTTTATCACGTTTGGGGCAACGCCACACCTCAACGGTAAACATGGGGTGTTTGGCCGGGTGGTTTCAGGCATGGACGTGGTGAACTCACTGCGAGCTCGTGACCCCCAGACCGACCGGCAACCGGGAGATAAGATCGTTTCCATCGACATACAGGAGTCCTGACCCGCCACCGGCTCCCCCTCCGGCCTGGTGCTGCCGGCTACGTTTTGCGCTGCAGCACCAGGTAGCCGTCCTGGGAGAAGATCACCCGGTATAGGCCGGAATGTAGCAGACTCTGAACGCTCTGGTTATACTCGGCCTGACCTTGCGGAGTCGGCGCACCGTAGTCCGTCAACGGAAAGGGATAGATATTCGCCGTGCTATCCAGAACTACGTAGCTTGCTTGCTCGTCCATGTAGGGATACTGGTAGATGAGGTGGCGTTCGCTCAGGTGAGGAACCAGGGTATCCTGGGCGGAGACGCTGGCGTCTGCCGGAATCAGCGCCACGACTTTGGTGAACAGCTGGGTATGGGCGGTAGGTACCGGCCAGTTGAAATAGCGTTCTCCCGGCAGATCTCCCAGGTTCTGCATTTCCAAGGAGAAACCTCCCATGAACAGCAGCAGTATAACAATAAGGCCGGTGGAGGCAAACCTCTGCAGGGTGACATTTCCGGCGACGGCGGCCAGGCTTTGGTTCACTCCGCCGGCAGTGTCACGCAGATCAGCCCAGAATTGCTTGGCCACCCTGGTAGTGATGCTGACCAGTACGGCCATTCCGGAGATGCCGGCGAAAATCATGAAGGGCACGAGCTCGACGCTGTATTGGTGCAGTCCCAGTTGCATGTGCGGATCGCTACTCAGCAGGTTGATCAGTAGTGCCGGAAGCGCCAGCACCAGAGCGCTCGGAGCAAATATGCCGAGGTAGCCAACCGGCTTTATCAGGTCACGGATGTTAACGCGGGCATTGGGACTCACGATGTGGCTGCGGATCAGCTGAATGGGATGGGTAATGACATAGACTGCCGCCTGCAGAGGCGAGGAGCCGAGGTAGCTGTAGCGAGCAGCCGTTGGCGAATGTCCGATCGGACTGAAGATATGCATCACCACCAGGGTAATGGCGATCCAAACCACACTCAGCGCGATGAGCCCCAGCGCCACGTTCCGACGTCGCTGAAAGACCAGGATCGCCAGGGCCATCATGACAATATCCACGGGTATCTCTTCTTTGGTGGAGAGAGCGAGTAGACAAGCTATGACCAGCCCTAGATTATTTCGGGTCAGCATGAAATAGATGGCAAACATCAGAAAGGCTGCCGCCAGAGTCACCGCATGGAAATCAAAGATCTCCGCCGATTGCAAGGCGGGGAAGAGTAGATACGCGGTCGCGAAGCCGATGCCGGCCAGTGGACTGCTGAGGCGCCGGCAGGCGATCCAGTAGGCGGGAAAAGCCCCGGTGGCTACCACCACCGCCTGGAGCAGCATCAATGTCTTGGGTGAGGGCGCAATGAAATAGAGCAGCGAGATGGGGAGCATCAACGGCTCAAAGTGAATGGCAAAGCGAGATACGTTGCCTATACAATTGGTATCGCTGATATTGTTGCAGATAGTTTGGTGCAGCAGCGCGCCGTGAAGCGTGTTCCAAATCGCCTGGTCCATGATTCCCATATCTTCGGCGTTCGAACGAAATGCGTCGAAGATCGACCAGGTGTAGGCGGTAAAGTAGACCGCGAAGGACAGAGCCAATATGCCGACCAGAATGAGCGCGATGCGCGGCCAACGCCCTTTGGGCGCCGGCGGTAGCTCCGCGAAAGGCGCCGCCAGGAACTTCCAAATCGGGCCAACCCAGGATTGCGCTCGTCGGGTCCAAGCTACCGGGGTCCCAGGAGTTTCTTTCTGGGGGAACGCTTGCGTATCCGGCAAATCTGCGCGCATTTTCGGCTGATCTTGCACCTCCTGGGATTCGCCCAATCTTGCCATGAAGCCGTCTCCTTGCCCATATAAACATACGAGAAAAATATAGCGGATATATTGGCAACTGCTGTGGCTGTATAGAGTAGGCGTCAATGCTCTGCTTTGCTGTTTTTGGGATACACCTACCCGCTTACCCTGGTCTCCACTTTATTGCAAGAAACGGACATTGACTACCCCTATCCCCTGAATGGGAGGGAGTACCCTCGGAAAGAGGAGGCGCGGGAGCCGGCTCTTACGGCCCCCGCGCCTCCTATAAGGTCTAGCCTGTGCTAGCGGTGCATTATCCCCGATTACTCGGACGATTACTCGGACGATTACTCGTAGCGCAGCACCTCAAGTGGGCGCACTCGAGTGGCGGTCCAGGCAACCCCCGCCGCCACCGCCATACAGATGGCGGCGGTACCGAAGATGATGATCAGCACCAGTCCGGTTTCCACACCGAAATTGAGTGACTTGACAAGCAGGCCCAGTATGAAGAGAGCGAACGCCACCAGCAGCATGGCCACCACCCCTCCGGTAAAGCCGACTACCCCATTCTCCATCATCACCTCACTCAGGACATCGTCGCTGGTGTAGCCAACCGACTTGAGGATGCCCAGCTCACGGCGCCGCTCCAGCATCGCCAGCGCCACCGCATTGGCGATGATGATTATGCCGGCGATCATTGCCAGGGAGGCGATCGCTGTAAGCATGATGATGAGGTTATTCAGGATGCTGTTGATCACGACCGAGATCTCCGCCAGATTCAGGGTCTCCGCATTGGGTACCGCGGCCTGTATCTTATTGAGAATCTCGGTGGACTGCTTGGGATTCAGAATGAGTGAGTAGGCGTAGAGCGGACGTCCGTTGGTAAGCGCCAGCGGCACCGAGTTGTCGGTTATCATCCCTCCCTCGGTAAGGCTGATGCCTGAGGTGGTATAGAACCCCACCACCGTAAGCGTCTTGGTGGTCTTGCCGTCAGAGTCGAGCAGCACAATCTGTGAGCCTACAGTCATACTCAGCGGCGCAACGGTCGCGCGTTCCGGCATGAGTATGTTGTCGGTACCGGCGTCGCTGGAAGTGAGATTGCGCCCCGAAGTGATGTTCAGGCCGGCCGGTATCTCATTTCCGGCCAGGTTATAACCAACCGGCTCGCTGAGATACGAGACCAGCTCTTCCCGGTTCAAGACCCTGCGTCCCCCAGTCCTGCTGGCTGCCTGTATGATAGGGCCGACCGGCCGGCCGTCCACCGAGACCGGATTCACCTGCGCCACGGTATTGACGAGCTTACCCTTGATGCCGGAGAGCTTCGACAGCTCCTTATCAACCGCCGATTTGTCCACGGAGTTAACCACAATAAAGGAGTTGTAGGTGGATCCGGTGGCGAGCAGGCCATTGATATCGTTGCGAATGCCGATTCCCAGAGCCAGTATCAGGCCAATGGCAAACACGCCAATGAACAGCGCTACCAGCGTGGTCACGGTACGGGTCCGCTGGCGGCCGATATTTCGCAGCGCCATCTTGACCTCGGCCTTCCAGGTGCGCGGCAGGAAGGTCACCACCAGACCCACCAGCGAGAGCGCAGTGAAAAGGCCGGTCATCACCGGAATGCCGGCCCAGCCATTGGCAATGCCGAGCCAGGTCAGTGCCCCAAAGATCACCACGCTGGCCGCTACCAGTGAGATGAAGCCCACATCGAGCGACTCGGGAACCGGCAGCCGGCTGACCAGGTACACCACCAGAGTAAAGACCGCGGTGAGTATCCCGAGAACCACTCCGCTGATAATGATGACGATCAGCGCCAGCCCAGCGTTGCCGAGAATGACCGCGGAGAGTATATAGAAGAGCACGGCGAGTAGCGCCACCAGAGAGATGGTAAGCAGCAGGCTGCCCGCGGTATTTCCCTCCGGAAGTTCGCGAAGCACCGCCTGAGGTCGTATCTGGCTGGCCTGCACGATCGGCAAGATGCCAAAGATCAGGGCGGTAAAGAAGCCTATAGCTACTCCGCCAAGCACGGTCCCCAGATTCACGGTGAAGTTCAGGTGGAGCAGCACCGCGTTCTCCACGATGGTCTTTACCACCAGTCCAGCGCCGATACCGGCTACCGCTCCAATGACGCCGCCCATGAGCCCCAGCAACCCGGCTTCGACGCCAAAGAGCGCATACAGGTCGGTCTGCCGGTAGCCGGAGGTCTTGAGCATGGCAATCTCAACCTGGCGACTGCGCAGCATAACCTGCATCGTATTGACGATACCGACTCCGCCGATGAGCAGTGCGAGCAGACCGACGATCTCCAGGAAGTATTGGAGATTCTGTACAGCGGTCTGGTTCTGCGCCAGCTCGTCTTTGGTCGTGGTTACTGTGGCGGTGGGCAGTGCCTGAGTGAGGGCGTTCTTGGCCGTGACCTGGTTCGCGTCGGTGTGCCCGGGAACATTGGCGTAGACCGCATTAAACTGTACTGGAAGCCCCTCGGTACTGGGCAGCGCCTGGTACGTGTCGAGCGAGACCAGCATCTCGGGCTGGTCGAAGAAACCGGAGGTATAGATAACTCCCGCGATGGTGGCGGTGAAGGAGCGGCCATCTTCGGGCGAGTGAATGGTTAGGCTGTCTCCCTTCTGCAGGCCAAGCTGGGAAAGCAGCGAGTCGGTTACGATAACCCGATTTCCCGTGAGTATCGAAGAAATCGAGCCGTTGCTGGGGTTACTGAAGTCCGGCGGTCCCGCCAGGGGAAAGACCGCCGGGTCGACGGCAAAGAGCAGAAACGACTGGGGTGTTCCGTTTACCTCGCCATGTACCTGTTCATTGGCCACCGCGGTGTACTGCGTAAGAGTGCCGTTGGCTTTGAGCTGGGCAAAGACCCCCAGCTGCTGCGGGTCAAAGGCTGTGATGTCGTTGCGTACTGATATATCGCCGCCGTTGCCGCCGCGTACATTGCCGGTAAGCGCGGTACTGACCATATTGCCTACCAGCTCCAGCGACACGATGGCCATGACTCCTACGGCAATACAAAAGATCGCCAGGAGCGTCCGCTGCCCACCCCGCCGTAGCGACCGGCTGGCATAATTCCAGTAGAGCTTGAGCCGATTCATAGTACACACTCCCTTTCAGGAGAGAACTGGTCTTGCGTAGTTTTTTTTGCCCGAAGCTCAGTCGCCATTGGCCACCAGTCCATCGATGATATGGACAGACCGGTCCGCGGCTCCGGCCACGCTGACATCGTGGGTGGCAATCACAAAGGTCGTACCGGTTGCCTTGCGCAGGTCCCGGATCATCTGGAGAATGTTGTCGCCATTCTTCTTGTCCAGGTTTCCGGTCGGCTCATCCATGATCACTATGGCGGGATTGGTGGCCAGAGCCCGTGCCACCGCAACTCTCTGTTGCTCTCCACCGCTAAGCTGGTTGGGCTTGTTGCCCAGGCGGTGTCCCAGCCCGACCAGGTTGAGCAGCTCCTGAGCTCGCGCCGAGGGCTGGCCGGGATGCTTGCCGACGTAAAGCGGCACTTCGACATTTTCCTGGGCGGTAAGAGTGGGAATCAGATTGAAGGCCTGGAAGACCATGCCGATCTTCTGATTGCGGACGGAGGCCAGCTTGCCTTCGCCAAGGTGGGTAATATCCACGCCGTCGACCAGGACCTGTCCACTCGTAGGGGAGTCCAGACCGGCGATGATACCCAGCAACGTAGATTTTCCGGAGCCGGAAGGGCCGATTATGGCAACGAACTCGCCATGGGCGACGCGCAGGCTGATGCCTCTCAGAATGTCGATGCGCTCGCGGCCAAGGGGCAGCGACTTGGTTACGTTGATGGCCTCCAGAGCTGGAGTAGCGCCGGCAACTGGACTGGGACGGGCGTTGGTGCTGGTTGAGGTATCCATGGATGAAGTGTGCTCCTCTTAAAATTATTATTTGGCTGTGGCAACGCGGGCCAAGCTAGTAACGTGGGCCATGTGAGTTACGAATGAGCTGCTCAGATGGTTCCGGCCCGGCTTAGCCGGTCGATTGTTTTTGGGGTTGATCCGCTGCCACACGCAATAGCGTAACAGATACATGCGCACCGCCCAAGCCCAGTGCCGAAGGTCATGCTGCTCGTTCACGCCAGCAATAAGATATATCCAGATATATCTTATTGTAGCGGAGCTGTCAAGTCCAGTAAACAAGTATAGTAAACAAGTACAGTAAATGAGGGCCTCTAGCGGGTAGAAGTCTCGTGGTGGGCCGCCAGAGGATTGTTGGCGTTTACCAGGCCGCTTACCCGGCGTAGTGGGACCAGCTGTATCAGCTTCTGTCCGAGCCGAAGCGTCGCATAGAGGTAGGTGTCGTGAGGCGCGGAGGATTCGCCGCCCTTGAGGGAGTAGTCCTCACCGCTGGCCAGCAGATAGTCCGCCGGATAATAACCAATCACCGGCAGATGCCGATGGCTGGTTCGCTCGGGTAATTCGGCGGCGGCGGGAGAGTCGATCCGGCTGAAGCAGACTCCAACGCGTCCATGTGGCGGCTCAGAATCGCCGAGTCTCTCGGCGATCCGCTCGGCGGCCTGCTGCCCGGATTCGGTGGCCTCGGTCACTGCCAGCACATAATCTACTCCGGTGGCAAAGCCACCGCTGTGCTCCAGGAGCGCTGCATCCACATCCAGTAAGATCACGTCGGCGCGTCCGGCGGTTTCGCGTTTGGCCCGCTGCACCAGACTGGTTATGTTCTGAAAGTGGCTAAGTGTAGGCGCCCAATAGACCAGATTTCGCACCGCGCCATGACCAAACAGCGCGTTCAGGTAGGCGCGACGCCCAGTGAGATCTACCAGTAGCACGCGAAGCCCCTGCGCGATGAGGACTCGGCCCAGATAGTAGGCGGCAGTGCTGACACCGTGTCCACGGTGCTCTTGGGTAAGCGCTACACAGGAGGGCAGCTCGGCGGCAATTTCGTCCGACATCACTCTAAACCTGCTTTATCGTTCTCGGCGGAGCCATTACGGGAGCATAGAGCCGCCCCAGCTATATCCTGGCTGGCAGTGAACCTGATAAGAGCCCTTCGGCCCCTTAACTACTAGAGCATATTCCAGGCCACGCCAGGCCAAAGCTACATATATCCATACATATATCCATACATATATCCACTAGAACCCTGGATATATCCAAGTCTGGCTGGATGGGTGTGGCCCAGTTGGCTGGCAAACAACCAAGACTGGTTATTGCCCGTATCATAACATGACCCTTTTCTAGATTACCATAAGAAACGCTCCGGGGGGACATGAATTCCATGGATATTTCAGTCGAGGCACCAATCGCGGCAGTGACGGTGTACGGCGAGCGGGCTCTGGTGCTGCGTCGCGCCAGCGTGCATGTGGCCGAGGCCGGTGAGCATACCATCAAGATCGGAGGTCTGCTCCAAACGCTCAACCGGAATTCACTGCGGGCGCAGGGACGGGGACCGGCAGGCACGCGCATCTTAGGCATCGAACAGGAAAATGAGATACATGCAGATCCGCCGGTGGAGCAGGTGCAAACCCTGAAGCAGGAAATCACCAGGTTGCGGCGGGAGGTGGAGAAAATCGAGGACCGGAAAAAGACCACCCTCGAACAGCGCGAATGGCTGCGCACCCTGGGAGAACAATCGGCACGGAGACTGGCCAACGGTATCGCCCAGAGCACCGCCAAGCCGGAGGATGCCGGCGCGCTTTTTGCTTACGCAAGTGAGGAGGCCGAACGACTACTGGGTGCCAGGATGGACCTGCAGTCGCAGGGCGAGGAGCGGAGTCGCGAACTGGAGGCGCGTGAACGCGAGTTGCGTGAACTCGGCTCCAGCGCTACCCCCGACCGGCTGGCTGCGAGTGTACGCGTTGAGGTGCCGGCGCCTGGTGACCTGGAGATCGAGCTGTCCTATCTGATAGGCGCCGCGTTCTGGCGCCCGCGCTATGATGCTCGTGTCGATGTCGGCGAGAGCCGGGTGCAGCTGGTGGAAGAGGCACTGGTCGTGCAACGCACCGGCGAGGAGTGGAGAGGCGTGTCACTCTCGCTCTCGACGGCTCAGCCGAATGCGGCGGTGACCCTGCCCGACGAGCCCGAACCCTGGTATATCGACATCCAGGCGCCAGCGCAGGTACCAATTTCAGGACAGCTGTCCGGCACTGTCCTCCCGAGTGCGTCGCCAGTTCGGATGCGCCGGAGCTTTTCGCTGCAGGCAAGCGCTGCAATGGCAGACCTCGCCCTGCCGATGGCCGCGCCGGAGATGCCGGACATAGAAGAGGTCGAGATGGCTGCCGCTCCGGTGGAGCGAAGCGGTGCCGCGCAGGTATTTCACTTGCCGGGCGGCATCGACATACCCAGCGACGGTGCGCCCCACACCGTAGGACTGGGAGAGCACGCGCTGCCCTGCCGCCTCGAGTACGTCGCCGCGCCGGTGATTGCGCCCGGCGCCCATCTGCGAGCTATCGCCACCAACACCACCGGTACGGTAATTCTGCCCGGGCAGCTGCACGTATTTCATGCCGGACCGGCCAACGACGAGTACGTCGGCGCGACCCACCTGGAACGTACCGCCGAAGGCGCCGAGATCAAGCTGTATCTGGGCGTGGACGATAATGTGACGGTAAAGCGTGAGCTCATCGAGCGAGATACCGACAAGGGTAGTTTGCTCCAGTCGGGAGTGCGGCGTATTACCTACGGCTACCGAGTAAAGCTGGCAAACCGGACCAGCCTGCCGCAGAGCGTTGTTCTGTTGGATCGACTACCAGTTACCCGCCATGAGCGCATCAAGCTCAAGGTTCTTGACCTGCGCCCTCAGCCGGCGGCTCGCACGCGACTGGAACAACTGACCTGGGAGCTGCAGCTGGCTCCCGGCCAGGAGCAGCGCATCGAATGGCGCTTTGTCGTCGAAGCACCTGACGACGTCAGCCTGACTGGACTTCCGTAATAGTGGCCGGTCTCGGCAGCTAGCGCCGCCCATAGTAAAGCGCCCATAGTAAAGCGCCCATAGTAAAGCGCGCCAATAGTAGCAATAAGACACGCGGTAGTGTATGGTAAAGCGTGAAGTGTTGGATACTTTGCCCATCGGCGGGAACTAATGTGACGATACCGGGCAGTGGTACGTTGCCAGTTCCAGGATGCAGCCGAGACAAGATGAGGTACGAGCCGGGGGGACTATGGACGAGGTAGGCAAGAGCGCGGCGCCGGAACCGGCCAAGCGTGCCCGCAGAAGAGATCCAGGCCCAGGTACCAGCCTTTTACCGAGAGCAGAACCGGACGGCGGGGCGCTCGTTGCGAACGCGGAGCACGGGCTGGAGGCTTCTCACCGCATGCCTGCTTCCCGGCATCGCGGCGCCACCGGACGCGGACGCGCCCGCGAGAGCAATATCTCGGGTCTGGTCGAGCGGAGCCGCCTCTCGATCGAGGAGAGGCCCATCCTGCCGCTGACTGATCCGCTGCTTTCAGCTATGCCGGCTCTGCGCCAGTTGCTGCTCGGCCATACTCTCGATGAGGCGGCAAACCGGGTTGCCGACAACCTGGCGGTTGCGCTGGCGCCCGCGGTAGTGCAGCTGTGGATTGTCGACCCCACGCCCTGGGGCGGTGAGCCCGACAAGGCCGGCGGCCAGGAGGTGGCGCCGCTGATGCGGGCGCGCGCTCAGTCTGGAACAGAGGGGCAGCGCCTGCCCGCTCACGCCGACGCCCTTGTCACCGAAGTGGCCAACAGCCGTAGAGCGCTGGTTCTCTTCGAGGCTGATCTGCACCCGCTGGCCGGTGACTGGCTCACCCTCATGCCTGGTCAGCCACCGGCAGATGTCGTGCCGTCGGAGGCCGAAGAGGACGCCACGGCCGGCGGCTTACCCACCCTGGGAACAGTGGCTGCCTACCCACTACACGCTCGCGGACAATTTCTGGGAGTGCTGGCGGTTTGCGCGCATGTGCGCTTCGGACCTCGGCAACTGGCGGCGCTCGAAGAACTCTCTAGCCTGGCGGCGCTAGCGGCCGACCGTGACCGCCTGCTCAGCTACTCGCGTAGCCAGGAAGCGCTGGCTCAGACGGTAGTGCGCCATGCCCCGGTTGCCATAGCGGTGCTAACCGGTAAAGAACAAGCCCTGGCACTATCCAATCCCGCCTTTGCCACGCTGCTGGGCCTGGACCAGAAGAGCACCCTTACCGGCCAGAGTCTGCGGGATCTGCTGCCCGCCGAGCGCGCCGCCAGCGTTGCCGCCAGCCTGCGACTGGATGCGGTCTACCAGAGTGGTGAGCCACAGGCGATGATCGAGCTACCGATACACCATCTGGAGCGTGGAATGACTTACTGGAACGTGACCAGTTCCCCGTTACCGGGCAGCTCGGCCAGTGTGAGCGGCGTGCTGGTGGCTGCGGTTGAGGTGACCAGGCAGGTAGTCTCACGCCAGCGAGCGGTAGAGTCGGCAGAGATGGCGCAGGAGCGCATTGGTCAAATGATGATGCTGCATGCCACGTCGCTCGCCGTAGCCAGCCAGCTGGGAGCTGACCCCCGGGAGCTGCTTGCCGATATCCTTCACCGGTCGATCGCCTTGCTGAATGCGCGAGCGGGAGCGGTCTACGTACTGGACCCGCGCTATGGTGAACTGGAAGTGATCGTCTGTGAGGGACTGCGGGGCGATTACGCCGGCGCCCGGATCCGGGTCGGCGAAGGTTTAGCCGGCCGGGTGGGGCAGACTGGAAAGGGGCTGATCGTAGATGACTACCGCGCCTATCCGTACCGTACCGCTATCTACGACGGCGAAGATTTCAGCGCGGTGATTGCGGTGCCGCTTATCCACCGTGGGCAGGTGGTAGGGGTGCTTGACGTGCTCGACGATGCCGAGCGACGCGCCTTTACCGATGATGACCTCTGGCTTCTCGACCTTTTTGCCGCTCAGGCCGCCCAGGCGATCGAGAACGCGCGAACGTATGTCGAGTTGGAACGCGCGTACCGGAAGCAGCGTGAGCTTGATCGTATGAAGGATGACTTCATTGCTACTGCCTCTCATGAATTACGTACGCCGCTTACCGGAGTCAGCGGCTTCCTGGATCTGCTGCTCGAGTACCCCGGCTCGCGAGATGAACCGCTGGCTTTGGAGTTCCTGCAGAAGGCCGTAGAGTCGGCGCAGGAGTTGGCGGATATCGCCGAAAGACTGCTTCAAACATCGCGGCTGGATACCGGGCGTATGGAGATGCATAGAGATCCGGTGAGACTGGCAACGGTGGTCGAGGAAATAATCCACGCATATAAGGCATTGCAACAGTCGCAGGGCGGTCACTATGAACTCAGCTCCAGGATTGCTTACGGAGTCTGTGTGGAAGCCGATCTAGGACGCCTGAAGGAGGTACTGGACAATCTCATCAGTAATGCCATCAAGTACAGCCCGCATGGTGGTCAAATCGAGGTCTACTGTGAAAGATCAGATCCGGCGACTCTGGTCACGGAGCCGCTACTGGGACAGTACCTGGAGCAGGGCCTGGCCGGCAGCCAGATAGATGAGCGACCAACCCAGGTGATGCCCCATCTGGCTACCGGCGGCAATGTTGAAGACGACAACCCCGGCGCCCCTACCGCCGCGGTGGCGGCCGCCGGACTGCAACGGGAGTATGTCACGGTGGTAGTCAAGGATCACGGTATCGGCATAGCGACGAGCGAACAGGCCAATCTCTTCCGGCGATTCTCTCGGCTCGAATCGGCGCGCGCCAGCCAGATTCGCGGCACCGGTCTGGGCCTGTATATCTGCCGCCAGATCATGCGCGCCATGGATGGCGATATCTGGTTGATGGAGAGCAGGCCTGGTCAGGGTAGCGCCTTCGCCTTTACGCTGCCGGCGTCGGAGCCGCTGGCGGCAGATGATCCGGCATCGGTTGGGATGCCGGCCGATTCATGACGAGGTCGGAGACGAGCAGTTTGGCGGGAGACGCCCCTCCCCGAGTCGGCGGGCTGCTGCTCGGGTCAGTCTCGGCTGTTGCCCCGGGTCTCGCCGCCGCCGAGGCCGCTCAAACCGAGACCCTTCTCTGGTCGCTTCTCGCCGGACGGGCCGTCGTGGCATGGAGCTTGCTCGCTCTTCTGCGGGTGCCGCAGCTGGATGAGATTGTGCTCCTGGTGGAACCGGGGCGAGAGCCGGCGGCAGCTTCGGTGGTCGAGACCCTCGGGGGTTACCGTGGCCGTGTCCTCGTCCGGTCCTCACCTGATCCGGCCGGTGAGGTTCCGCTCGGACTCGACTCCCTCTCCACCGGATGCCGGCTGGTAGTGATACTTCCGGGAAACCTTCCACTGATTTCACCGGAGACGATAGTCCGCGGTATAGAGGTTGCGACAGGCAACGATGGAAGCGGCGCGGTCGCGTATCTCCCAGTTAGAGAGACGATCAAGCAAACCGAAGGGGACATAGTAGTCTCGACCCTTCCACGGGAAGAGCTGGCGCTGCTGCGTAGTCCCGAGGTTTTCCCAAGAGTCTCGCTGAGGATGGCCTACCGGATGAGCCAACAGAGCCGATCGACCTTACTTGGTGATCCGGCGGTGGTGGCCTACTCGGCCGGAATGCCTCTCGTGCCTTTCCTGGGGGAACCGGACGACATCCTGATTACCAGCCGGCAAGATCTGCGGGCGGCCGAGGCGTTCCTGGCCAGCCGGATGTCTTGATTGCTGGTACCGGGGGCATTTGCGCTACCTTGGGTTGTGCGATACACTATGCTGTGGATTGGAGCCACCGGCGTTTCCAGTGGCAAACTAGCCATCATTCCTATGAGTAAAGCGGTATTAATGGCTGATCTCGATGCGATCAAGGCGAGCAAGCCAGCAGCGGACAGGCGCGAGAAATAGGGATGGTGGTCGCTGATTTGCGACGAGATTAAGTCAGCTTGATGAGTGGAGATATGAGTGTGAAGCAGGGCGAAGCCGTGGCAAATCAACCCCATCTGTCACTGGTCGTTCCACTTCCAATCGAGCGCACCACGCTACTGGCACTGCAAGATACGCTCCGGCGGTTAGGCGAGTTCTCCCAACTAGATAGCAGCTTCGCGTCGGGCGCCGCTTCCTACGAACTTGTCCTTGTCGAAGCCGAGGGAGCCGGCGGAGCCAACGACGGAGCCAACGACGGGGCCAACGACGGGGCCAACTTAGATGGACAGTATGGGCGCGCCGAGGACGTGAGCCCGAGTTCTTTGACGCCAGACCCCAATACTCACATAATAACCGTAGCTAAACCAGCTGGGTCGCCCGGCTGCCCGGCCGCAGCGCTCTTGGCTGCCATTCGGGAGACGTCCGGCCGGTACGTCGCGGTTCTGGAGGCAGTCCGGCCAGGCGAGCCGCTACCTTCCGCCGAGACCTTTGCCAGCATGCTGCTGGCTGTACCCAGCTCTGATCTGGTTATCGCCAGCCGCTATCTGCCCGGCGCCGTGTACAGCAGCGTCACCAACAGCCAGGGGGTCATGGCCGATCTAGGACAGTGGCTCTCACGTTCGACCGCCAGGCTGGCGGCGGTAGCCTGCTCCCGTCGTCTAGCCGAGTGCACTGATCTCGGCAGCAACCTTTACCTGGTGGAGCGCAGTCTGTTTAAGGAACTGCAGATACCGGCCGCGCGAAGAGGTGCGCCGTCCCCTACACTGCTTCTCGAGATTCTGGTGCGCTGTCGCTGGACGGCGCTGACGGAGACGCCATATCGCAGCGACGTCCTCGCCGCCGGCGAGGCCGCTGAAGCGGAGCCGGCACTCTCCATGGCCCAAGTGCGGTCGTTACGTCGTGGGCCGCGCGCCAAGGGACCGGTACGCTATCGCTACCAGCATTTGACGCCCGGCCCCGACGACCCCGAACCTCTGGACGATGAGCTGCCCGATGTCTCTCCGGAACTGGCGAGTAAGCGGCGGCGCCGGCTGCTCTGGACCATAGGCATACTGGCGCTGGTGCTGCGCATCATCTTGCTGCCGATCGGTCACTGGTGGGATCTCACCGTAGATTACAACACATTCATCGATCTGGCTCACAATGTCTCTCCCTACTCAACCTTGCAATACCTCTCCAACATCGCCTATGCGTCGCGCTGGGACTACAACTATGAGTCCTATGCCTACCCACCGGTGCCGCTCTACATCTACTATCCTTTGGCCCACCTCTATCTTCTGCTGCACGCCAACGCGACCTACTACATTCCAGTGCCAGGTAGCTTTGCCATTCCCAACCTTTCGCTGGATTTCTTTTTTCTGCTAAAACTCCCAGTCTGGATCGCCGACTTCACCATCGCCGCAGTCCTGGCGCGTATGTCGGGCACCGTTCGCGGCTTCCGCGATTATCTGCTAAATCCGTATGTCCTGCTGGTGAGCGGCGCCTGGACCTTTGACGCCATCATGGTTGTGGGTCTGGTGCTGTCGATATATTATCTGCAGCGAGGCAAGATGGCCTCGTCGGGGGTGGCGTTGGCCTTCGGCACCATGGTAAAGTTCATTCCCGTGGTGGCGGCTCCTACCATCGCCCTGTATCTCATCAAGAAGAAGCGTCCGGTTTGGGAACTCGTGCTCTTTCTGGCGGCGTATGGAATCGCGTGTCTGGTGTTTGTGGGGCCCTTCTGGAGCAGTATGCTCGACGTGTTGAACTTCGAGAGCAATCGAGTTCCGGGTGGCATGAACTGGGAGGAGTTCTTCCGGCTATCTATTTTCTTCCCGGCTGGACAGAATCTGGATCCCCTCTCGCAGGCGGTCGGCGCTTTTGGGACTTCGGTGCTGGTTATTGTGCTTCTGCTCGCTTACTGGTATTGTTTTACCGCTAGGCAGATGAGCCTCAACCGTATGATCCTGGTCACGCTGCTGGCGTTCCTGATAGGCTCAAAGCTGGTGAATGAACAATACGCGCTGGTGGTATTTCCCTTCGCGTTTCTGGAGGCAAGGCGGGTGGGAGGAGCCTGGCGCTGGCTGGCTCGGCTGCTGTGGATTGTGCCGCTACTGTTTGCCGTTGTTCGAACGCAGGTCGACCGCTTTCTCTGGCTGCTTTATCGAAATGTATACGGGCCAGCCGCCAAGGCAATCGCGGTTACCGGCATCACCGGCTTTAGCGGGCAGTTTGCGCCCTGGTCCAATGCAAACGAACAGCAGATACTCGTCCTGGTGTTGGGGGCAGGTTTTACTCTGCTCTGCCTGGTGGCGTTCTTCTGGCCGGTGCGTCCCAGCACCCACCCATATCAGCACCTGCAGGCCGTTGAAACTCTCCGCCTGACGTCGGCAGGTAGCTCAGTAAGCATGGAACCGGGCGTAGGCGGTGAGCCGGCTCCAGCCATTGCGCTGCAGTGACGGCGGTGGAAGATCGGAAAGTTACGCGGCAGCCGGTAAACCGGCACGGCGAGAATAAGAGATTATAGACATTATGGCTACTACTCCTACAACTCCTGGCGCTACTCCGTCCAGAGCCCCCAAAGGCCGGAGACTCAACGTCCGCCTCTATACGTTCGTCTCGAAGGTGATCACTCCAGCGGTGCTGCTGCTGGGACTCCTGTTCCTGGCGATTACCCATTTCAACGGGGTGCTCGCCAACACCACGGCGGTGGATAACCTCTACCAGGGTGAGCAGGCTTACAGCATGGGGCCGATGTCCTATACGTTTCAGATGCTGGCCGGCACCGACCGCCCGGATATCCTGTACAACGGGTTTAGTATCCTTACCTATGTGGACTGGAGCTCCACAATGTCCATCGACGGGCATGTGAGTAACCTGTGGGATAATTATCACGGCTATGATTACGATCGCCAGAACACCAGCGATACCGAGTTTTCCTCTACCACCAGCGGCTATGGCTGGCAACTGGTTGAGGTCGCCAAGCTGACCAGTAACCATTCGGTCAATATCCGGTACAGCTTTGTCTCGAGACCGGAGGGGCTGGCGGAGCCGCATCAGGTCATTGTGACCATCGAGCATACCCACGAGTCGCTGTACCAGCCTGTCATAAACGGCGACGTGATGACGGCGGGAGTTCTGTCTCATGAGATGACCAGCGTCACTAGCGGAGACACTCCGACACCGCTGGGCACTCTCACGGTCACCGTCAAAGGACCGGCGGTTCCCACCAGCGGCGCCATCGCTTTCGACACCCTGCGCGCCAATCAGAACGCCACCGGCGCCTATCCTGTGGTCACCGATACTTTTACTACCACCTATGTCATCGACGACCCGGATGTGGATCGCCTGACTCCGCTGGGTAGCGAGACCATTGACTTTACTCCCGGTACCGTGGCCGGTACGCCGGTTTCGTTTCCTTTGCCGGTGATGACGCCTACTCCGTGACCGTTCGATTATGTAGCTCTAGGCCACCAGGTGCCGGCGGGCAAGAGGACACTAAAACGAGACCGTACTCGATAGTTGTATAGGGGGCAGTGAATGGCTGCAGATCCGAGAGAGTCCAAGCGCCTTTGCCTTCCGCCCCTGCTCTCGATCATTATTCCAGCGTACAACGAAGCGGAGCGCCTTCCCGAGAATCTGCGTAATCTCCGCACTTTCCTGGAGAGCTGCCCATTCGGCTCCGAGGTGATCGTCGTGGATAACGGCAGCAGCGATGCCACCGCGGAGCTGGTGCGCCAGGCGAGCGCCGACTGGCCCGCACTGCGGCTGATACAGACCTCCGGGCGAGGCAAGGGTTTGGCGGTGCGGCTGGGGCTCCTCGCCGCCGAAGGCGTGTACAGCTTCTTCTGCGACGCCGACTTCTCCATGCCCATACCGGAGATTACCAGGTTCCTCCCACCCCAACTAGAGGGCGCGCCGCTGGCAATAGGAACCCGCGAGGGCCCAGCGGCGAACCGTGTGGGTGAGCCGCTTCGTCGCCATCTCATGGGCCGCGCGTATAACGCGCTGGTTCGCCGGCTGGTCTTGCCGGGAATCCAGGACTCGCAGTGCGGCTTCAAGTGCCTACGGGCCGACATCGGGCGCCAGCTGGCCTCGGTGCTGATCATCGACGGCTGGGGCTTTGACGTCGAGTTACTGACGGTAGCGCGGCGCTGGGGCTATCATATCGTCGAGGTTCCCGTTGACTGGCACTATTCTCCCAGCAGCCGCATACGCCCGCTGCTGGACTCGTGGAGGATGACCAGAGATCTGCTTGCCGTCCGCCGGAACGTGCGTGCGGGGCGCTATGACCTACGGGGAGAGACGGCTCCACCACCGCCCGGTTCTCCAGTTATCAAAACGGCGGAGACGTGCCCGGTGGCAAGCCAGGCTGCCCTACCGCGTCGGGCACGGGAGGCTGAGTCGGGAGTGGAAGGCTAGGTTGAGACGATGCGAGTCTTGATGATTTCGAAGGCGCTGGTCGCTGGAACCTCGCAGCGCAAATTGGAGGAATTGGTCAAGTGCGGCGCCGAGCTTACTTTAGTCACGCCTCCCTACTGGCGCCACGATGACGGCAGCACCCAGGTGCTCGAGCGCCTATATACCACCGGCTACCGTATAATCGAGACGCCGCTTCGTTTCAACGGCAATTACCACCTGCACTACTACACCCAGCTGGCCAAAATAATGGATGACGCGAGGCCGCACGTGGTGCATATCGACGAAGAGCCGTATAATACCGCTACCGTTCAGGCAATGTATCTAGCCGTCCGCCGCCACATACCCGCGCTTTTCTTTGCCTATCAGAACATCTGGCGTCCCTATCCACCACCGTTTCGCCAGTTCGAGCAGTATAATTACCGGCACGCCGCCGCCGCCATAGCCGGTAACCGTGAGGCCGGAGAGGTCCTCGAGCGCAAAGGCTACCGGGGACCACTCTACATCATTGCGCAGTTTGGCTTTGATACCGACATCTTCCGGCGCAGCCGGCCGCGACCGGCACGGGAGGCCGGCTCTCCGTTCACTCTTGTCTATCTGGGACGTCTCAAGGAGGAGAAAGGCCTCCTCACACTTCTCGAGGCTCTTCCACTGCTGCCCCAGTACTGCCGGGCGGTCTTTATTGGAGAGGGGCCGATGAAGAGCACGCTTGCTGACTACGCTGCCAGTCATGGCATTGGTGACCGGGTAGAGTTGAGACCGGGTATCCCTACCGCCCAGGTGCCGCAGGTCCTTTCGGAGATGGATGCGCTCGTGCTGCCTTCGCTGTCGCGTCCCAACTGGAAAGAACAGTTCGGTCGCACCCTGGCGGAGGCGATGTCCTGCGAAACTCCGGTAATCGGCTCCAGTAGTGGAGAGATTCCCTATGTCATTGGTGACGCCGGCCTGGTCTTCGATGAAGGTAACGCGCGGGCGCTGGCCGGTTGTGTACATCGCCTCATTTCCGACCCCGATCTATATGCCCAGCTGTCCAGGCGTGGGCGCCAAAGAGTGCTTGATCACTTTACCCAGGAGCAAATTGCGCGGCAGACCTACCTGGTATACGGTAAAATGCTGTGAGTGATCTCGACCCCAACAGCGCGAACAACTCCAACCATCTTCTCGATCCTGACGATCCGTATGCGGAGGTCGCCGAGTGGTATGACCTCGAACACGACAGATTTCGCGAAGACCTGGAGTGCTATACCGAGCTCCTGAGTCCACCGGGCGGTGGCGGCCGTGCCATGCTGCTCGAGGTCGGCGCGGGAACCGGACGTATCGCCGTGGCGCTCTCCAGCGCCGGCTACGAGGTCTCCGCAGTGGAACCCTCCCGAGCCATGCGGCGACGCGCCGAGGCGCGACTGGCGGAACTGCCGCCGCGAGTGGCCCGGCGCATACACATCGCCGCCGGAGCGGCGGACAATTATGGCTTCTCTCCGGAGCGCCGGTTCCACGCCATACTCTTTGGCTTGAATACTTTTGCCCACCTTACCAGCGGCCGGATGCGGCAGCAGGCGCTCTCCACCGCCTTTCGCCACCTGCGGGCGGACGGACGGTTGCTGATCGATCTGGATCTGGCCGGTATGCGGCGTCTGCTGTACTCGCCCGGTCAGCTGTACCTGCAGGGCGCCTGGAAGCTTGGTGCCGGCGAGGAGGAAAGCTGGGTCAGCCACCTGATTTCCGGTACGCCTGGAGCTGAGCCGGGTACGCTTCTGGTGACCCACTTCTACGACCGTTCCAGCAGCAAAGGAGAGTTACGCCGTACCATTGCCCGCATGTCTCTAGGCCTCATCTCGGAGGGCGAACTGGAACTAGCGGCGGCCACTTGCGGCTTTGAGACACTCGCGGTCTATGGCGGCTATGATCTCGCACCGTACGATGATCTCTCAGGGAGAGCTATACTGCTGGCTCGACGCCCGGATAGCGAGTAGTGTGTCCTCTTCCGGCCCTACGGCCCCTGCACTACCGCCACCGCCATCTCACGCCTCGAGGGGTAGGGTGAAGTAGAAGGTGGCGCCGTTGCCCAGGGTACTTTTTAACCAGATTCGACCGTGGTGCTGCTCGACGATCCACTTGGCGATCGGCAGTCCCAGGCCATAGCCAACATTCTGCTGGCTGCTCGCGGATTGGTAGAAGCGCTCGAAGACGTGGTCCTGCTCCTCCGGCGCCACTCCATGGCCATGATCGGCTACGGCAAACTCGACGAAGGCGTCGTGCTGCGAGAGTGTAATGCTGATTTCTTCACCCGGCGGCGAGAACTTTATGGCGTTGTGGAGCAAATTGGTGATAACCTGCTGCAGCCGTAACTCGTCCCCCCAGATAGTCGCTAGTTCTGCCGGCACCCTGGTGCCGATACGGACCTGCGCCTCCTCGGCTGCCTGGGCAACACTCTGGATCGCTTGCCGAAGCAGACGGTCCACGTCGACACGGGCCGGACGCAGCACAAACTGGCCTGAATCCGCTTTGCTGACGAACAATATGTCTTCTACTAGTGTCGTGAGCTGATGTGAGCTGGTCTGCACATAGCCCAGAAATTCTCGCTGGCGTGAGGTGAGGGGACCTACGTGACCCTCCAGCACGATTTCCACGAAGCCGTTGATTGAATTCAGGGGCGTGCGCAGCTCGTGCGAGACCATCGACAGAAACGATGTGGCGCCGCCGCTCGAACGGTCTGGGGAGTTTTGCGACACCTCATACTCGGCCCGCCGGGAAAGTTCCATGAGATGGGCCGGCATGGTCGCCACGGTGAGACTGGGGCGCAGCTGCAGCAGCAGCCCTTCTCCCACCAGTGGCGGTTGGCCGCTGGACGGCTCATCTATCCGCCACCAGGCAGTGCAGACCATCCAGGGAACCGGAGTTCCAATCGGCACCGCCACCAACCGACCGGAAAAGTTCGGCAGATCGCCGGCTAAGGGTTCCAGAGTGGTCTCCCGTAGTATCTCCGGCTGACTGTAGGCTCGGGAGGTCGCTGCCTTGATCCGGCCCTCGAGCAGGGGCGAATCCCCACCGATAGGAGCCACCGCCAGGGTGAGCGAACCCGGAAGCTCGGTAGGTTCCTGCGATACCGGTGATCCTGGCGATGCTTGCGGCTCTATGGAGTTGGGGTACGGCCAAAACAGCGCCAGAGCGTCGGCATCTAGCTCCGTCCGCAGTAGATTGGCCAGTTCGTGAGCCAGGTCATTCCAGGACGGCGCGGAACTGGCGAGCTCGGCCACGGCCAGCGCAATCTTACCAGCATCTCGTTCTCCCTGTTTGGTACGTGGTTTAGGCATGGCGACTCTAGGTTGCCGCCAGCCGGTAGCCGATTCCCCGTATGGATTGAATGAGCGCGGGGTTGGACGGCTCGGCTTCGAGCTTGCGTCGGAGTCGCCGGATATAGACGTCTACCGTATTGCTCTCACCGGTATCGTCCCAGACGTTGTTCATCAATTCTTCGCGGCTCAGCACCTGGCCGGGACGCTGCGCCAGCTGGAGCAGCAATTTCATCTCCGTACGGGTAAGCTGCCTGGCCGCTCTGCCGTTAACCGTTACCTGTAGCTCGGCAACGTCGATGTCCAGCGAGCCGACCCGGAACCGCTGCATCTCCCGGGTCGACTTGCCTTTGCGATAGCGGCGAAGCACCACCTCGACCCGTGCCTGTAGCTCAGCGGGCTGGAACGGCTTGCAGATGTAGTCGTCGGCTCCCATACGCAATCCTTGCAGCTTGTCCTCCAACTCGTCCTTGGCGGTGACGAAGATGACGGGGATATCTAGGTCTCGCTGTTGCAGTCGCTGGTAGATCTCAAAACCGTTGAGCTGTGGCAGATTGACGTCAAGGAGAATGAGATCCGGCGGCTGGTGCTCGATCAGCGCCAGGGCGCCGTGCGCATTGTCTATCATAGCCACCTGATATCCCTGTTCAGTGAGCAGGAATTGCATCAAACGGCTTCCGCTGGGATCGTCATCAACGATCAGAATGCGCACAAGAGATCTCCCGCCCGTGGTGATGCAATGATTGTCTAAGCATAATAAGTAAGCTAGATATATTTAAATATGGGCTTGGTACTCTCAGAACCGGTGACAGCTTGTTCACCGCCTCCCATAGTATCATATTCTGCTCTGCTCATGCCGTCGGGTGATGGGGGAGTCGCTGCCGCTACGCGACGCAAGCGCTCAACCTGCACCAAAAGAATGGAGATGTCGGCCGGAGTAACCCCGGGAAGCCTGGCGGCCTGTCCCAGGGTCCGCGGCCGTACTCGCTCCAGGTGCCCTCGCGCCTCGGTCCGCAGCCCCGGCAGGCTGCGATAGTCTATGCCCGCCGGCAGCTGCCGCTCCTCCTGTCTCCGGGTCCGCTGGACGCTCAGGTGTTCCTGGCGTATATAGCCGGCGTACTTTACCTCCGTCTCTACGTCGGTGGTGGTGCGCTCATCCAGCGCCGGCAGGATCGCCGGCGATACCCGAGACAGCAGCTCCACGATACCCTGGTAGCTCACCTCGGGACGGCGCAGAAGCTCGGCCGCGGCCATTGGCTGCGAAATAGGTCGCCAGCCCAGCTCGGCGGCGAGAGTCCCTAGCCGCTTGCTGGGCACAACCGTGGTCGACTCCAGAACCGCGATCGTCTCCTGTGCCCGTCGCCGCCGGTCGAGCACGCTTTGGTAGCGCTCGTCGCTGATGAGCCCCAGGCGGTGGGCGTAGCCGGCCAGGCGCAGGTCGGCGTTGTCGTGACGTAGCAGCAGGCGGTGCTCGGCGCGTGAGGTGTGCAGCCGATACGGCTCGAGCGGCGGCTGCGTGACCAGGTCGTCGATGAGCACACCAATATAGGCCTCGTCGCGGCGCAGGATAAACGGTTCGTCGCCGCTCGCGTGCAGCGCCGCGTTGATACCGGCGACGATGCCCTGCGCACCCGCCTCTTCATAGCCCGAGGTGCCGTTGATCTGTCCCGCCAGGAAAAGACCGCTCACCACTTTGGTCTCAAGGTTGAGTTGCAGCTGGTCCGAGGGCACATAATCGTATTCAACCGCGTAGCCTACTCGCATCAGCTCTACTCGCTCAAGCCCAGGTATGCTGCGCAGCATAGCGATCTGTATATCTTCCGGCAGGCTGGTATTCATGCCCTGCACATAGACTTCACCGGTGCGCCAGCCCTCCGGTTCCAGAAAGACCTGGTGAGAGTCTTTGCCGGCGAAGCGAACGACTTTGTCCTCGATGGAGGGACAGTAGCGCGGACCAATACCCTGTATGATGCCATTGTAGAGCGGCGAACGATCCAGATTGGACCGGATGATTTCATGGGTTCTCTGGTTGGTATGTACCAGATAACAGGGAAGCTGGCGCCGCCAGCCACTCTCCACCGGCACGGGATAGACCGGGTTGGGTCTGCCCGCCGGGAGCAGCACATCCTCGTGTGCGTTCTCGTCAGCTGAGAAATAGAGAGGGACGGAGCTGCCGGGCTGCACGATAGTCTGCTCGAAGTCGATGGTGCGGGCGTCGATGCGTGGAGGCGTACCGGTCTTGAAGCGCCGTATCTCCAGCCCGAGCTGGCGTAAAGCCTCGGAGATACCCAGAGCTGGAGCTTCACCGGCCCGGCCACCTGCCGAGGTCTTCTCTCCCACCACCAGACGCCCATTGATAAATGTGCCGGTGGTAAGCACGACGCTGCCAGCGTAATAGACCGCTCCATTCGACGTGACGACGCCGGTGATGGCGCGACGAGCGTCTCCAGTTGGCGCATGAGGACGGTCCCCGGCCACCAGCAACTGGGTAATGGTAGCCTGTTTCAGCTCCAGCCCCGGCTGCGCCTCCAGCGCGAATTTCATACTGAGGCGGTACGCCTGCTTGTCGCACTGAGCGCGCAGCGCCTGTACCGCCGGGCCTTTACTGGTATTAAGCAGACGGATCTGGATAAAGGTCCGGTCGGTGTTGCGCCCCATCTCACCGCCTAGCGCGTCGATCTCACGAACCAGATGGCCCTTGGCAGGCCCGCCGATAGAGGGATTGCAGGGCATGAGGGCGATGCTGTCCAGATTCATGGTCAGGACCAGCGTTCGCCTCCCCATGCGAGCGCTGGCCAGCGCCGCCTCACAGCCGGCATGGCCCGCTCCGACGACTATCACGTCGTAGGTGTCGCTGACCAGTGGCGCGTGGTCGAATTCTGCTGGCTGTGGTGGCGAGATCGAAGGGTTCATAGGCGTCTTCTCAGGTTCTAGAGGCGTACCGCGACTACGCTACTTGACGATAACCGTCAGGTTCATATTAGCGTGTATGGAGCAGGTAATCGCATAGGTACCGGCGGTCGGGAAGGTGACGCTCTTAGTAGTACCCGGGCTGATCGTGAAACCGGGATGTATCAGGGCTGCCGGTCCCTGCGCACTGGTGTTACACATCATATCGTGCCCCAGGCAGATGACGTGTGTGCCGCCGCCATCGTAGGTATCGTCGAAGAGTAGCGTCTGGCCGGCATTTATGGTTCGGCTGGATTGCACAAAGTTGGTGGGAGCCAGCTGGACGGTGGTGGCGGGAATGGATGGACCGGTGCTGACAGTACCTCCTCCCGGCACTTTGCCGCAGCCAAAGAGCGCGAGCCCAATCACCAGGAGGAGAACTGGAATACCCAGCGCGGTCTTCTTCATCGAACTCATAGATCTCATATGACGAAACACTTCCTTTCATTCAATCTTAAATACCAGGGGGAAATATAGCAAAACCCCTCGTCGCGCGCAATCAGTGCGCGCAATCAGTGCGCGCAATCAGTCTCATCCTGCTCATGCTCGCTGGTTCTTCAGCGGCGCACCAGCCGGTATCCGACACCTGGAACGGTCTGAATGTACGTCGGCATGCTCGGGTCAGGCTCGATCTTCTTGCGTAGCCGCCTGATGTACACCCAGACGAATTCTACCTCTTGGCTGTAACCCAGGCCCCAGACGCGGCTGAGCAACGCCTCGTGGGGCAGAACCATACCGGCATGCTCGGCCAAGACGCGAAGCAGCTTAAACTCGGTTTTGCTCAGCGCAATCTGCCGCTCGCCGATCATTACCTGCCGCTCGCTGAACTCTATAGACAGCTCACCGCTCTGGAATCGCGAGCTGCGAGGCCCGCTACGGGAGTGGGCCCGGTGAGCTCGCAGTGCGGCGCGTATGCGAGCGAGCAGCTCTTCCAGTCCGAAGAGCTTGCCCAGGTAGTCGGTAGCTCCCAGATCGAGCAGGCGTGCGCACTCCAGAGGATCGTTCTGCTCGGAGAGACAGATAATAGGCGCCGGAACCAGCGCCTGCAGCTCCCGGATAATGTCGTCGGCTACCGCTTCGGCGCGGCCGATGGAGCCGATATCCAACAGCAGAAGATCCGGCTCCTCCAGGTCTATCAACCGAAACATCTCCTCCAGGTTTCGGGCCAGGACCGGCTTGAAGCGTTGCGCCTCGAGATTGGCCCGCAGGTAGCGGAGCATCCGGCTGTCGGTATCCAGCACCAGAATGACCGGACGCTCACCGGCCAGAGTGAGCCGGCCAGGTGTCGAGTCGCCGTCTGGAGCGGGTGCGTAGGCCGGAAGCTCTACCGGCGACGCCGGAACCAGCGGCCAGGTAGCCAAGAGGGCGATGGTTACGCTGCCGGAGGGCTGCTCCGCCCAGAGCCGTCCACCGTGCGCATGGAGTATGGCACGCGCGAGCGTTAGGCCCAAACCTCCACCGACTCGGAAATCGGGCATAGCGGGAGGGCGGTAAAAGGGTTCGAAGAGGTGGTCAAGATCCGGGCGTCCGGGCTCGGCGCCGGCGCACTGCACACTCACCAGCACGTCGTCCAGCTGCGGGCGTATGCTGACTCTCACCGAGCTGTGAGCCGGAGCCAGAGATACCGCGGCTTCGATGAGGATATTAGTGGCTCGCTCAGCATGTCGTGGTGAGGCCAGTATGCTGGGCAGCTCGCCGGGTAGCGCCAGCTCCAGCGAGTGTGCCGGCGCCCGCTCTTTCCACTGCGGCAGAATACCCATCAAAAGGTCCCCAAGCTCAATCGGCTCGAAGTGGAGCGGCTTACGCTGTAACCCGTCCAGGTCTTGAATGGTCTCAGCCAGCTCACGCAGCCCGGCGCTCTCCATCGACAGCTGCGGGAGAATCGACCCCACAGCGGCGTCCAGTCTCTCCGGTCGCGGCAGAGCCAGTCTCAGCTTCTCCGCCAGAGCGGCAAGCTGGCTCGCCGACGCGCCACAGCCGGCGGCAACAAGAGCCGGAAGGTCGATGCCGGACGAAAATTCCTGATCAGCTGACGCCGCGGAGGTGGCGCGAGAGAGCTGCGTAGAGGTCATAACCACCCTTACGTTTTCCTGAACATGGTTACGGATAGTATCTATCATGTTACTATAGTGCGGCGGGATCACGGGTGCAATTGGCGCAGCCAGCGCAGTACTCTTTGGTCCTACTGCATAATCGTGTTTAGGCAATTGTAAGGCATTGCTGCGGCTCTGATAGGCCAGTGTCAGGGAGCTACGCTACAATCCCCCCTAAATGCGCTCGATGTGAAAGGAATACCGTGACCATGCAAACTGTGACCTCGGTAGAGGCGCCGAGCTGGCGCGCGACGTTCGGTGCGTATGTCAATCTCATCAAGCCGCATGTAACGGTGCTGCTTCTGGGAACGACGCTGGCTTCGATGGTCGTGGCCGAAGGCGGGCTGCCGCCGCTGGGTCTGGTACTGGCGACGCTCCTGGGCGGTGGGATGGCGGCGGGCAGCGCCAATGCCATCAACTGCTACTGGGATCGCGACATCGACCAGGTTATGTCTCGAACCCGCACGCGTAGTCTTCCGGCGCAGCGCGTCAGAGACTCTCAGGCGCTTTCGTTTGGCCTGGGACTGGGCGTCGCGTCCTTCGTCGTCCTGTATCTCTTCGTCAATCTGCTGGCGGCGGTACTGGCGCTATCGGCTATTCTCTTTTACGTCGTCGTCTATACCATGTGGCTTAAGCGCACTACCCCACAGAACATCGTGATCGGGGGTGCGGCGGGCGCGGTTCCGGTACTGGTCGGCTGGGCGGCGGTTACCAATTCGATTTCGCTTACCGCGGTATGGATGTTTCTCATCATCTTTCTCTGGACGCCGCCTCATTTCTGGGCGCTGTCACTCGTCCTCAAGAAGGACTACGCGCGCGCTCAGATTCCGATGCTGCCTGTGGTCGCCGGCGATAACGAGACCTACCGGCAGATCATACTCTATACGCTGCTGCTGATCGCGGGTTCGCTGATACTCTTCGCGATTGGGGCAATGGGTTACCTGTATCTGATCTCGGCGTTGGCGCTTGGTCTGGGACTGCTGGCTCTGGCGATTCTCTTGGCTTATTACAAGACCTTGAAGCAGGCCCGCATGATGTTCTGGTTCTCGAACTACTATCTGGCCTTGATCTTTGCGGTGATGGTGGTCGATCGGGTGTTGCGCTGATCAATGCCAACGTGCTGGAAGTTGCAAGAGTTGCCGCTATGAAGCTACGTCTGGTATCGCGACTAATGGTACTAACATTGGTAGTTTTGGTTGGGGTGATCATTATCATTCATCAGCATGTGGCTGCCGCAGGCGGGCCGCACACGGCGCGGCCCACGCCCACCGTCACCTCATATCTGCCCGCCGGGTTTGCCGAGGTTCACCGGGCGGATTCCGTGATAGCTTGCGGCTGTACCTGGTACGGATAGTAGATCTGGTAGACCTATTATGCGGTCTGTGTTCCAAGTGAGGTCGAGGATTGTAGAAAGATGCGAATTCGTTCCACAGTACGACGGTTAGCCGGATTACTTCTCTTGGCGCTGGTCCTCTCGGCTTTCCTTAGCGCATGCGCCAACAACGGCGCCAACATTCTGGATCCGGCGGGGCCTGTAGCCGCCGGTCAGAAGAACTTGGCCATCTTCGTCTTCATAACGGCCACCGCGGTCTTTGTCATTGTGATAGGCGCGCTGCTCTATGCCATCATCCGCTATCGCGACCGGCCCGGTGCTCCCGAAGCCAGCCAGTTGCACGGAAATAGCCGGCTGGAGATAGCCTGGACCATAGTCCCCTCGGCGCTGCTGGTACTTATTCTGGTGCTGACTCTCACCACCATGTTCAATTTGGCGAATCCGCCGACCCCAGCAACCCTCACGGTCACCGCGGTCGGCCATCAATGGTGGTGGGAGTTCGACTATAACGGCAAAGGCTTCGTCACCGCCGACCAGCTCAATATACCCGTCGATACCATCGTCCGCGTCAATCTCTACTCCAACAACGTCATTCACAGCTTCTGGGTTCCCGAGCTGGCCGGCAAGACCGATGTGATTCCCGGCCACGACAATTCGCTGTGGATGGAAGCCACCCGCTATGACCCGAGCAACCCAACCAATAATATGTATCGCGGCGAGTGCGCCGAGTTCTGCGGCGTGCAGCACGCTCATATGGACTTCGTGGTAGTCGTGCAGACCCAGAGCGACTTCAATGCCTGGGTAGCCCAGCAGCAGCAGCTGGCCACCAAACCCGTCGCCGGCAGCGCGGCGGCCGCCGGCAAGCAGGTCTTTCTGAGTGCGGGTTGCACCGGCTGCCATACCATCAACGGCGTGACGCCGAAAGGTGTTACGTTGATCGGGCCCAATCTTACGCACTTCGGCAGTCGCCTGCTGATTGCCGGCGGCGTCCTGGACAATAACCCGACCAATCTGGCCGAATGGATATACAACGCGCAGAGCGTAAAGCCCGGCGTAGATATGCCGAGCTTCAACGGTAGTGCCGCACCAGCGTACCAACAACTCAGCCAGGACCAGCTCAACAATGTGGTGGCGTACCTGGAGAGCCTAAAATAACCAAACAATCGACCAATAAGCGTGAATGTGCATCACATGAATCTGGGCCATCTCTCATCCGGTAGCTTAAGGGGGCAACATGGCAGTCGGTAGCATAGCCACTCGCGGACGGGCCAAGCGCAGGACCTGGAAAGAATCTGCCATCGGCTCTTGGGTCACGACCACCGACCACAAGAAGCTGGGCATCTTGTATGTCGCCACTGGGTTCTTCTTCTTCCTGGTAGGCGGAATAGAGGCTTCGCTGATTCGCTGGCAGCTTGCTGAGCCCAACAGCACGGTGTTGACGCCTCAGCAATATGACGAAGTCTTCACCATGCATGCCTTGACCATGATCTTCCTCTTCGTGATGCCTACCATGGCGGGCTTCGGCAACTTCCTGGTGCCGCTCATGATCGGCGCGCGTGACATGGCCTTCCCCAGGCTGAACGCGCTGGGTTACTGGTTGCTGTTCTTTGCCGGAATCTTCATGATGTGCAGCTTTCTGGTCGGCTCCGCTCCCAACGCCGGCTGGTTTAGCTACGCTCCGCTGACGGAGGCCACTCCCGGCTGCCTTACCAATCTCACAGCGCAGCAATTGGCATACCAGGCGGCAACCCAGGCGCAAAACAATGTGGCCTGCTTCTCGCCGGGGCAGAATCCCGACTTCTGGATCATTGGTCTCAACCTGCTGGGAATCTCCTCGCTGGTTAGTGCGCTCAATTTTATCGTAACCATCCTGCGGCTGCGAGCGCCGGGCATGACCATCAATCGTATGCCGCTCTTCGTCTGGATGACCATGATCACGTCGTTCCTGCTGGTGTTCGCGCTACCCAGCCTGACGGTTGCCAGTGCGCTTCTGCTCTTCGACCGGCATCTAGGCACTCACTTCTATCAGGCCGGCTACGGGGGAGATCCCCTTTTGTGGCAGAACCTTTTCTGGTCGTTCGGCCATCCTGAAGTCTATATTCTGATTTTGCCGGCGTTCGGCATGGTTTCGGAGATCTTACCCGTCTTCTCGGGAAAGCCCATCTTTGGCTATACCTTTGTGGCCTGGTCCGGTGTGGCAATCGGATTCCTGAGCTTCACCGTCTGGGCGCACCACATGTTTGCCGTAGGACTACCCACGGTAGCCCAGGCTTTCTTTGCCTCGTCTACCACCCTGATTGCTATTCCCACCGCGGTGAAGATCTTCAACTGGGTGGCAACGCTTTACAAGGGTAAGCTGCGCTTTGAAACTCCCATGCTCTTTGCGGTGGGCTTCATCGCCATGTTCCTCATCGGCGGTCTCAACGGCGCGGCGCTGGCGGTGGTGCCCTTCGACTATCAGGTAACCGACACCTACTTCGTAGTGGCCCATATCCACTATGTGCTCTTCGGCGGCAGCGTCTTCGGCATCTTTGCCGGCCTTTTCTACTGGTTCCCCAAGATGTTTGGTCGCCGCCTGGATGAGACCTTCGGCAAGATACAGTTCTGGCTCTTCCTCATCGGTATGAACCTGACGTTCTTCCCGATGCATATACTGGGCATTCTGGGTATGCCGCGTCGCCAGTATACGTATCCGCCCAACCTCGGCTGGGACGGCCTGAATCTGGCCTCCAGCCTGGGTGTGGTGGTTCTCATAGTAGGCGTGCTCTTCTTCCTGGCCAACCTGGTCAAGACCTTTGCCAAGTCACCGGTGGGTATGGCCGACGATCCGTGGGATGCCTTCACCCTGGAGTGGGCAACGTCATCGCCGCCGCCTCCCGAGAACTTCAAGACCATTCCCACAGTGCGGAGTCGCCGACCGCTCTGGGATAAGAAGCACCCTGAGAAGGCCGATTGGCTGGTCGCGGGGGCTGGGCATTAGGGCGCGTTAGGGGGATGTATGGAAGCTACAACCGGAGTTAAGCCGGGACTCCCACCCGGAAAGGTACGGTACGGCTGGCGGACCATC
>JBKQTH010000373.1:0-23145 GCA_052143275.1 Ktedonobacterales bacterium | reverse complement strand
CGCCAGACTCGAAACCGACGTGGTCTTCGTAGAGCAGTGTCTGGAGCAAGGCGGGTTGGTAGTCCAGCACGCGCCCATAGAGGACGATATCATGGCTGCGTGCCACGACATTGATGGGGTCTACCTGAACCACCACGCCAGCCCGCAGCGCCGCGGCGGCGCCTTCCTTGCCACGCCAGCGGCGGCCGGGATACAGGCCCTGCTTCCCGAGCAGAAAGCGTCTCTGGGTGCTCTTTGAGATCGTGAGTACGCTCATGCGTATTCGTGCCCGCCACCTTCACCAATTGGTGTCAACATAGGTGTCATCTCGCAAAAAGGAGGAAAAGAGAATCGGCCATCACTTGACATGAGGGCCGATGATATTCTGGGCGGAGGGAGAGGGATTCGAACCCCGGACCTCTCGGTTTATGGTTTTCAAGCTCATCTCTGATAGTTTATCACTGTGCTCCACTGTTTGCCATTTCCGAAAACATACGGGTTTGGCCCATTGCTGAGTCCGCGGCGGTCCACCAAAAGTTGCCTGGGTTAGCGTACCTGTTGCCGTAGTAGCGGGACCAAGCCAAATCTAGCTTTCTCACTACTAACGTTGTACATTGTGTCCGCGGGCCACATGGGCCATTGATTGCCTGATGCTGCGCTACCGACGAGGTCGCACTTCGCGACATGATCAGGGCAAAGGAACGGCATCGCCGCCCGGCAGCTGAGGGAGAAAGGGTTGAACTGGAGATAAGCAATGGACAAGGCAAATCAACTTGGCAATCCAGCTGACACCACCGGCCTGGAAGGCGCACCAGGTCCGGCTGACACCACCGGCCTGGAAGGCGCACCAGGTCCGGCTGATTCCAGTGGCCTCGTCGGATCAGGGGTGAGCGAGACACCAAGTGGTCCGACGGAGGAGGTGGAGGAAGTGGATGTGGTGGTAGTAGCGGTAGAGGGCATTGTCAGCGCACCCGACGATGACGAGGACCCGAAGTAGCAGCCAGCCCCTAGCATCCCAGCGGCAGCTGGCTCTGCTATGATTACGGCACCGCTGTGCTCTACACTGAGCGGTGCCGTCGAGTGCCTCTCGCTTGAGTATGGCATTGGGGCGACGACTGGTTTCGCTGCCCTGACCGAAGAGATGGATGCAGTTTTCCATCATGATCCACTTCCTAGAGGAAATGGCCACTCTGTCTGCACTTCCAGTTAGGCTCGGAAGTCGCCGCTAAGAAGCGGACCTTCAACCTGCGGTTTTGGAGATCGCGGCGCCCTCGCCTAGGCCGTCTCGTTTAGTCTTTCTACCGCAAAGCATCAGCCCTCAGTGTCCATCGTGGTCTCGTGTCATCTCGTCTGGTCTGTCGGTCCTGCTGTCAGAATTGCTGTTAAGTCGAAGGGGCAAAAACCTTTCGGTGAGTCGCCCCGTCCAGCGCTGTATTCCTGCGTCTATGCTCGTCGCTTGAATTCTGGCATCATGAGGGCCAGCGTCCGCTGGGATCTACTGGTGTGCATCGGGGTGTTGTCACAATTGTTGTCAGGTCAAATCCTGACCCAACGACCGCATACTGCCTTGAACCAGCAGGCGCCGACTACCTCTGCTCAGGCATACCAACTTAACAGTGTGTCTCACGACCCCTGATCCTATATCGGGGTGCAGGAGACGGCAAGTCCCACGGCTTTCTGTTCACTCGCGTTCGCTGACAGCCGCCAACACGGAATACGTAGCAATCATTTCCTGCTGTGTTCGCCACAGTTCACCGAAAGGTGCCAGCGTTGTCGTCAGCAACGTCGTCAAGTGCGCGGTATTGGTCGACCTCTCGCTAGACGCCGCACATGCAACAGCAGGCGGCAGTGGCAATGAATGAAGCGTTAGGGAAAACCCAGCCAAGATAGGCTTGCACAGGCTATTGTTCCCTGCTATGGTGGGAGTAGATGCTCGATAAGATGCAGGAAAAAGGAGTTGCAAAGATGAAAATTGCAGCGCTCTACGATATCCATGGGAATCTACCTGCACTGAACGCAGTGTTGGAGGAGCTCAAAGAGGTGCGACCGGATCTGATAGTCGTCGGAGGGGATATCGTTTCCGGTCCCATGCCTGGGCAGACCCTGGAGCGTCTTTTTCAGCTTGGCGAGCAGGTTCGCCCCATTCGTGGCAATGCAGATCGGGAGGCCGTCACGGATTTTGACGCTCAGCCGCTCAGCTCCGATATGTCGGAGGAGGTGCGTGCGGTAACACATTGGGTCGCCAGCCAGTTAACTCGCTCCCAACGAGACTTTTTGGCGGCGTTGCCGGATCACCTTCAGTTCGAGGTCGAGGGGCTGGGACGTCTGGTGTTTTGTCATGCCACCCTGCGGAATGATGAAGACCTATTTACCTCTATAACACCCGAGGACCGACTCTGTGCCATCTTTTCTGATGTCGAGCAAGATATTGTCGTTTGTGGGCATACCCATATGCAGTTTGAACGGCACCTTGGCGCCCTACGCATCCTCAATGCGGGGAGCGTGGGGATGCCTTATGCTGATCGACCGGGGGCATATTGGCTCCTACTGAGCTCAGAGGGGTGCGAGTTTCGCTGGACGCCATACGACACGGAGGTCGCAGCTCGAGCGGTACGAGCGAGCGGATATCCGCAGGCGCAAGAGCTTGCGGATGAGAATGTGCTCAAGGTCCCAACCGCGGAGGAGGCGACGAAAATCTTCGAGCACATGGCAGAGGAGCGCTGGCTGCGGGAAGGATGACAGAATATGCTGAGGTGGACTACCACAGGCGCAGGCAGGCTTCGGCGTCGATGATCTCAGCGGCGGATTTTCCCCTTCGTGCGCGATAGATGGCGTCGATGGTCTAGGTCTTGGTCAGCAGATATGGGGCACCATCGGCACGTAACGCATCCTCGATCACGGCCACTGCCGTGTGTGCGGCGCTCGCCTCTTGGCCAGGTGGCAGATATCCGCTCTAATCAAATCAGCATCTTCACCAACTGGTGTCTAAATTGGTGTCATTTGGCAAAATGGGCAAAAAGAGAATCGGCCATCGCTTGGAGTGAGGGCCGATGATACTCTGGGCGGAGGGAGAGGGATTCGAACCCCGGACCTCTCGGTCTATGGTTTTCAAGCTCATCTCTGCCCGTTCACTACTGTTTATTGCCATTCTCCAATGCCGAAAATATGCAAGTTTTGCTCACTGCTGCGTCCGCTAAAGTCCGGCAATAATGCTCTGGGTTGGCGTACCGGTTGGCGTGGTAGCCTCAGAATTCGTAGCGGATTTTAACGATCGGCGCGAGAAGTCCCATCCTCTTTAGGGGATTGAGAGTGTCACGTTTGACTCGTCATACCAATTTTATATCGGATAGTGTAGTATTGAGACGAGACACGTTGGCACACCTACACCAGGAACCCTTCTGGACGAAGTCGAGCGAGTGAGGCTACAGGACCAAGGAGTAGTATCATGAGCGAGGAATCAGCTGCTAGCGAACTCGAGCAACTCACTGCTCTTGCCATCAGCCTGCTTGCCTCTCCCATTGACCCCAATAGCCCCCAACCACATCTCTTTCCCAGCACGATTCCTGAGAACATACCGCTGGAGATACCCGTGCCTCCACACACCCGCGTGCTCGGGACCCTAGCCCGCAGCGATTCCAGCTTTGTGATTACTCTGGAGAGCGATCTCCCGCTGGACGAGATGATCAGCGTACATCGCGCACAGCTCACCGCCCTGGCCTGGAACGAGTTCGAATATATGCGGCAGCCGCCAACGGGCGGCTTTGTCCAAAGCGACTACCGCCCATCGGCGCGGCTCGCTTTTTGCCACACACCCAGCCATGCCTGCCTAAGGCCGATGTTGGTGCAGCGCGAAAACGCCACGACGCATGTGCGCCTGGATCTGACGCTTGGTGAGGAAGGCAATCCATGTGCCCGCCAGGACCAGCCGGCACCACGAGGCTTTCCCAGGTACCCCAACACCGGGCGCCAGATGCTGCCGACCCTCATTGCGCCACTGGGCGCACAACTCGGTGGCACGAGCAGCCACGGCGATCCAGAGTGGATGCACACAACCTCAACGGTGACTACCCCCCTTGACCAAGAGGCCCTGGCTCATCATTATGTCGGGCAATTGACTCAGGCTGGCTGGACGCAGACGGATGCTGGAGCAGGAGGACCGTTTGTCTGGTCGACTTGGCACCTTACCAGCACCGGCCCCGAGCCGACGCCCTGGAGCGCGCTGTTCTTCATCCTGAAGACGCCGGACAAACCAGACGACTATACCCTCGATCTCCGAGCTTTCCGCCTCAAGTCTGAGACCACCGAGTAGTGTCTGTCCCAGCAACAACACCCAAGACGTAATTGGTGTCATCTATATCTGCATACGTTTGTGGCCATGACATGTTATAAATTCAGCTGTCCTTGCTGTCCATCGCTGTCACATGTCACTCGTGGAAGGCGGAGTCGCACGAGCATACTCCTCTGCCTACCATCGTCGTGACCGGCGGTTCCTCGCTCAACTGGTCAGGCCACCAATCCCTTTGCCGAGCAGCACGGCGCCAAACACGAGGAAGAGCAAGCCCATCACGGTAGCGTTGTTTGCGCTCAGCCACGCCTTCCAGGCACTGAGCGTCGGCGTTGCCCGCGAGCGCGCGACCAGGAAGTAGAGCACCGGCCCACCGACCGTTATGCTGGCGAGGACGACATAGACAACCAGGACGATGATGGAGTTCGCCGGCGACAAGCCGGCGCTGGCAATGGCGAGAGCGGCGCCGATGGTTAGCGGGAGGTTCTTGGGGTTCAGGGCGGCGAGCGCCGCTCCCAGGCCAAACCCTGCGAGCGGCGTTATCGTATCGAGCTTCCCGAGCCACGTGGGCATCTTCGCCTCTTCGCCTGGCTTCGGTCGCCCCCGCCATTGCCGATAGGCCAGGAACAGCAGCAGCAACCCGAGTACGAACTGCACAGACGCACCGACGGTAGATTCGGCCCTCTTGCTGGTATGCTCGACGCCGCCCGCGATTGCCAGGATGATCGCAGCTACAATGGCCAAGCCGGCCATCCACCCCAGCAGAAACGCCGGAGCGACTGTCCTGGCCCGGCGAGAGAAGAGCAGCAGGATCACCGCAATGATGGGCACGGGGCTGACCGCCACGCCGACCGCGTGGGGAAGGATAGCGCCGATGGCGCTAAGGATAGCGCCGATGGCGCTGCCCATGGCTTAGACCTCCTCAGCTGTCTTCTCTGCTACCTCCTCTGATAGCAGCAGGCCATCTCACGGGGGACGAGGGCCCGGCGGGCCCACGTCCTCTCTTCCCACCGATCACCTCCGTCCGGCCATCTCCCGCTTGGCAGCGGCACTGGTCGCCTGCACGAAGCGGTTGATCGCCTCGGCCACCTGGGTAGGTTGGTCGAGGTTGGCGAAGTGGCTGGCGTTGGTTATCCATTCCAGCCTCACGTTTGGGCACCGGGTCGCGACGTCCGGGAAGATCTGGTGCGGTTGCGCGGGGTCTTGCGTGGATTGCAGCTGCACGACCGGGAACGGAAAGGTGGTCTCGCAGATCCGGTCCATGGCGGCGGGGAAATCCCAATTGCGGGCGAGGAAGTAGTAGGGGACCGCGTCGGCGACCCCCGGCCGCGAGAACTCGTACACGAAGTAGTCACGATCGACCGGCCGCAAGGGGGTGGTCATGCGCGGCGGATAGACCGTGTCGATGAGCGCGCCCGAGTCCTGCATCCGGTAGCGCCCGTACCAGTAGCTTCGGAAGGAGAGAAACTGCGGCTTGAGCCGATAGAAGGTGATCCAGTCGGCGACGGTCTTGGGGCTGGTGAGATCGGCCTCCATGCGGACGTACCCCCGAATCCGATCCGGATGATCGCCGACCAGCACGCTGCCGATGAGCGTCCCCCAATCGTGCGAGACGACATAGAACGTCCCGATTCCAAGGTCGTCCATCAAGTCCAGGATTTGCCGGGCCACCGTGTGCCAGTGGTAGTCACGATCCTGATGATCGGAACGGCCGTACCCTTTCATGTCGATAGCGATCAGACGGTAGCTGTGGTCCACCTGCGGGAGGACGTGGCCCCAGGAGTACCAGCTCTCGGGCCATCCGTGGAGGAAGAGAATGACCTCGCCGTCGCGGGCGCCTTCGTCCACATAGTGCCACGTGAGGCCCTTGACGACGCGGTCCTGATGGGTGAACTGGGCGTCGATGCGATCGTGCTCCGCCTGGTGCTCCGCCCGAAATTGCTCATACGTCGTTGCAAGGCGCTGCGCGCGCAGCGGGGCATAGATCTGGGTAAATCCGACACCCAGAAGGCCAACGCCCGCTGAGACCAACGCCAAACTTCCTGCGGTCTTATTCATCGTGATCGGCTCCTCATCTCGGCATCTAGGCACCAGCTCGTCGAAGAACACGCCTCACCGAGGGCTCTCAGGTCCAGTAGTTTCACGCTCCCAGATCCTCGCTCCTCTCGTGTCGGAGACCCCCCGTGTCGGAGACCCCCCGTGTCGGAGAACCACGTGATGCGAACGGCATCATGTCCACACCTCTCTCGGTCTACGACCCAGTCTGCGACCCAGTCTACGACCGCGATGTTGCCGGACTGTGCTGCGCTCTTACAACGCTCTTACAGCAGTCTCATCGCAGTCTTACACCGCTCGACACGCGTACACGCCTCGAAAATCCCTTCCGACCAGTACGTCCCAAAAGGAGCGACTCACATGAGTCCTATCCTGACAGTCATCGTCGCTTTCGGACTTCTATTCGTAATGTCCAGTACGCTCGGACTTGGCTTACGGCTCAATGCCCATCAGGTCATCCTGTCGGAGTTTCGGACGAACTGGAAGCTGCCCGTAGGGATGCTGCTCGGCAATTTCGTCGTCTTCCCCGTTCTGATGATCGGCCTGGCCGCGCTCGTTCCCATTCCTAGCGCGTATCCGCGGTAGATTAAGCATGCAACTGACGCCGATGTCGTGCCGTACATAAGGTGCTCGAAGATGCCAAGGACAGCAGAACCGTGCTGTCTACCACGAAGGAGTACGCCCGTGTCCTCGTCGTTGCCACACAGCCAGATTGAACTGTCCGAGCATCGGTCAAGGCCAACGCTCGTGGTTGGGTCCTGGCAGGGAGACGTCGCCGTCGTGCGGGCCCAGACAGGAGCGGTCCCGTGGCGACAGCGGACCGGATGCGAGCTTGGAACACTCGCGCAAGACGGCAGGCGGTTCTATGTCCCCTTAGGTCTGCCGCTGTCCCTACATGAGGAGCGCTACCAAGCCACCACCGCCGCGAAACGGGAACGCATCGATCACCGCAGTGCGGAAGCCGAAGCGCAGCCGAGCCGGCTCGAGTGTCGTAACCTTGTCGACGGAGCGCTACAGTGGACTGCTTCAGATTGGAGCCTCAAGGGTCGCCTGCATGTCGAAGTCGACAGTGGCATGGTGCTGGTTGCCTCGCATGATCCGGCCCGCCCACCCGACGTCGAACAGATCTGTGCACTTGACCCCCAGACCGGTGCGGTCCGTTGGTCGGTACTGGGCAGCCGGGCTCCAATCCGTCCCGTTCGGTTCCTCGCGGCTGGTGGTGGCCGGACGTTTCTCGTCAACGGGAACTCGCCGTTGCCGGTGCAGGTAGTGGAGTCGCAAACCGGTCAGGAGTTGTGGAGTACGGCTGGGTCCTACACCGTGCTGTCTGTACCGCACCGTATGCTTGTGGGCAAGCTGCTGCGCCGGCGCAACCACGAGGCGGAATTCACCGTGCTGCGATCTGAGGACGGTACCGACGTATACCGGATGCCTTTTGGGGGATGGCGGTTGCACCTACTCACCGACGAAGGTATTGCGTATGTCAGCTCCGCAGAGGATAGCCAGCCCTGGGTAGCGGCGGTGGACGTAGCGGGAGGCGGCGGCGAGCTGTGGCGTGCTCAGGGGATACGAACGGACATCCTTGCTCTCGATAATGGTCGGGTATACTATGCATGCCTCCATGACGATCCTCATATGCCGCGTCACCGCGACAAGATTGCCGAGGTCGGCGCGCTGGATGCCGAGACCGGTGCGCAGCTCTGGTCGTGGCATAGTCCGACGGATACCGCCGCGCTGCTCCTACTTTGGGGATGGAGGACACCAGCCATGCTGGCCGATGCGACGAAGAAGTCCTGGGACACGGTGGAATCTCTTCTCGCGTATCCTGGTCCTCGGGCCAGCCGTTGGAGAGTGCTTCGAAGCGAGTTCAAAGTTGGTCAGTGGCGGCGACCCTATGCTCTGCACGGCGCCACTAACGCGCTTTGGCTGGAAGCTCGGAATGGAGTAGTCTTCGTCGGAACAAGGCTAGGACTCTTCGCACTCAATGGACGCGACGGGCACCTGAGATGGCATGCATTGCCTGACATCGATCTCTCCTTCGTCGAACCGGCTCTCCCTCCCCTATAACACAGCGGCTCCATCGTCTGTCAGAGGTGCCGAGTTCAGGCCGCTGGGTCGGCGAGGTCAGCCCCGCTCGGCTCGCAACCCGGAAAAGCGCCCAGATGGGGGCCACGTCAAGGCTGCCGCGAAGCGGCGCCCGGAACAGAGCGAAGGGCGCGGCCTTGAAGGGGAGCCGGCGGGCGCTAGGGTCAGAGTGAGCAGGAGCGGAGGCTGCACCGGGCACGTTGGCGCGGGACAACTGGCAGCTATGACTGCATGCGCAGCAAGGTGCCGAGGGAGGCAGGAATGCGGTCAAGCAGTCGCCTAGTACAGCAATCACCATCAGCTAGGAGTACCGACAAGCACAAGATCAGTCAGGGAGGGCCGCCAGCAGGACGTTGGCGACCCTCCACCGTGCCTGCGGTTTCCTCTCAGAATTGCGTCGAGTGAGCTCATGGGTAAGCTTGGTCATGCGGTCCCTGGTTCGTGGCACATCTGAAGACCCGGGATCGTGTGTACAGGTAGCGAACGCAGCTCGACATTGTGACTCGCGAGTGAGTTAGAACTGGGACAGCACGATAGTGTCGTCGCACCTAACACGCCAGGCGCAGGGGGGACGCATCGCAGAGCGGATACTATGCCTGGGCTCCAAGAGCCCATTCCTGGGAACGTGTCACGCCTGCTTCACCATCATATCTGCCCTATACGTCGTGGCTCATCATGCGCTCGGGTGGTGGCTACACTATCTGGGTCCTCGGACCTGCAAAAGGCGCGGGGCTGCTCGTTGCCTCCGCGGACCTGGGGTAAACCACATAGAGGAAAAACCTGACGGGTACGTTCCGACCCGGACGCTTGGGCACGGTCGCCACTAGCGTCACGTCGTTGATCCCTGCCGCGCTTGGTAACTGGGAAACGAAGGAGCAAGCTGAGGGCCGAGTGGAGTAACACGGCCCTCCTCATTTACCATGAGAGAAGAGACGCAGAGTGCAGGTTAGCTCCGACTCTGTTTTCGGCATTTGGGAAACGGTTCTGGCACGATTCCAGTGCAGGAGTGACGTGGGAAGGCCAGTGTGCAGGCGACGTCATCGAGAGGGGATACCTGGTTGCTCCAAGCGGCGTCAGCCATGCTATACTTGCGCCTAGATGGGGTGCGTGGGGGAGATATCATCCCGGTGCCGAAGGGCAGGGTCCATGGATCGTTCCGATAGGGATCGCTCCGCAGCGGTCGACGTGGCCATCGTGGGCGGCGGCATCGTCGGCGCGTGCGTCGCCTACTTCCTCGCCACCGCGCCCCAGCGGCCAGACTCCATCATCGTACTGGAGCCCGACCCCGCCTACGAGCGCTCCGCGACGACTCGCTCGGCGGCGGCGATCCGCCAGCAGTTCAACCTGGCCGTGAACGTCGCGATGGCGCGCTTCGGCTACGAGTTCTTCACGCATGCCGACGAGCTGTTGCGCGTGGACGGCGCCGACGCGGTGGACCTGGCCTTCGCTGAGCGCGGCTATGTCGTGCTGGCCGGGCCGAAGGGAGTCGAGCGCCTGGCGGCGGCGCACGCCCGCCAGCGCGCCGCCGGCGCCGAGATCGCCTTCCTCACGGTGGACGAGCTGGTGCGCCGCCTGCCGTGGCTCAAGCCGGAGGGTGTGGGGGCCGGGTGTCTGGGGCTGCGCGGCGAAGGGTGGTTCGACCCCCGCGCGGCCTTGGTGGCGCTGCGGCGCAAGGCGGAGTCGTTGGGCGTGCGCTACGTCGCGGCGCGCGTGACGGGGCTGCCGCTGGCGGGGGACCGCGTGGCTGCCGTCGAGCTGGAGGATGGCACGCGCGTGGAGGCCGAGACGGTGGTGGACGCGGCGGGTGGCTGCGCGGGGGCGGTGGCACGCCTGGCCGGCATCGCCGCGCCGGTGGAGGCGCGCAAGCGCTGTGCCTTCGTCTTCCGCTGCGCCTCCCCGCCCGTCGGCTTTACCAATCTGGTCGACCCGACGGTCGCCGGCCGCAGCCTCTACGCGCGCCCCTACGGCGACGACTTCCTGGCTATGACCGCGCCTCCCCCCGAGCGCGACCCAGCCAGCACCGACTTCGAGGTGGACGTTGCGCTCTTCGAGGAGGTGCTACGCCCGGCCCTGGCGCGGCGGGTGCGGGGCTTCGAACGCGTGGAGCTGGTGCGGGCCTGGGCGGGCCACTACGACTTCAACACGTTCGACCAGAATGCTATCCTCGGCCGCTACCCCGCCGTCGCTAACTTCGTCTTCGCCTGTGGCTTCAGCGGCCACGGCGTGATGCATGCGCCGGCGGCCGCGCGGGGCATTGCTGAGTTGTTGAGCACCGGCGCCTACCGCACGATCGACTTGACTCCCTTCTGCTTCGAGCGCATCGCGGCGGGCGAGCCGCTGGACGAGGTCCAGCCCAGCGAGCATCGGAGCATCCCGGCAGGGCTTTGAGCGATGATTTCGAGGAGCCACTTCCAGGCTTTGAGGAGAATGTGAAGTGCAGGTGCTAAGCTCGCCAGCCCCTATAACCTCGATGATTCCGGGCCTTCGCAGACTTAGGCCGTTTCGAATTGCAGTGACTGTAGTTTGCTCGCATCGACGCGCTCGCTGATGTGGAGCATCTCGATGCCGACCACCTGGCCACGCTCGTTGAAGTCGAGGATAACGCCTGGCTGTACTTCTTCAGACTCCACAATCTCGGAGTCATCAAGACGGAAGTACAGCGCATCACTCTCTCGATCTATCCGCAGTTTCATGTGACGTCCTGGGCATGCTTAGAGAGCGCAATATTCGCCATATGCGATCTCCTGTGGGAAAACAGATGGGACCTACTGGTCTGTAGTGTACCCCGTCGGAAATCACTCACTCAACCCTCTTCCCTTTCCTTTCTCTGGATGATGGAACGCAGCAACTAGGCCCACAAACCGGGCCAAGAGCGGGTGCTGGCGATCCGCATCACGCGGAAAGGCTGGGAGGAAGCACTCTCTGTGGCGGTTCTCAGCGCGCCGCTACCTGGGGTGTACCAGAGCGCAGCCGACTGGCGCGAGCAGTTGGATCAGGCGGCGGTGGTCGTGCAATGGGACCCGGAACGGAGCATCCAGGGCAAAAGCTTGCCCCATAAGAGCATCCAGGTGGGCTTGTCCCGCCACATCATCAGCCGGTATGTGCATGAGTGGACGGTTGAGATCCAAGATGTGACACCGTTGGCTCACAAACTCTATCAGCTCAGCTCCTCCAGGCTGGTGAAGCGAGCCGCGTACAAAGGCAGCTGCCTCACGAACGCCTGTATCCGACGCCGCCCAGCATTGCCCGACGCCTGGGGATGCCCACACAGTAACCGAAGGGAACGGCTCGTTGGCAGAAGGGCATGCGAGTCGAACCTACCTACCACAGAGCTCGGGGTTCATGGCCATGGCTAGTCATGGAGCATGACCAGCTCTTCCACGACCAGTTGCTAGCTTTCTTGTGCTTCGGGTTCTTGTCTTGCAGATCGTAGACTGTGTGGTGGAAGCCAGCGTTCCAGGAGCAGCACTCCCAGCGCGGCAGCGGTAGTAATTCCGGCCAACATGAGCCAGAACAATGAGGAGCTGAGTGTTAAGAGAAAAGTGAATAAGGCCGGGGCCACAGTAAATGCTAGCGAGCCACCGAGACTTACGACCGCCAGGTAGCGTCCACGCGCCCGCTCAGGTGCCAGCGCAAGAGCAAGGCTGTACGAGGTGGGCGAGAGGAACATCTCTGCCAGGGTGTAAATAATCATCGTCAGCACCAGGGCAGGCATCAACAGGGCCCGAGGCACCCCCACTACAGCGGCGAAGAGCAGGTACGAGAAGGCGTAGCTGAGGCCCCCGGCAACGATACCTCGTGTGCGCCGCATTCTGCCAAGCAGGTGCATGAGTGGAACCTGCAAGACCACGACCATGATGGTATTGAGCGTAAAAAGCAAGCTAAATCCCCAGGCTGGAGCGTGCAGGTTCTCGACGAGAAACGGTGGCAGGGCGACTTCTAACACCGCAAAGCTGAGAAAGAGCGTGGCCTGGGTCGCGATAAAGCCGAGAAAGGGTCGGTCACGCAGGACGGTGATGTAGCTCAGTGGTTTCTCGATCTGCTTCGACGTTGCCCTTCGGAAGGGACTCGCCGGGATGGCCAGGATAAGCACACCGGTGACGAAGTAGCCTAGTGCGCTCACGAACAGGAGCCAGTGGTACGCACTGGTCCCTCCCACACTGGCGACCCAGCCGGACAGTAGCACCCCTACACTCAAACCTAGATTCATTGCCGATCGGTCGAAGCCAAACCACCAGTCGCGGTCCTCCGGGGGAAACAACTCGGCAACATACGCGGTACCCGCTGGCATGTTAAAGGACAAGGCACTGGAGATCACGATGGCGCCCACTAGAAACAGCGAGAAGGAGTGGGCGCCCAGGTACACGAGCGAGCCAACTCCGACACCAGCAAAGCTGGCAATGAAAAGCGGGCGAGCGCCAAAATGATCAACCAAACTTCCTGCGACTGGTGTGAGCAGCAACCCCACAATCCCTGCCCCGGTCAAACCAGCTCCGACCAGCGGTAAAGGCAGCCCAACCACGAGGTGGAAGTACAACAGGGAGAACGGCAGCCAGAGTCCACGCCCCACAGCAGCTGCCAAAGTGGATGCCGCATACAGCGTCGATCCAGGCACCGCATGCGGTGGAAATACCAATGATTTCAGTCTTGCAGCAACAGTGTGAAAAGTGCTGTTTATGACCAATGACGTGCTCCTCCAGATCTGGTGGTTTGGTGTGTCAATCAGCTATTCCTCCGCTGGTGACTCAATCCGGTTGGCAGGTGCCGAACTGCCTCCTACGTACCTTGATTCACTAGCATTCACCTCAAGCCACTGGTGTGATGCCCGACGCCGTCTTTGGGCTGATGGACTGAGGCGGGATATCTGCTACTCTGCCGTTGCTTCAGATGCTCAGATCCCTATAAGTGGTCCACTGTCCACTGTTACAGCGAGCTGATCTCTTTGCCCGGTCGCTAGACGTAGGAGGCTGCAGGGCACGATACTAGAGTTTGATTGTTCAACTGGGAGGTACATCGTGTCATCAGCCGACATCGCAGCGAGCTATGCCAACCTGGTAGATAGATTGTGCGAGCTTGCATTTGCCTACTACCGTGACGGCAGGTTGCGTGACGCCTCTCGTGTTCTTCGCAGCGGCGAGGAGCTCATTGAGAATGCCGCGGACGGTGACGTGCGCGAGTATGACCATGCACGCCTAGCTCTTGCGCACGGATTCGTGCTCGTTCAGGATACCTTTTACAGAGGAAGGCGCGGAAAGCCGTGTGGATTGATCCCGGGGATGAACACGCCCCACGGGTGAACCACCGAGAGATCCCCCGTACAGGCCACGCCGGCACCCTTGGGAGACGCGACTTGACACACCGCGTCTCTTCAGGTAGACTGGGGACCAAGAACATCTGTTCTCCTTCATCTGGCCCAGAAAGGACGAGCACCCGTCCATGGCTACCCATCGCAGCCACCCCGCTCGCTCTGCTGGAACCGCTGGCCAACAGTCCCTGTGGCCAGTGGAGGCAGCCGCACCCAGCGCGCTAGCGCCGGGAACTGGCGGCGCTGGCGCGGAAGCTGCCTCTCCCGACGGCGAGGTCGCGTCATTCCCCTCGGAGGGCGCGGGGCTGCACCGAGGCAGCGCTGCAGCAGTATGCCAAAGACTGTCGGCATGCCTCCCACTGGATCGAGGAGCACCTGGATGCGCCGGTGTGCCAACAGCTCGCTACCCGTGCCTATCGAGCGGTGCTGAGCATAGCTTTCGGGCAGGCCAAGCGGGTGCGCTTTAAGGGAAGGAACCAGCTGGATACAGTGGAAGGCAAGAGCAATGCGACGGGCCTGGTCTGGCGGACCGATTCGGTAGCTGGTGTCCGCGAGCGTTCACTGTAGTCCGCGAATGCTGAATTCATGGGCACTTGGCAAAGTTTTCAGTTCGCCGGAGTTCGCTCAAAGTTGCCCGGGTTGGTGTCAGGCTGGTAGGTAGGATCACCCTTCCGTGCTCGTTTGCTGGTTGCTTTAGAGTCTGCTTGTACCGTGCGATGGCGTACGTTGGCTAGTGGTGGAGGAAGTGGACCGACCGCCCATCGTAGGCCATGCCAAGGATACGAAAGAGTTCTTCGCCTTGGTGGATGGCGATAGCTTCATCCTCCGTATCGAAGACCACCAAGAGATCGACATCGCTGGTGTTGACTGGCTATTCGGAACAGTTGGGTCGCGCCGCACATGACAAGGTGCCAAACGTGCGCCTGGAGCGAGTCGACCTCAGTGACTCTATCATTGTGGTCAAGTGACTCGGACCTGCCTGCAGACGCTCCGGTGGTATCTCGACTAGCACCAGCTGGCAAGGGTTGTCTATACTGAGCAGAGAGACGATCTGGGTGCCTTGAGCATCCTTCGATGCGGAGTGGACGTCACATCACTCAAGCGGGATGGGAGCATCCAGAGAATAACCGCAGGAGGTTCCAAATGGCGATTACGCTCAGCACTGGTGAAGACGACCTCTCGACCGGAGAGGGCACGCTCCACTACTCGATCTTTGGAGCCGGACCCGCCTGCATCTGGTTGGGAGGCGGCCCAGGCATGGACCCTCGCTATTTGGAAGACCTGGGCGGTATCGATGATACCGTGACCCTGGTGGTGTTGCATCCGCGCGGCGCAGGGCTCTCTCGCTTCCCCCCTGAGGGTGACTGGAGCCTGTCGGCGTATGCCCGCGACGTGGAGACGCTGCGCCAGCATCTTGGCCTGGAGCGGCCGTTTGTACTCGGACATTCGCACGGCGGCTGGATCGCCCAACGCTACGCGCTGGACTACCCTGCTGGAGTTGGTGCCCTGATCCTGGTGGGTACCGCGGCGCGGGGGTTGGCGGTGGCTGACTGGGATCCGGAGATGGCGGTCCGTCGCTACGCTGATCAGGCGTGGTTCGCCGCAGCACACGACGCCCTCATGGAGGAAGACAGTCCCGACATCACACCGGCACAGGCAGCGGCAAACTTCCAGGCGGTCTTCCCGTTCTATTTCGCGAGCCTGACGCCGGAGGTCCAAGCGTTTCAAGCACGTCAGTCCTCCCTCACCATCAACCCGGCGCCTCACGTCCAAGGAAACGGACCAGCGCAGTTCGCCAGCGATTGGCGTCCGGAGCTGCCGAGCATTCAGGTGCCGACCTTGGTGATCGTCGGGCGGTATGATTTCATCCAGACCGTCGCGATGGCCGAAGAACTGACACAACTGATCCCGCAGGCGCACCTCGCCGTCTTCGAGGAGTCAGGTCACTTCCCCTGGGTGGAAGAGCGTAAACACTTTCACGAGGTTGTGCACGACTTCGTGTATAGCGTGCTCAAGGCAACGTAGTAGACAGTGCCGCTGAATCACTATGGCACTGCAGCGCGCGGCAGGCCTCCCTCGAATGCGTTTCCACGACCTGCGGCACACGGCTGCCACCCTGTTACTCGGACGTGGCAACAACCCAAATATTGTCTCGGAGATGCTCGGGCATGCGCGTATCGCGATCACCCTCCAGCTGTATAGCCATGTGACGCCGCACATGCAGCAACAGGCGGCAGATGCTATGGACGCTGCGCTGGGCGATGGCTAAGTCCCTAACCACTGAAACTTTGAGCCAAGTAAGCCGCTTCGGCGTAACCGGTCGAACGGAGAACGCGTTGCCAGCCAGCTGACTGCGTGCTCCGCGAAGGCTTGCACCGTCTCGTACACACGATTGGCCGCCACCACGGCCTTTGTCAAGCGCCAGAGGTCTTCGCAGGGCACCAGTTCCGGCGCCCGGAAGGGCAGTCAGGCAATGGTGATGTGGGCGCACCGCTCCCCATCTAGTACACTCCTCCCGTTTCACCCAGGGGGTCTCTCTTTGTGCATGAATGAGCCTGCTACTCGCGTGTGTTCGCCTCTGTGAAAGTTGGCGGCGCGAGAAGTGGTACGCCCTCGCGCGCATTACACGCGTAGAGTTGTTGGTGTGTCGGCTTGCGGAGGCCGATTTTATCCTACTCTTCCCGCTGACTCTCAGCAAGTTTCTGCTCGGCGAGCTGCAGTTGGTGCTTGAGTCGCGCGATTTCCTGGGCGACATCCTCTGTTGTCTCTGTCTCGCGCTCCGTTTCCTTTTCTGGCTCTGCAACGGCCGTACGTCTTGGAGTTGGCGCTCCTGCTGGCTGTCTTTGTGGCTGTGGCTCTGGTTCCGGCTGTGCCGGTTGTTCCGGCTCTGGCTCTTGCACTGGATAGGATGGTATTTGCGATTGTGTATACTCGTGGATTTCCTGATCTGTAGCAAAGCGCCAGCCCTGCTGGAACAAACCGCCAAAGACACCTTTTTGCATCTCTTTGGTGTTGGGCGTGACGAACACGATGCCTTGCCGGCTGCCACTGTAAAAATAGCGACCCAAAGAGTTCGGATCGGTCAACGGCGTCCCCATATTCAGATTTGGATTGCTCATACAGGTATTCTGACTTTCTTCTGGCGTGCTTGTACCAGTTACGGTTGTGGTTGCGGGTAATTCTGACGATTCCGAATTTCTCCGCTTGCTCCTAGGTCCCCACTAGGTAGGGTATTTTCAGGCTATTTGGAAGTGAGTGGGCAGCAGAAGCGATTACTACCCACCATAGCACATCGATTTATGACGAGGCGTCCTCCTGAGTGTTGTACATTGCACTCGATGTCTCAGCCTGATTGAACGTTGTCGCAACCATCTACTCCACTCCTGGAGGGAGAATGCATGCGATACGGCATGTGCTGAAGAGCAGAATGACGTAGCGAGATCATATGAACTGATCCAGGTTGTCATGAAGAAAGAAGGGAGTCACCGTATGGTAGTCATTGACAAACAATTCGGCAAATATGCTCACCCTGAAGTTGAACGAAAATTCTTATTAGCCACCATTCCACCGGGTGCCACGTTCAATGCAGCTATCACAGACCACTATATTTCCAATACAACCCTGCGTTTACGGAGGGCACAGACTGAGCACGACGTAACGTTTAAGCTGGGACAAAAATTACGCGTTCATCCTCACGAGACGCGGGTGATATTCCATACGACATTGTACCTCTCGGAAGCGGAGTATATTTTACTCGCTTCTACTCTGCCTTCTCATCGCCTTGAAAAGAGGCGGTTGAGGTTTCATGGAGGAACTGTTCCTATCGGGATTGACCAGTTTCAAGGGGACCTTGAAGGCTTAGTGATAGCAGAAGTGGATTTTGGCCCGAACGGTGATCCTTTATCTCTCCCCATGCCCTCTTTTGCTCTTGCAGAAGTGACAGATGATGAGCGGTTTACCGGAGCGTGTCTAGCTTTGACAACTCGTCCACAAGTACAAACACTTCTTGACGAGTTCAACGTGAAGTGATCCCATGGCAGAGAGTCGAGAGCCAGGCTCTCCGCCAGCTACCCAGGTCTTCTCCAAGCACGAGAATAACAGATAGAAGCGCGCTCTCCCCACCCTAATTTCCACTTATGAAGAGCGACAAACCGTCTCTGGAGAGCCTCTCTGGTAATCAATGGTTGTGTTGCACATGACTCGGGGCACGTGCTCACAGGTCAGGGCAAAATCGGGCCAGGTTTCGGGGCATTTACCACTACCACCTCAATACTTCACTGCATAGTCGTTGGCGTAGTGACGCCGCAGAGGGGGACAAAAAGGCCAGCACAGCACTCTGGCTGGCTGGCCTCGCATCTGAATTCATGCGAGCTTGGCGGAAGGGGTGGGATTCGAACCCACGGTAGGGAGTAACTCCTACAGCGGTTTAGCAAGCTTGTTTGTTTGTGAAGCCGCTTCCTAAACGCCTTCGCGCCTGCCTTCACTCGCACTCTGTGGCAAGTCCTGCCGGTTATGCCTTACACCAATCAGGGGCTTGTTTGCGCCCTTCTCGCCAAACCACTACGAACTAAAGTTCTAACATTTCATGCAGAGGTTGAGCCGTTCTTACACGGTCGCGGACCTCCCCTTCCTTTTCAAGCAATATGGCTTAACCGTGTTGCTTCCTCCCGTTATTCTATGCACTTCTCTGCCCATCGCTGTGGGCATCGATATGTTGTAAAAACCAGAAAAGGAACGGGTTTACCATGAATTACTTCGAAATTACGGCCAAGGTTGAAGAGGTCAACGAGTCGTCATACACTCTGCAGTCTACCGGTGAGATCGTCACCAAAGTTCAGCTGTCGCTGGTGGTTCCGAGCATGCGCGATCGGGTGTTGTGTGAACTGCCTCTCGACAAAGCTCCCACGCCCGACACCCTCGACAAATGGGAACTGGAGGAGAGTTGGGTGGTGGTCTCGGCTGAGGGCATGCGGGCTCTCGCCTTCGAGCGCAGCAACGCACGAGCTGGCGAAAAGCCGGTCGGGGCATTGGTGGTCTTCCAGGGGGTGGAGGCACGCGAGGCCAGCGCTGATGAGCGCAAAGCTCTGCAGCAAGCCCGTAAAGCTCAGAAAGTCCAAGCCAAACAGCGCCGTGCTGCTCGCCAGGCTGAGAAGAAGACGGCCAAGAATACCGAACCAGCTGCCAAGTCGGCGTAAGCATGTGTGCCAGCAGAGCGAGCAGGGAATTCCGCTCGTCTCTGCTGGCTCGAGAGGAGGCTCTTGTACGATGGCAGGACACAACCCTCATCTGCGCCTCCGGGCGCACATATCCCTGGTCGATCGGCTCGAATACTTCTTGCGCTCTCGAGCGTCCAAGGTCGTCGTGCTCGCGCTGGTGGCCAATACGATGGTCGCGCAGCTGCTCTACAATTCCGCCGGGCAATTAGTGCTGGGCAATGCGGTGTTGCTGGGCTATCTGATCATCTCGGCCTGCTGCTCGACGGTGGCGTTTGCCCTCTTCGAGGTCAGCACCATCTTTCAACTGCATGACTTGATGAGCCTGGATAGCTCCATCAAGACTGAGATCGGCGCTGAGAAGCTCATCAAACGCGGCTACTTCGTCTTAGCGGTCTCCTCGGTGATCAACTTCTTGTCGGTATTGTATTTCCTGGCGCTGGCGTGGCATTCCACGACGGGACATGCCACTGCCTTTCCGCTCGATAATCTGCCCTCGCCCTGGAACTGGTGCTATTACGCCGTCCATGCCAGTGCTTACACCGCGGTGCTCTTTCTGGCAGGCATCTTTGGTGAGCGGCCCAAGAGCGGCAAAGAAGTGATTCTGGCCACCCAGCGGGCGCTGGAACAGCAAGCGCTAGAACGCTGGCGGATGCAGAAGGAAGCACAGATCGAGGACATGATGCGCCGCGGGATCCCGCTGGGTGCTGTTGCTGCGGCGCTTGCTTCACCAGAGACAGCTGAGCGGATTGCGGTGTTGGAAGCTGCGACCACCAGCAACATGTCCGCTCTCGATGCGGCTCGGCTCAATGTGCAGCGAGCTGGACAGGATCTGACGCTCCTGGATGGGCTGCGCGCGGCGGGTCAGCCCGTCCGAATGCCGGACGAGAGGGACTGGGAATTTAATGACGACACTGGGGATAGTGAGAACCGGGAGGAGGTGGCCGATGGGACCAGCCCTTTGCCATTGGCGCGTCGTCGCGAGCCGCGGCGCAGCTGATCGTGACCTTGACGTCTGGACAGCCGAACGCTCACGGGCGGACGTGGACGCCAGACGACTACGCCCGACGCGATGTGCGGCATTCCTGGCGCTGGGACTACCGCCGCAGCGCCACCATGTGGAGCGTGGCCGATCGCCGGTCAAGGAGTCCATGACGCCTCGACCAGGCCGATGAGGCTTCGCTGCGCGCCGATCTCCTAGCCACCCAGAGCCTTCGCCTTGGCCGCCGCTTCGTCGGCCTCTTGAGTGCGGCCCAGCCCCCGAAGCGCCTGGGCGGTGTGGGTCCAGCCAAGACTGCTCGTGGGCACCAGCGTCAGCGCGTGCTCGGCGGCAGACAGCACCTCCTGATAACGCATGAGCTCGTTCAGCGCATCAGCCGTGTTGCGCCACGTCATCGCGTCGTCGGGATCGAGAGCCGGTGCTCGCTCGTAGGCCGCGAGCGCCTCCTCGAGTCGATTCAGATTCAAGAGCACAGTGCCCTTGTTGCCCCAGGCACGCGCGTTGTTCGGCTCGAGAGCCAATGCCCGCTCGTAGGCGTCCAGTTGGTCCAGAGCTGTTCCCTCGGCGAAACTCAGGCTGTACCCCAGGTTGAACCAGGCGTCGAACGAGTTCGGAGCCAGCTGCGTCGCCTGTTGGTAGAACAGCACCCTCTCGAGCACGGCTGCGGCGCTCTGGGCCGGATTTGGAGCTGCGGGCTCCAGTGCCTCGCCCCAGGGCGTGAGAGCCAGCGCGTGCAGCATGCGACGAATTGCCTCTTCCTTTGGATATGGCTGCCCCTTCGGCGCCTCGACGCGCTTGAAGTCCTTCAGGAAGAGCCAGATATCAGTCTCGTCGGCAAGCGGTACAGCCGTAACGGGCAGGAGAGTGCGGGTGGGGTCCTGGAGCTGGCAGTTGTACGCCCGGCGGCACTCCTCCTCGACCCGTCGCGATGCCAGGGCGGCAGGCGAAAGGACGAGGAGGAAGACGGGCCGGTCGCGCAGCTCGCGCTCGACGGTGGGGATGAGTTGTCCCGAGTCGAGATTCTGTTCTTCATACCAGACATCGGTCCCAGTGGCCCGCAAGGCTTCGACCAGGTCGCGAGCGAAGGCTTCGTCCTGGTGGCTATAGCTGACAAAGAGCTGCATCTGGCGGCTCATGGTGAGGTCTCTGTCCTTCTGCTGGCATCCACGCAGCCTTCCCAGCAGGCATACAGTGGTGCTTCTCGCACTCGGCAGTCTACCACACAGCCTGCCACCTGCGTACAGTTCCAAACGCACTCTTCTGGTGGCTGGGCGTTCCGAAAGACCGCACCTCCCAGGTGCTCCGATCCGCTCCAGGCCTCGCTCTCGCTCTCAGGTCCGAGCCGTCGCAACGCGGACGCGCGTCGGATCGGCAGTGTAGGCCGCCTGGCTGGCGCGGCGATGTCCACCAGGCTCACGACCCGGCAGAGCGCCCAGGCGGGGGGCCACGTCAAGGCTGCCGCGGAGAGAGGCACGAGCGGAGCGGCACCCGGAGCGCAGCGGAGGGCAGCTGGCCTTGACGGGGAGCCGCCGGGCGCTAGGGTCTGGTTGAGCCTGGTGGCCTCGACGGCGGTCCAGGAGGGGACGCTGCAGCACGAGACGCGAGCGCCGCAGAGCGGCAGGAAGGCACAACGCCGGCGAGCGTCCTTCTCACACAGCCAAGGAACTCGTCAGGATCGCGGCGACAGCAGAGCATCCAGGTCGCGAGATGCTACCGCTGTCCACTGGGGCGGCAACGAGTCACGCTGGCGTGCCCACAGCAGCAGCCCATCACGCGCGACGTTCTCAATGAACATGGGATCCCAGCCCTGGAGGTCACTCTGCACGAGCAGCGTCTTGACTTCCCGAGGAGCCACGCGATGACGATAGTCCGCCTCGCCGATGGTGTGGAACAACGCCAACTGCTGCTCGTGAGTGAGGCGCTCAGCGGTTGGATCAAGTACTGTCGGATCCACGAGCACGAGCAGATCCACGTCGCTTGGCTCGGGGTCGTCCAAGGGACGTTCTTCGCGACGAGCGACGGAGCCAAAGAGAATGACTGCCTGAGCCTCAGGGTGGTGCTCTGCCACAGACTGGGTAATGTCCACGACGTCGGCAGCGGTCTCAGTATCGAGCCAGTCAATCAGCGGAATCATCGAATGGGACGAAGGCGCTGCCAAAGGCCTACGCTTTTTTGATCGGTTGATAGGTTTCATGTCACTGCCCATGCTCGGATAGCCTGCCAATCGGTTTGTGCTTGCTGGACATCGGCTAAAGTAGCAGCGTGACCATACATCGCTCCCTGACGGGCATGCTCCAAACTGTCCCAGTGGAACGCGATAACCGTCTCGCTCATATCCCGGAGGTAGCGACCGAGTTGCGTATGATTCTCCTTATGCTGCCCATGCTTGCGCTGGCAGCCATAAGCAATCCAGTGGAAGGCCGCGCCCCAGAAAATCTCGATCAGGCCCGGGCCAAGGTCGGGATCGGCCGCTGGGTCTCCCAGCACAGCAATAACATGTTCCAGTTGCAGGGCACGCTGTTCGTGATCCTCAGCTCGCATAGCGACCTCCGCGAGCAGTGTATCACTTGGCGAAGACTGCAGAGAAATGAATGGCTGCTGGCCGGAAAGCTAGCAAAACAGTAAAAAACTGGCTGGCGGCGGGTAGGACGCCCGCCGCCAGCCAGAGGGCCGAACTGGGTAACACGGCCCTGCTATATGACGTGAGAGAGCCACAAAGCCTGTCAGCAAGCGGGTGCACCTGTAACAGCAATGAGCCAGCCATGCAACCTGCTTGCGTACCCGCACCCGTTGGCGTTCATTCATCGACGTGACTTCTCATCGACAACGCACTCACTCCTGCACTTGCCCGGCCCCTCGGCGGTGGGGTGACATGCGTCGCGAGCGACTGCCGCCAGTGTTCGAGACGCCACACATGCAGCGGCACGAAGGAATCCGCATCAGCGCGCCTTCTGGGTCGCCTAGGACGGTCGGGCCCGACCGCGCAAGCTGTTCAGGTAGTGCGTCGTGAATGCACGCGCAATGTCGTCCTTTGTCAGATCTGCGACCGTCTTGTCCCTGATACGGGTCTGTCCCTTAGAGGACACTCTCGATGACCCTGGTCCTGACCGTGAGGAATACTCCATGGTCATAAGGGGCTTCAGCACTCCGTCGGGAAGGATCTGCACCTCCACCGTGAAGGTATACTCGTCCCGCCCACTGTCGCGCACGACCGCCGTTGCAG
>JBKQTH010000372.1:0-7953 GCA_052143275.1 Ktedonobacterales bacterium | reverse complement strand
TCCGACAACGCCCTTGGGGTCGATGGCTAGCCATGGCTCACGCTGCGCCGACAAAACATTGCCCAAATTCAGGTCGCCATGGAGCAACACCGGATCGGCCTTCGTAGCCTCTAGTTCATCGAAGAGTCGCTCGGCCCGCTCCACCAATTCGGCCGGAAATGGCCCGGTACCCCCGAAATGCAGGCGTAGCCGGGCAAAACCTCTGCCCCAATCACTGGTCAGAGGGAATGAGTGCTGCTGCTGAGATGGCACTGGCCGCCACAGTTGCCGCAACACTGCGGCGGCGATCGAAATAGCGTGCTCGTCATCTTCCAGCTCGCCGATTGGCCTGCCCGGCACCAGCCGCTCCAGTAGAATGACGCTCTCTGCCGGGTCGCTCTCGAGCAGTTGTACCGCCCCACGCCCATTGAAGAGGGTGAGGGCCGTCATCTCGCTCAGGAACTCTTTATCCGCAGGTATGAAACCAGCCTTGATGACTACCGGTGTGCCATCCAGACGGGTAGCCGGCGCGGCATAGTTGTAGGTAAGGTTGGGAAATGGCGGCTTCAAGGCCAGCGACCATCTGGCGGCGCAATCAGCCAGGATTTGCGGCAATTGCTCCAGCCACTTCTGGCCATCTACCTCGCCGTGAACCTCTTTGGTTGTCTGAACCAGTGAATCAGGAATGGAGTACATAGCTGGGTCTTCTAATCTACCAGAAGCGCGCCCGAGACAACACCCCTCACGGAAGGGTGAACGGTGGAGGCGGCTGCGGCGGTTGTCCGAAGCTAAAGGTATAGTCGGTACTAGAGGTTACGTTGTAGGTGACGGTTTTGGTTCCCTCAGCCGCTACATTCGGGGCGGGATGTAAGGTGACCTTCAGACCGTAGAAGGTGCCGCCCTGTCGCTGTACCAGGAGCGAATAGGGTGCGCTCACCGCTGGCACCGCTGTCGATGGTGCAGCAACATCCGGCACATACCAGCTTAGCTTGAGGGTTGCGGTGCAGCCCATTGGGACCATGACATTTCCACCCCACATCGCCCTTCCCGCTACATCGCTGGTAGTCTCGGTGGGCCCGCCGTCGACATACAGCGGCGGGTCATTATCATTCCCCAGCAGTGTAGGGGTACGTGGCCCGGGATTATAGTTGCCGTCAGGACAGACGAGCTGTCCGCCTGGGTAGGGATCGGCGGGGCAGCGTGGCATCACACATAACACATTGGTATTCGAGTTGAAGCCGTCGGCGCTGAGAAGCTTGGATGCTGGCGGCACGTAGACTCGGACATAGTCCCAGTAGGTGACAAAGTCATTGTAAATGTTGGGTACATAATAGTCGTCGATGGTGATGGTGAGGTGGTGGGTTGCCCCGCCCTTGTCATCTAGAGTGACGTCGTCCTGCTGGTTGACTGTGACGTGAGCGTTGATCTTGCCCGCGCTCCAGTTGGTATGGACTACTAAGAAGCTATCGACCCCCGGCGTGGTATTGATAGCACCGGCCGCCTGGTGGCTGGCAAGCAGGTTTTCGAGGGTGGGATTGGTCACATACACGCTGATATCATGAGCCTGCATGTCTATGAAGGCTTGCTTGGCCACGGCTTCCAGCTCGCTGAACGGTAGTTTGAAGACCCTCTTTTCCAGCAGCTGGGCGATGAGCTGCGCAAAGCGCTTGCGCGCGTTGTCTGTGGTACCGTCCTGCGGGTACAGCTGCAGATTCTTGGCCTGTCCGGCGGCGGTGAGCTGGTAGTAATGTATTTCAGTCTCCAGGTTGGCGCCGGTGACGGTAACATCGTAACCGGGTACGTAGAGCGGTCCAGTGACATTCAGTACGTGGGCTATAGCTGTCGGAGTGAAGTTGATGAGACCGTCGAGTTGCTGGCTTCCCTGGCTCTCTAGAGTGGGGTTGGTGGCCTCATCCTTGAAGACACTCATCACCAGCTTGGCGTCGGTAGGAAAGTCGGCGTTTAGATTGGCATCACGCAGCCCCCAGTTGGCAATCGGCCACCAACTGTACGCGGCCGGCGGTCTTCGTCCAAGGTTCCACCCGTTGCTAAAGCCGACGTAATCCAGGTTATTGACATTGTAGAGCGTTGGCAGCTCCACTTTGCTGTTCTGAATGGTTGCGATTCCAAATTCACCGGCGAACCCTCCGGTCGCCCGCAGCTCAGTATCATCCAGCGTCTGGACCAGAAAATGCCGCGGGCCGTCCACTCCCAGCAACCAGCCGACCGGCTGAATCAGCGTGCTTGCCTGGCCCAACAGATGTTGCGCTCGCGGCAATTCGCCTGCCAGCTTGCTGAATTCGGCTTTCTCGGCGGCGCAGACGGGCAGATCATTGATATTGATCTGCTTGAGCTGAACCTGCACATCTGCTAGGAGGGTTAGTGAGTCGTCGGTCGCGTGCTGTAAGTTATTGATGTCTGTCTGAGTTACCAGCGTCTCGCTGCCCAGTGAATGGCCATGCAGACGGTTTATCACCGGCGCGGCCGCACTAATCAGCTCAATACCCATGGTCGAGACATCATACCCGGTATTGGCCAGTGCGGTGACGGTACTGAGCTCGCTGTGCACACCGGATATACGGCCGCCGGTGCCAAGTACCCAGTCGGGATTAGCCATACGGACCCGTAATGCCTGGAAATCCACTTGTGCTGCCTTGAGCTCGGTCTGGGCTGACTGGAGCTGCGCCGCATCAGGAATCGCCAGTGCGCTGGAGGAGGCCCCACTGCTTGAGCTGTTACTACCAGACGGTGTAGCGGTTGCAGTGGCGGTCGGCGTGGCCGCTGTGGAGCACGAGCTACCGGCTCCGGTGGTTGTCGTCTCAGAGGTGAGGTCGTCCTTTGCCACCAGCAGGTGATCAACGCCGGAAAGTCCAAGAGCTTTCAGCGACGAATAGTCCTGTAGAGCTGTCATGACAGCGAAAATGCTGGGTACCAGCAGCACTACCAGCACGGCAAGAGTCACCAAGAGCATGATGATGCGTCGCCGGCGTCGTTGCGTCTTATCTACTGGTCGCACCGTCTTCTTGAAAGGGAACCAACCCCGCTTACTTGGAGGGAGGTCATTTTTCGCCGACCTAGAGGCTCCGACTTCCTCCGGGGCTTCCTGGGACACCTTCGTGGTCTCTTCGTCTTCATCCATGCCTGAAATTCATCTCCCATGCAGAGCGCAGACCACCCGCAGAATAGGAAGCAGTGCCTATCGCGGCAGGTAGAAGCAGCCTATCTTAATTCACATCCAACCAAAGTTCAACCGGATAAGCCAGATGCCATAATTACCTTCATGATACTAGACGCACGGAGCTCGCGAGAATAGTACGCTTCTTCCACAATAAGCATAGAAATCTGTAGATTGATGAAACAGGCGGGGTAATATACTTACTACCACCCTCTTTGCTGTCAAACACGCGACATCGCAATATTCCCCGATTCCTAGCAAGCAGGCGTGACGCACGCAGGTCGCTTGGCGATGTCGCCGGCTTGTAGCACTTCCGCAGACCCTCACCCATCCGGTGCTCCCAAGTGCGGTCTATACCGCACGCTTACTATGACTCTTGTTGCCACTCACCTGGTACTAACTCTAATTTTCCCGGAAAGTCAGCAAGCGAGCGCGACGCACGCCGTCTGATTGGCTAATTTCGCTACTGCGCCATCTACCCACCTTGATGCGCCTGTGTACTTACCTCTCGAACCGAGTACGGCGACGGCCACCTCCTTGCTTGTGTTACTCTGCCCTGTTGAGCCTATCCTGCCCCCACCCTGCTCCAGCGTTCGCCCTCCTGGCGTCCCGTCGCTACACGAACTGCTACCCACCCAGTTCCTTTGCCCGACGCTCTGCAGCCTCGGCCTCAGCGGTGCGCCCTAAAGCTCGGAGCGTCATGCCTTTTCCGGTCCAGGCGGAGGCGTACTTGGGGTCGAGGGTGGTGGCTTGCTCGTAGGCGGCGAGCGCCTCTTCATTCCGCTTGAGGTCATTGAGCGCGTTGCCCTTGTCGTTCCAGGCGTCTACCATGTTGGGGTCGAGGGTGGTAGCTTGCTCGTACGCAGCCAGGCGTTCTTGGCTCGGGCGCTTGAGGTCACGGAGCGCGAGGCCCTTGTTGCACCAGGCGAGAGCATACTTGGGGTCGAGAGTCGTGGCCTGCTCGTAGGCTGCTAGCGCTTCCTCCGGCCGCTTGAGGCCGTAGAGCGCGCTGCCTTTGCCATTCCAGGTGACGGCGTCGCCGGGGTCGAGGGTGAGACTCTGCTCGTAGGCGGCCAGCGCCTCCTCAAGGCGCTTGAGGTCACGGAGCGCGAGGCCCTTGTTGCACCAGGCGAGAGCATACTTGGGGTTGAGGGTGGTAGCCCGCTCGTAGGCGGCCAGCGCCTCCTCAGAACGCTTGAGGTCGCGGAGCGCGTTGCCCTTGCCATACCAGTCACGGGCGTCACTCGCATCGAAGTTGAGTTCGTACGCTGCCAGCGCCTCCGCATACTGGCCTAGTTCTCGCATAGCATTGCCCTTGTTGTATGAGGCAGGATTGCTCTTAGGATTGATCGACAATGCCTGGTCGTATGCCTTCACGGCATTCGCGTACTGCTTGGCGTTATTGCTCGCCGAACCGAGATTGGCCCACGCATCGAACGAGCCGGGGGCGAGCTCTGTGGCCCGCAGGAAAAGTGGCACGGCTTCGACATACTTCTGCTGTGCGGTCAGCGCTTTGCCCCGAGCCAACAGGTCCTCGACACTCTCTGTCGGCTGCGGACCAGCGGTCGGGGCCGGTGCCTCCCCGGCCGGGGTCAGCGCCAGGGCATGCAAGAGCCGCCGCACGGCTTCGGGCACCGGGTAGGGCTGCAGGCCAGGCGACTCGATACGCTTGAAGTCGTCCAGGAACAACCAGCCCTTCATCGGGTCGAAATCGTTCCGCTCTATGGGACCGCCTGTGACGGGCAGGATGAGCCGAGAGGGGTCACGGTCAAGCAAATGGTAGGCCCAGGTGACCTCTCGACGGACCCAGGTGGAGGCAAAGGCGGCTTTGGTGAGAATGACGACCACGATGGGTCGGCTCCCCAGTTCCCGCTGGATGACCTCCATCAGTTGCCCGGACCCCAGATTGTGCTCGTCATACCACACATCGGCGCCGGCTCCCCGCAGACCCTCCACGACGGCGTGGCAGAAGGTCTCATCCTCGTGGGCATGGCTGAGAAAGACCATCATTTGCTGGCTCATGACCCTACCTCCTGCTGGCGCCTCTGGTCCGACCAAGCGTACACGAGATGTAGCCGCAGTATAACATGAGGGAGAGAGCGATGACCGTCAGAGGGCAGCCAGACGCATTCGCCGCTCAGCTGCTCAGTCTGGCGATACTCTAGTCTCCTTGTCCATTGGTGTCCGCTCCCAGGTCAGTAGCAATGGCGGTGAATTGCTCCAGCGCCGCTCGTAGGTCTTCTACGATGCTCTGTGCCAGCACCTCGGGTGCCGCCAGGCCACTCGCATCCTCCAGACTCTCATCACGCAGCCAGAAGAGGTCCATACTCACCTTGTCCCGCTTCATCAGGTCATCGTAGCTGAACACATGGAACTTTTCGGTCTCCTTCCGATCATGCCGGTTGGCCGGGTTATAGCAGCGAATGAAGTCCGCCAGATCTTCATATTGGAGGGGGCGAGTACGCAGGGTAAAGTTCTGGTTGGTCCGGAAGTCATAGACCCAGACTCGCTCAGTCCACGGCCGCTCACTGGCAGGCTTACGGTCGAAGAAGAGCACGTTGGCTTTGACGCCCTGGGCATAGAATATACCGGTCGGCAATCGGAGGAGCGTATGGACATCGCACTCCTGCAAGAGCTTGCGCCGGGCGGTCTCACCGGCCCCACCTTCGGTAGGTAATCTTCTGGCAGAACTCATTGCCCCGCCCGAAGATGTCGCGAACCGCCTGGACAATGTCCTCGGCGTGACTGTCATCCTTGGCGAAGATGAGGGTGAGGGTCTTGGGTACCTCGGTACGACCAGGAAAGAGCTCAGGTAGAGCATCTTTGAAGGCCCGCAGCACGGTTCGTATCTGGTCAGCGGCGACCACGGCTCGGTCCAGATCGGCGCCACGATAGCATAGGTTCTCGTCTAACTGCTCCCACCTAACGGCGCGGGTCTGCTTGTCACGCCGGTCTACCCATTCTCCCTTGTCGATAGTACTCCCGTGCTCGGTGATGACAGTGCGAATACGGTACACCTCGTAATCCACATTCACACCATCGGCCACTGCCCGGTCATGCCCATACTCCATGACGAGATTCCCCCGAAAGAAGCCAAAGGTGGCTTTATTGGGCGTAGCCGTCAGACCAACAATGAAGGCATCGAAGTACTCCAGCACCCCTCGCCACAGGTTGTAGATGGAGCGGTGACATTCGTCGGTGATGATGACATCGAAGGTCTCGATAGGAATGGCCGGGTTATAGCGCACTTCCTTGGGTGGCTGGTTGGCCAGTGCTGCGTCGGTATCGAAGAGTGAGCCCTCTTCATTCTCCGGATTGAAGTCGGGCTCGCCGGCCAGCAGGGAGTAGAGCCGTTGGATGGTGGTGATTACAACACGGGCAGCCGGATCCAGGCGATTGGACTGGAGGTGCTGAACCAGGTAGAGTTCGGTGAACTTGCGCCCGTCATCAGGGGTGACATACTGGCGAAACTCGGTGAGCGTCTGCCGGCCTAGGTTGGCTCGGTCGACCAGGAAGAGCACCCGCTTGGCGCCGCCATGAGTGATGAGCCGGTAGATACTGCTGACCGCCGTGTAGGTCTTGCCGCTGCCGGTAGCCATCTGAACCAGCGCACGGGGCCGATTAGCGGCGAACGACTGCTCCAGATGGGTGATGGCTTCCACCTGGCAGTCGCGCAGGCCTTCTCTCGGCAGAGGTGGCAGATGGCAGAGCTGGGCGCGTAGCGTGTGATTCTGCTCATTGGGCACACCATCGGGAGCTTGTTCGAGCCAGTTAGCCAGCGCACTCGGCTGATGGAAGGCAAAGACCTGCCTGCTACGCGGGTCTGGGTCCAGGGTACTGGTGAAGCGCGTTTCGATGCCGGTGGTCTCGTACGCAAACGGCAGCGGGATCCGTGCCGCCGGGAGATGCGGAGGCAGTCCACTGCAGTACTTGGGGCTTTGGGTTTCTACACCGGTCAGCGTGGTGCCAGCCTTCTTAGCCTCCACGACACCCACGGCCTGCCGGTCCACGAAGAGCAGGTAGTCAGCTGGTCCGGCATCTGTCGAGAACTCGCGCACCGCGACACCTCTAGCTGCGCCCAGGTTGAAGCTCTGCCGGTCTTGCACCACCCATCCTGCCTGCTCCAGCAGGGTGTCAACCTGCTGTCGAGCCAGCTGTTCGGGGGTGAGCATAGCGGGTTGCTCCTATCCAATGCGTTCAGTCACGAAGCTATCGACCATGGTATGCAACACTGTACCACGAACAGACGTGTCAGCTGCCCTCCGAGCGAGCCTGCTGGGTCATGGCGGCTACCGTAGGCTAGCACTTCTGAAACCTCCCCTGAGCACGGTCATGAGACTCTGGTGGACCGATGCGATGTTCTCTGGCCGTAGACTCCACAGTTATGGTTTCCTTGGCTGCCGCTTTCTGGCCGCTTCTATCCGAAGCTTGAACCAGGCTCCCAACCGTTCCCAGTCGCTATCGAGAATGTCGCTGAACTTGCCGACGTGGAAATCGCTATTCAAGTCGCTATAGATCGTTGGATACTTCCAGCCGGACAGGTTATGGAGTTCCAATACCCACCGCTTCACCAGGGACTGATGGTCTGGAGTCAACCTCTCGGGTCCTAGTCTTTCCAGGAGCTCGGGGAGCATCCGGTGTTCTTCCTCTAAGCCTTCTAGACGAGACTGGATGGAGTCTAATTGCTCAATATGATCGGAGGTCGTAGCCTCCACAAACCGTAGTCGGGATTCCAGATGAGCTTGTCTCCGGTATAGCCCAGCCATTTTCTCCAGGAATTCAGCCCAGACCAAATTGTC
>JBKQTH010000371.1:0-18095 GCA_052143275.1 Ktedonobacterales bacterium | reverse complement strand
GGTTCGTTCTGCTTCTGGAGATGCCGCACGACGGGAAGAACGTAGCCATACAGGGGGTGGTGTGGTGCCGTGATCGTGACCAGTTGGCTGTCAGCCCCATCCCCTCTCGTAGTGTGTTGGCCAGAGTAAGGGAAGTTACGAACGCGCATAGCTGCGTCGCAGGTGAGGGTGCTCGTCCTCGTGTAGTGCCCTCTGCGCCAGTGCGTTCCCGTGACGAGGATGCGCTACGCCTGCTCGAGGACTGCAGTCATAACCCCGTCACCCGCGAGCCTCTGAGCGCACGGTGTTAGGCCCACTCAATGCGGGCTGGCTTGCGCAAATTCCCGGCGGCACACCGCTTGAGTGGCGCTAGCGCATCACCGTTGAAGGCGTGGCCGCGGCCAACGCTCCGGCCTAGTCGTGATGGATGTGCAACGACCCTTGGGAACCTAGGCCTTTACTACTTGCCGAGACGACGTGGCATGGTACGCTGCCCTGAGTTGGTCCAATGACTGACGCTTTCTACGTTGACTGGCGATCATCCAGGAGGCGAGCGGTGAATGACTGGACATCACGGCAGCGGATTGAACAATTCTGGCAGACGATGAACACGAATGATTGGCATGCCGTCAGCGCATTGCTTCACGACAACTACCTTCTGGTGTATCCACAATCAGGTGAGCGCTTTCGCGGGCGAGAGAACTTCATCGCGCTCAACTCCCAGTATCCGGCCGGGGGCGCTTGGCAGTTCACAGTGCATCGCCTCATCGCTCATGAGACGGAGGCAGTCACCGATGTAGGCGTGACCGATAGCGCGCGCACGGACCGTGTCATCTCCTTCTTCGAGTTCCGCGATGGTCTCATCTGGCGCATGACCGAGTTCTGGCCTGACCCTTTCGAAGCGGCTCCTTGGCGCGCGCAATTGGTCGAACATGACCGATGACCGCATCGCTCGATTCGTCAGACAGACCCTTTTCGCCGTCGTTGTGATTGCTACGCTGGTTCTACTTGGCCCAGCGATAAACGGTCTGCTGTACGATCACATTTTGATTAATCTGTAAGCAAATACAGGATGGATCGCCGCCTGATTATACTATGCCTGGCGGTGGTGGGCTAGGCGGCGACTGTTACTGGGCGGGAGTCTGAAAGTAGGCAAGCAGGTTAGTTAACGACGGGGCTTCTTTGTAGGTGAACTGTCCATTGGCGTTGACTCGCGTATGCTCCGTCCACGGCATCGACTCAAAGAACAGCGCGATTTCTACGGGATCCCCTCCCTTGCGAAAGTGTGCGCCATCGGGTTGGATCGCAACGATGTTGGCAGTTCCGCACTCACAGCTGGTATGGAAGACGTGGTATTGCTAATGGTGGGCGCTCTCAAAGGCTAGGGACGCAGGGTAATACACTCCATGTTGTTTGCACGGAGTGGGTAGCTCAACCATATCGCCTTCGGCGGTGTGCCCTCAAGAGGCAAAGGATGAGCTCACGTGCCGAACAATGATGACACTAGCGCCAGCTAGCTTCCTCTGGTAAGGGTGCCTCGGCCAACACCGGCGCCGGTTTGACCTGACGCGGACGCAGCAGAGCACGCGCTTCCTCCGAGACCAGATAGGCTCCCAGCATCAAAGCGGCGCTGGTCTTGAGGTCAAAGATCACCTTTCGCCACTCGCTCTCTTCACCGATAAACGCATATCTCGACTGAACTGCCATCGGATCGCGTAGAGCGGTGATGAGCCGGTCTCCAATCTGGGCAACCTGGCGCTCAATTTCGCCACAGTCGCCGTCGCGGACCGCCGTCTCGAATTTGACAAGATCGTCCGGCGACTTATAGAGACACGCATCCCAGGGAAACGTAAAGAAGTAATCGGACTGATCTACATGGCTGAGATTACGTGCAGTAGCTAGCGCCCACTCCACGTACCAGGATTGCAGTCCACCTCTCACACCAGCCAGCAAGGTTAGGCTGAGCTTCGAGAGCGCCAGACACTTTGCGTCGGAGAGCGAATGTAGGTCGGCCACCTCCTCGAGGTGCTCCAGCAGTCCGCCCAGTATAGGCGCGGTTCTGACGCTCGCCGGCATAAGACGCGACGTATTAAAGGCAAGAAGAGCCAGGCCACCGCGCGGTACCTGAGCATGCTGCGGAGGATCGGTGGCTACACTGGGCAGCTCCTCGTGGTAGATTTGCCGGCGAAACTCCAGGTACGAAGTGGTTACTTTAGCATAGACTTCCGCAGCGAAAGCCTCGGTGACATGGGCCAGTGCGGCCGAGTTGCCCACCGTAGGCGCGGCATCGACAGTGGCTGCCAATGCGGAACCGGAAGTTACTTCGGTCTCCTGATCCGGCGCGACACTGGTGCTGGACGAAGTCGATGACTCTGCCGACAAGATGTTAAATGGGCTCATGATGTCAACTCCTATGTTGAGCATACCTGCTACAGGCTACCTATTCTTCTAATGCACAGCATGCCTGGTACAAATCACAACCCCAACACAATCCAACCCACAGCCATCACAAAGCGCTCACTGCGGAAGACGCAAAGATGCGCCAACCAGTTCCGCTCACCATGGCGGCTAGCTCGAATGAAAGTCCGGGAGAGGCGGGTAAAACTCACGACCTACCTCCGGACGAATCATCCGGTTCTTCGGCAGCGGACTCGCCGGCCGCCCCGGTTCGCTGGCTCTGATTGGATGGGCGGTGCGACATCCTCAGCATAAAGCCAACTCCGCGCACGGTATGCAGCAGCTTCGTCGGGAAGTCGCGGTCGATCTTCTCGCGCAGATAATGCATGTAGGTATCGAGCACATTACTTCCGGCCTCCGTGCCGTCCGGCCAAACTCGCTCGTAAAGCTGCCTGCGGGTGAGGACACGGCCGCTATGCCGCGCCAGGAACTCCAGGAGCACGAACTCGCGGGCGGTCAGCGGAATTAGCGTGTTGCCTCGCCATACCTCATGCCGCAGCACATCGACGGTTAAATCTCCGCTCTGCAATAGTGTGGCCTCCGCCACTGGATCAAAGCGATACGGCCGGCGCGCCAAGGCGCGAATTCGGGCCAGCAGCTCCTCGAAAGGAAACGGCTTGGTTAGGTAATCGTCGGCTCCCGCATCCAGACCGGCTACCTTCTCTTCGGTCTGGTCCAGGGCAGTTAGCAACAGAATCGGCACACGTATGTGCTCGCCGCGTACCGCACGGCAGACCTCGATGCCGCTCATTTTCGGCAGCAAAACGTCCATGATCACGACGTCAAAGCGATTGCTCTCCTCTATGATGCGCGCATACGCGGTATCGCCGTCGTAGCAGACCTCAACCATATGGCCTTCATCTTCGAGATTGCGCTGGTAACTTCGCGCCAGACGCATCTCGTCTTCAACCAGCAAGACCTGCATCGCGCTTTCATCCCTCGCTGCTACTCTCGACCACTCCAGATCGGTGAGAGAAGGAGACGTCTACTTTAGTCCTGAGGCTCCATTGTATCATCGCGACACATCAGCAGTGCCATTCTTGCCCAGAATTTCCTGGGCTACACGCAATATGAGAGTTTTCTCATAGATTTACCAGTATCCTCTATAATAGCTGTGTTATCGTCGTGGAGTGTTGGATGTCGAGCGCACGACGCGGTGCCTGGTGTCGTTTGGAGATGGCTCGCGTTTTGTGGGATAGCTAGTGTGCCGAAGCAACCCTTTGGCATCCGGCTGGGCAGCCACGACCGCGGGTCTTGCAAGAACTAGGATAGTTAGGACGTATGTTTTCTTTTCGACTTGCCGAACTGCATCCTATGGTCGTTCATTTCCCCATTGCGCTGCTCATCGCCAGCGTTGCCCTTGATTTTGGGGGAGTTTTTCTGCGTCGAGCTGGGCTTAACACGGCTGCCAGCTGGTGCCTGGCGCTGGGGGTACTGGGGGCTTACGCGGCTCTCGTCTCCGGCTATCTGAGTGAGCGAGATGTCAACGTAGCCCTTGCAGGCAATTTACTCCACCTTCACAAGGTCTTTGCTGTGGTCACCTCGTTTAGCTTTAGCCTGCTACTCCTGCTCCGCATCATCTGGCTCTTGCCGCAGCTGTTGCAGTGGGCGAATTACGCGCTACCAGGTAGTAAGACGCTGTTAGTTCGCCTTGATGGACGCTTGCAAGTGTTGGTTCCATCACTTTATGTGAAGCCGTTGCCGCGCCTGGTCGTTGGGCTCTATCTACTAGCCGGCTTCGTCAGCGTCGTGCTCCTTGCCATTACCGGCTACCTTGGCGGCGCAATGGTCTACGACCACGGTATCGGCCAGCCTCTGCCATAGCCATCTCGCCAACCGGCAAGGAACTGCCGGAGCAGCCGGCGATAGGCGCCTTCCTTGTGGCTGCCGCCATTAAGCAGCGGGTGGCTGCACCGCTGCACTCTCGTGAAAGGCATGGGCGGCCTCGCGGACGCCGTAGTAGATGATGACCAGCGAAGCAAGCGGATCAGCCCACCACCAGCCGAAGACTGCATTGAGCAGCAGACCCAGCAGAACGGCCCCTGCCAGGTAGGCATCTACTAGCGTGACGCGCCCTTCCGTCAGCAGCACTTCATTCTTCAATTGCTGGCCAGTCACTCGCTTCCCAAACGCCAACAGCAGCATGGCGATCAAGGTGGCCGCCATCCACAGGATGCCGCCATGGGAAGCTGCCGGATGGGTGCCAGAGAGAACGGTGAAGAGCAGTTGGGCAACAAGATAGAGCACGAGCGCGACGAAAGCGCCCCCAATGAGACGCAGCGCAAGCCGCTCGCGTTCGAGATTGACCCCAGTGAGTTGCCAGACCACCACCACCGAGGCAAAGATTTCGATCAAGGAATCCAGACCAAAGCCGGCGAGTGCTACCGAACGAGCAGCATAAGCCGCTAGTAGTACGATCACCACCCCGACCACATTCCATCCTAGAGTGGCATATTCCAGGAGGAATCCTCGTTTGAGCAGAGCCGCAGAATTCAATATGCCGTTCTCCCAAACTTACCCAAGTATGGACAGGCCACTTCTGGTGTTGGGTTCCTGCTTCACGGCCGCCAGTTTCACGCGAGGTTTGTGCTTCGCGCCAGAGCCGGCGGCTCCACAGGCGTTTAGACTGTCCGGCGAACTGTCGGCCAGTTTAGCTAAATTGATGGCGGCATTCAGATCCCGGTCCAGCACGAGCCCACACTGCTCGCAGTGAAAGACCCGATCTGAGAGGGTGAGATCCTCGTCTACCCACCCACAGCTACTGCACCGCTTGCTGGAGGGCTCCCACCGATCGGCGAGAATGATCCGAGCGCCATACCAGCTGGCTTTATAGAGCAGTTGCCGCTTGAACTCAGAGAACCCCACATCGCCGATGGCTTGCGCCAGATGGTGGTTCTTCAGCATGCCGCTGACGTTCAGATCTTCAATCACCAGCACCGACTTGGTTTTCGCCAGCCTGGTCGTGACCTGATGCAGCGTGTTACGCCTTTGATTCTTGATCTGCCGATGCAGCCGAGCCAGCTTACGCACCGCCTTCTTGCGGTTCTTGCCACCCTTCTTCCGCCGGCTCACGACGCGCTGCAGCCGTTTCAGCTTTTTGAGACGCCGCTTGAGGTGGCGAGGATTGGCAATCACCGTCCCATCCGAGAGAGTAGCCAGAGTCTTGATCCCCAGATCGATCCCCACCACGGGGCCGGTGTTCTGGGGCACGGATTGATCTTCCTCCACCTGCAGACTCACATACCAGTGCCCGGCCTGCTCGCTCACCGTGGCCGAGAGGATCTGCACCCCTGAGGTGGGCAGATACCCCCGCTCTTTGAGGCGGAGGCGTCCCAATCGAGGCAGCACAATCGCCTCTGGATAGACTGCAATCCTGCCAGTCAGCCGGAAACTGCCCAACCCTTTCTTTTTGGTCTTGAAGCGGGGATACCCCAGCTTCCCTCTCCACTTCCCCTGCTTCTTGAGCGCACACCGCCGGAAGAAGTGGGTAAAGGCCGCATCCAGGTTCCAAAGGGCTTCCTGCGGCGCACACTTGGAGACCTGGTACATCCAGGGCACCGCCGTCTTCTTGAGGGCGTTGAGCTCGCGGTGCAGCTCGATGGCGGTGGGGCTCCTCTTGCTCGCGGTATAGCGTTCTTGTTTGACCCGGAGCCCCCAGTTGTAGGCCCAGCGAGCGGCACCGGCATGCTGGCGGCAGGCCGTCACCTGTCGATCGTTCAGAGCCAGCTCCGTTCGGTACGCCCGCTGTACCAGCATCCCGCATCTCCCTCCCTGCCAGTCCCCGGCCGTCCTGCGGAGAGAGGAGGCCTTCACTCCTCGATTGCTAGAACAAGTGTATCATATCCTGCTGCTGTGGTCAAGGAGAACAGACGGAGACACCTGGGCACACATGGGGATATTCTCTGCACCTATTCATAGCCCCCGCAATCATCTCCCCGGTACGATCTTGTGCTCCGATAGCTCCCCCACTCTATCACACTGGATCATACCGGATCTCACCGGATCTCACCGGTGATCCCCGGACGATCTTCAACAGCAGAAGCGCGAACAAGTGAGAACAATATGCTCCACCCATTTACGGCTGATTATGAGGCGGTTTCGTACACGCGCCAGTCCGACGGCTCGTGCTGCTCACCCCAGGCCACGTCGTCGCGCTGGTCGTCGTAGTCGAACTTGGCGAGGTTGGTCGACACAATCTCATCGGGCCGGAGAGGTCCGCAGATACCAGTTAAGTCGTCCAACAAGCCGGTCGACTGCAGGCGCACGGCATAGATATCCCCCGTGGGAATGTACTGCCAGAAGGCGTAGGTTGGATCCATGGACATTACTCCTTCCGAGCGAGCGCTGACAAGCCGTCCATCGCTCGCTCGGAAGCGGTAGGCGGGAACCGACTGGTATCTTCCTGGTATCTTCAGGGCGCCCGATGGCATCCAAGACGGTGAATGACTGGCACCCATCGCTCTGCATCATGCCCACCAGACATCTCGCCGGCATCACATTTGCCAGCCGCGGTGTCACAGCGTGGTCACGGCCTTCCAGCTTCGCCGGATTGCCGCTCGCCCGCTTGGATCACACGGCCCCGTTTCTGCCCATGGCCCATACTCCCTGGTGCCGCTGAACCTGTATCATCCAGATCGCCAGACCCAACTCGACCACGGCAACGGCGAGCCGAAACAGGCTGTACCAGAGCGGAGAGGTCAGCGGTAGCACGCCGAAGATCTGCAGAAGCCCAATTGGAAGCTGCAATACGGGGCAGTGTTAACGTAAATGTCACCAGCCGCAATGACGTACTACCTGGGGTAGTGTTACGGAAGCTGTCACCAGCGGCTGGCCGTTGAGTATACATGGAACGAATAACCATGCTAAGAACCTTCCACAAGAAAGGCGTATGATTCTGACGCTGTCTTCATTGTCACAGGCGACACGTCGGCGCGGCGTTCCTGGATCTGTCGGTAGCGATGATCGCTAGCATATTGGGATGTGCCCGCACCCCAAGCTGCGTAGGAGCACCTCGCAGCCGAGTATTGCTACGCTCTACGGACCTGACGGGCTCGCCATCCTTTCGGTTCCTGATCGACGGTGAAGCAGACGTCTGTACCTTCCCGGATCTCATCCCACCAGCGCCCATCGTCCAGATCGCTCCTATGGAAGAAGACGTCCAATTGCCCATCCGTCCTGATGAAGCCGAATCCCCGCTCGCGTGTCATTCTCACGACACTGCCCTGGCGCTCCTCCCCAATCTGCAGTGCCAGGGCTGGACGCTTCGGGTGCACCAGGTGGTCCCGAGATCTGCTGGAGCGGTCGAGCCATCCGGCAAGGTCGGAGGCTTGCTCTTTCTCGTCCCGAAGCTGCAACTGGTCACTACAGCGCTCGGCAATGCTTACGGCGGCGCGGACGATCCGCCTGATTGCGTCCGTGCGCAGATCATCTGGGCACGCCTCGAACCCAGCGCGCAAGTGAGAGAGCGCATTCTCTAGCCCCGGCCGACCCGCCTTTGAGCCGCTAATCACATCCCGATACACATCCTCACATCCGCTGTTGTGTAAAGCATCAAGTTGCAGGTCGAGCGATTGCTCTTCCGTCGAGACACGGGCATATCCGATGAGCATGTACCTCTCCTTTCACGCGCTCCTTGCTAAGTATCCCATAACTCATCCATGGTCGCAATAGCTGGTACGTTGATTTCGACACGGATTGTGGGACGCCGATTCTCGGAATCCCTACAGTAACACTTAGGCAGTCACTGGGGCGGCGGACGGGTTGTGGCTGGAAGGCCCAAGGCTTCCAGGATGCGTGGCCAGCGCCCGTCGTCACGCCAGAGCCGATAGCGCTTGTACGCGGTCTCCCATTTGCCGTACTCCGCCGGCATCTCGCGCCAGGACGCCCCGGTCAGCACCACGGCGAGGATGCCGCTGAGGATCACTCGGTGGTTGTGGCGGGGCCGACCAATCAGCGGCTTCTGCGGGGGAGCAGGGGGTGGATGCGCTCCCACTCGGCGTCACTGAGCGCCCTCTCCACCGGGGCGGGTGGGAGAACAGCACGGCTGGAAGGTGCTTCAGCAGCCCGCTGTGCCTGCCACGCGGCGTGGCAGCGAGCCGCCACTGCCTGGTGAGCCCGTCTCCAGTGCGACCACCCGATGCGCACCGCCCGCTTCTCGCCCGGCTCGCGCATTGCCAGGATCAACCGGCGGACCTCTGGCACCGTCAGCGGAATACGGTCCGGCGCAGGCCCCCCTTTTGAGGGGTGGCCGCCTAGGCGCTGGCCACGGGTGCGCTGGCCTCGTCGGCTGCCGCCCGCTGACGCAGCCCCACCAGTGCCGCATGGGCGAGCAGACACAGGGTCATGAAGCGGTACCACGCCGTCCACGTCCGCACCTCATACTGGTCCAACCCCACCTCGCCCTTGGCCTCGGCGAAGTCCTCTTCGATAGCCCAGCGGCGGTCGCACACGCGCACGAGCTCCTGCAGGGGTGTCTCTGCGGGGCCGTAGGCTAGATAGTAGGCCAGGTCGCTGGGATCCTCTGGCGGGCGGCGGATGAGCAGCCAGCGGAGCCTCCCCTTCGCACAGGGCTCGGAGAGCGGCAGGCAGACCCACTGATGCGCGGGAACCGCTTGGCCTTCAGTGACAACCGTGACCCACGCTTCCTCCGGCAGTCGCGCACCCAGTTGCTCGGCCCGCTCGCGGCGGCCCTCGTACTGGACCGCGGTCGTCTTCGGGATCATCACCGCGTACGCCTGGTCGCGCTGCTCCAGCCACCGGCGGAAGGCGTGCGACCGTCCGTAGGCTGAGTCGGCGGTCACCCAGCGGGCCGGCACGCGGGCCGTGAAAGCGCGGGCCAGCATCCGCTGCGCCAGGGTGAGCTTGGTGGCAAAGCGGAGGCCCTTGGGCACGTGTGCAGCGGAGCGCTGCTCCGGGTCACGCGTCCAGCTCCGCGGCAGATAGAGCGCGCGATCGATGAACGCCGCGCCCTTCGCCGACGCGTAGGTCAGGAAGACACCGACTTGCGCGTTGCTGGTGGTGCCCGCCGTCCCGGTGTATTGGCGCGCCACCCCGCACGAGTGCGTCCCTTTCTTCAAGAAGCCGGTCTCGTCGACGATGAGCACGCCACTGGCCAGATCCTCCAGGGCGTCAACGACATAGCCGCGCAAGTCATCGCGCACGCCCTCGGCATCCCAGACCGCCGCATTGAGCAGGCGCTGCGCGCCCTGCGGCCCCGTCTCACCCATCGCTTCGGCGAGTTGCCACCCGTTCTTGCGCTCCACCCGGTCCAGCAGGCCGAACACGTAGCGACCGGCCCGCTCGCGCACCTCCACTCGCGCAAAGCGGGGGGCGATACGGGACTGGATCTCGGCGAGCGCCTGTGACCAGTGACCGCTGGTAGGCAGCTCGAATGCTTGTGCCTCCCACTCCTCCACCATCCCATGCCTCCTCTCTGATTGCAGGAGGTAGCGTATCGCATGGATCAGCGAACCGGCTCGCTGCTGCTGAAACGGGATATACTACGAGCGTATTTGAGGAGGATGGGACGTTGTACTGGCGGGTAATAGCACAGGAAAGACAGGAGGGCAGATGGTATGCAGGTCAAAGGACTCACCTGGCTGGGATTGCGCACTACTCACTTTGAAGAGATGGAAAAGTTCTTTCGTGATGTCATGGGCATGCAGCCCATTCGAGCCGAACCCGAGATTGCGGGATTCCAGTTGGCCGATGGGACGCCAGTGGAACTCTATCGCCCCGAGGAGGCATTTCACGCGTTTTTCACCACAGGTCCTGTGGTTGCCTTCTGGGTGGACGATGTCGACGCAGCCCGAGCGACCATGGAAGCAGCAGGCATCGAGTTCATTGGTCCCATTCAGCGTGCGGGCACGACGAGTTGGAATCACTTCCGAGCCCCAGACGGGACGGTGTTTGAGATCTCGAGCCGGGCTGATGAGGAGAGCTAAAGCAGGTTTCTTTGGCAGCCTCACTGCTATGGCAATGGTCGAGGAAGCAGGCTCCTGGTGTCAAAGGAACAACCGGGAAGCACACCCGTAAGAGCGCGTCCTGGTGCAGGAGGCTGGTCAAGGGGTCCAAGCCGGAGCGTGCCTTTTTATGGACCAGATTATGCGGCCGAAATCGCCCATTTCTCTGACCCATAACCTGTCGCCAGGTTTCTATTCAGTGTCACCCCACGCTCTGTGTCACTGACCGTATGGTTCCAGGTCGCAAAACTCGTGGCCAAGAAACGTGTCAGTCCGTCTGTTTTTATCTGTCAGATGACAAGTGTCACTGTAGGGACCGGCGAGCCCGTTGAAAAATGTCTCCGATACTGTTAGTTTGGTACGTGGTAGCATAAGACAAGACACGGCATGAGCAGTATCAATGGATCAGCACATGGTGGAGAGCATGGAGTATGGACGGCTATATAAGCAAGGAGCAACTACTCAGCATGATCCAGAGCGCTCGGACACACTGGGACATGCTGCTTGCTGGCATCCCGCAAGCATGGATGACCGAGCCGGGGGTGGACGGGGAATGGTCTATCAAGGACATCATCGCCCACATTGCCTGGGGAGAGCAGGAGAGTCTGGGGGTAGCTCAAGCCCATGTCCTGGTTGGCTCGGCGCTCTGGCAGTTGCCCCAAGATGAGCGCAATGCCGCCGTGTTTGAGCAGAATCGCCGCCGCAAGCTACAGGAGGTGCTCGCTGACTCCCGTCAAATATTCCGTCGCTACTTCGAGGCGGTAGCAGCCCTCTCGGAAGAAGACTTGAATGATCCGAGCCGTTTTGCTGGGATGCCCGAGGGTTGGCGACCGTGGAGGATCTTGTATGACCCTGGGCACTATGAAGCGCACGCTGCTTCCCTTCAGGCGTGGCTGACAATACGAGAGGGCCGGTCCTGAACCCAGTCGGTGAGAAGTCCAGCGCCGACTGCCACCAGCGCGCGACCTGAGAACTGTACGTGCGCTGGTGGCCGCGTTAGCGCTACGGATACGGCTGGCGGCTCTCCCTCAGTCCACGCAGAGGATCCCAGCGCTGCACCCGCATCTCACCCCGAGCTGGTTCATAGGTGATGAAGGCCGCATGCTCCACTTCCAGCGCAAAGACATGAAAGCGAGCGGGTGCGTGTTCAGCCCAGTGCTGGCGAACGGCGTCCTGGTGCTGGGAGTGCACCACCGCATCTGATGCTTCCCTCGCCTGACCGTTCAGTTTACATTCCCCTTCTGTTCCCTCAAGACTGGTAATGACGGTGTGCAGGGTGCAGCGGGGATCGCGCAGCAGATCCAAGGCCTTCGTCGAGTGCCACATCATCCCCAGTAACAACTCTCCCTCGGCCAGTAGCGGCTCCACTGGACTAATGCGCGGGGAGCCATCCTTATGCAACGTGCCGAGCAGAGCGACACTGCTGCGCGCGAACCGCTCCTCGGCCAAGCTAGCGAGCTCGGGTGCTGTCTCTTGGAAGGTCTTCCAGTTCATGGTATGCTCTCCTTCCTAACTGATGGCCGCTCGGTGCAGTCTTGTCTGAAGCCGAGCCAGCGTGTCAAGGTGTGCAGCAGCTATGGGTTTGCTTGAGGTTACGACGCCCACTGAAGAGACTGGAGCTTACTGCCTTCAGTGCTCCTGCGGCCGAGAGGAGGTGCATAGGTGCTGGGCACAAAGATGCGGCAGTTCACTCCGGTTCAGGCCCTATCGTTGGATGAATTGGTCCCTGCTGACCATTTTTATCGTCACCTCGAGCAGGTGCTGGACCTCACGTTTGTCCGCCAATGGGTGCAAGATGGCTATGCCGCCAATGGCCGCCCCAGCATTGATCCCGTTATCTTCTTCAAACTCTGCACATCACACTGCCCCCATTGAGGGGATGACCGCGCCCGACCTCGACCACGTAGAGGTCACCGATCCCACCCACCCCCTGTACGGTCTCACGTTTCCTTGCCTGGGCATTACCACCAAACAGCGGCTGGGCCGTGTCTGCGTCGTTTGGCTGGCGCCTGGGATCGAGCGCCTGATCCCGCTAGCGGCCACGAATCTCGCTGTGGCATCCTCCCCCCCGGCGTGCCGTCTCTGCCTCGCCGCACTTCAGACGCTGCTCGCTGTGCTAGCGTCGGTGCAGCAGACCCTGTCTGCTCCGACCACCCAACCGCAGGAGGAGGCACCCCATGGGCACGATCCGTGCACAGCCAGCAAAGCTGCCAATCCCACTGACGCTCACACCGCCCCCGCAACAACTGGTCCTGCCCCTGTGGCGCTGGGAGGAGCCGGCAGAGGCTCCTCCCCTGCTGCCGGTGCCAAACGACGAAGTAGTCTGCGTTGCGCTGCACCAGGTCTGGACTCAGCTCAGTCCCACCCAGCAGTTCCAGCTTCGCCGTGCCCTGCTCCAGGTGCTTCAGGAGGTGGTGTATGACCCTGCCCGCCAGAGCTGACGCCCGCAGCAGTGACAAAATCACCCCGCGCCACCGCGAACGTCGAGCCTACGTCTACGTTCGCCAGTCGACGCCCACTCAGGTGCGCCAGAACCGCACCAGCCAGGAGAACCAGTACGCGTTGGTCGAGCGGGCCCAGGCCTTGGGCTGGCCCGTCGAGCGCATCCAGGTCATTGACGACGACCTGGGCCAGTCGGGCCAGGACAGCACGCGCAAAGGCTTTCAGGCCTTGGTCAGCGCCGTCTCGCTCGGGCAGGTCGGCCTCATCCTCGCCTATGAGGCCAGCCGCCTGGCCCGCAACAACGCCGACTGGTACCGCCTGCTCGACCTGGCTGCGCTGGTAGGTGCCCTGCTCGCCGACACGGATGGCGTCTACGACCCCTGCGACTACAATGACCGACTGCTCCTGGGCTTGCGCGGCATGCTCAGCGAGGCGGAGTTGCACCTGCTTCAGTTGCGCTTGCAGGCCGGGCGGCAGCGCCAGATCGCCCAGGGGACCTATCGGCAGCATCTGCCCACCGGGCTGGTGCGCCTGCCTGACGGTCGGGCGGACAAAGATCCTGACCTGCAGATCCAGCGCACCATCGCGCTCGTCTTCGAGCGGTTCGCTCGGCTGGGCTCCGGCCAGCAGGTGCTGCGCAGCTTCCGCGATGAGGGGATTCTGCTGCCGCGTCGGCAGACGACCGGGCGCTACGCCGGCGAGCTCTGGTGGAAACGCCCGTCGGCGGCCGCGCTCTACGCGATCCTGCGCAACCCCGCCTATGCCGGCGCCTTCGTCTCCGGTCGCACCACCACACGGCCGGAGTGCCGCCCCGGGCAGCCCGGCCGCTATGTGCGACGACCGCTGGGCGAGTGGACCGCGCTCCACCAGGACGTGTATCCTGCCTATATCAGCTGGGAGCAGTTCATGGCCAACCAAACACGACTGGCGGACAACGCCAGCAACTTTGCCCGTCGCACTCGCGGCGCTCCCCGCCAGGGGTCGGCCCTGCTGGCAGGGCTCGTCGTCTGTGGGCGCTGCGGGCACCAGATGCGGGTCGCCTACAAGGCCCGCCATCGCTACTTCTGTACGGCACTCACCGACACCTACCGTGCGCCGATGTGCCTCAGCGTCGATGGCAGCGGCATTGATGCGGCAGTCGTCGAAGCATTCTTTGCCGCCCTCCAGCCCGCCGAGCTCGATCTGCTCGAGGACCTGTTGGCCACCCACCAGGCCGACCACCACCGGCGACTACAACACTACACTGACCAGGTGAAACGGGCGGAGTATGACGCGCGGTTGGCGGAGCGGCAGTACCAGGCGGTCGATCCGGACAATCGGTTGGTGGCGGCGGAACTGGAGCGGCGGTGGGAACTGGCGCTGCGGGCCGTGGCGGAGATGCGTGAGGCCACCGAGCGCTTCGAGGCCCAGGCTGCCCCTGCCGCGACACTCGACCCCGCACTGCGCGCCCAAGTGCAGGATCTGGGTCAGCACCTGCCGGCCCTCTGGGCAAGTGGGCGGCTCACGCATGCCCAGCAGAAGGAGCTCGTGCGCAGCCTGGTCCGCCGGGTCATCCTGAGTCGGCCGACGCCAGAGACCGTCCAGGTCAAAGTGGTCTGGGTGAGCGGGGCCTACTCGCTGCTGAGCGTGCCGGCGGTGGTGCATCGTGGGCGCGACCTGCCGGACTATGAGCGGCTCGTCGCCCGGATTCTCGCGTTGAGTGCCGAGGGCTCCTCCGATGCAGTCATCGCCGAGCGTCTGAGCCGGGAGGGGTTCCGCTCCGCACGGTCCCCCACCCTCTCGGCGAAGGCCGTGGAGCGGATCCGGCGCCTGCAGGGACAGGGGGCGCTACGCCACCAGTTCCTGACGGGCGACCAGATCGACGGGCACTGGACCGTCAGAGGCTTAGCACGGCATCTGGGGGTGAGCAGTGCGTGGCTTCGCCGCCAGATCACGTCTGGGGCAGTGCCGGCCGTGCGCCACACGCAGACCCACTGCTATCTGATCGCTGACGATCCCACGATACTGGAGCAGGTAAGCGCTCGCGCTGCGGCGCGGTCTCTTCTCTAGGAGGGTATTCTCTTGCCATCTTTAAGCTGCAGCTGGTGATGTTCTTCGAAGGCGTGCGCTCCGAACGCCACCTCATGCGCCTAGTCGCTGACCGTCTGAGCGTGCGGTGGTATCTCGGCTACAATCTGGATGAGCCCTTGCCCGACCACTCGAGCTTGACCCGCATCCGTACCCGCTACGGCTTGGACATCTTCCGTCGCTTTTTTGAGGCAATTGTCGAGCAGTGGCAGCAGGCGGGATTGGTCTGGGGACGCGAGCTCTACTTCGATGCCACCCATGTGCTGGCGAACGCCTCCCTCGACTCACTTACCCCGCGCTTTGCCGCCGAGGCACGCACTGCCCTACAGGACCACCTCGCCGTCCTCTTCTCGGATGAAGCTGCCGATGAAGAGCTGACCGCGATGCACGAGGCAGACAATATCCCTCAGCAGGTCACTGCTCCCACTCAGAATCTCGACGTATCCTGCCCACGAGAGCCGCGTGTACCCACACCGCTGCCTCTGTATGTGCCCGAATCGGAGTGGGAGACCCTAACTCAGGCTAATGCCGCGCGGCATGACTGGATCGCCGAGGCGGGCCGGCAGCGGCGGGAGGTGCATGGCCGCTATCTACGCACGGCAGACATTCGCGTCAGCACCACTGACCCCGATGCCACGCCGCTCCGACTCAAAGGTGGCGGCACACACTTAGGGTACCAGACTCATTACGTCGTGGATGGAGGAAGACGCCGCATTATCCTCGGCGTCTTAGTGACACCCGGCGAGGTCATGGAGAATCAGCCCATGCTCGACTTGGCCTGGCACATCCGCTTCCGGTGGAAACTGCATCCCAGACAGGTGACCGGCGACACCAAGTACGGGACCGAGGAAAACATCCGAGGAGTGGAAGACATGGGGATTCGGGCCTACATGCCGCTGCCTGACTGGGAGCAGAACAGCTCGTACTTCGGCGCCTCTAAATTCACTTACGACGCCGAGCAGGACCACTATGTGTGCCCCAACGGCCAGGTGCTGCGCCGCACGCACACCTCCGAGGATGGTCAGCGCGTTCTGTACCGAGCAAGGGCCTCGATTTGCCGCATGTGCCCTCTCAGAGCACAGTGCACACCAGGCGCCAAATCAGGACGGTCTGTTTGGCGCTCGTTAGGGCAAGACTACATCGAGCGCGTGCGAGCCTACCACTCAACCTCAGCCTATCAGAAGGCGGTACGCAAGCGGCAAGTCTGGGTAGAACCGCTCTTCGCCGAAGGCAAGCAGTGGCACCAGATGCGGCGGTTCCGCTTACGGCACCTGTGGCGAGTCAACACCGAAGCGTTCGTGATAGCCGCAGGCCAGAATCTGAAGCGCCTGCTGCAGAAACAGGGCTGGGGCCGCAGACCGTTTCCCAGCGGACAGGCGGTAGCCACTGATGAGTTGCATTTCTTGGTTCCTGGCTTTTCGCTTCCTTTTGGGGCGAGCCAGAGCACCTGTCGACGCTGGCAATCGGACCTCTCAGCCTGGATGAGCAGCTGACATGGAACCGATGCAGTCTACCTAACAGAAGCCACTTTTTCAACAAGCTCCAGCGTCCCTACAGTAACACTTAGCGAATGAGCCAGTCGGCGCGATATGCTTGCCTCAGAGGTGAGAAAGGGGCGGGCAGATGGAGCTCATAGAGCAGGACGACGAGCAACAAGGGGCTCGGCCTAGCACAGGTCAGTGGCTCGGATGGGCTGATATGGTAGCGGAGATCCACCTGCGTATTGCCCCGTGCTTTGCGCGCTCCGAAGTGCGCCAGCGGGTCAGGCGCTACGTGTTCGGCCTCCTCGACCGGGTGGAGCGCAAGAACAGGTGGCAGCTGGCTGAGGCGATAGGTGAGACCGGGCCACAGGGGGTGCAGCGTCTGCTCAATGGAGCAGCCTGGGATGCTGACGGCGTGCGCGACGAGTTACGCGCCTATGTCGTGGATCAGCTGGGGGAAGCGAGCAGCGGAGTCTTGATTGTGGACGAGACGGGGTTTCTCAAGAAAGGCTCACACTCCTGTGGGGTGGCTCGGCAGTACACGGGCACAGCCGGTACCCTGGCCAATGCGCAGGTCGGCGTCTTCTTGGCCTACGCCTCGGCACAGGGAGCGGCGTTCATCGACCGCGCTCTGTACCTGCCCCGCAGCTGGACGCGTGACCCAAAGCGCCGTGCTGCTGCGCACGTGCCGAAGGGTCTTCGCTTTGCCACCAAGATCGTCCTGGCGCAGCGGATGCTCGCTCGTGCCTTCGCCGCTCGAGTGCCTGCCCAGTGGGTCACCGCAGATTCGGGGTATGGCCGGTCGCACGCGTTCCGGCAGTGGTTGGAGCGGCGCGACCAGGCCTACGCCGTGATGGTCCCCAAAACGACGGCGGTGGAGTACCAGGGACGGCGAGAGCGAGCGGAGCAACTGGGACAGCGGCTGCCAGAAGAGGCATGGGTGAGTGTTCTCGCCGGCGGAGCCGGTGACGGCGTGGCCACGCATCAGTGGGTCGGTCTCTCCCTGTCTGAGTCTTGTGCCAAAGGGCAGTGCCGCTGGTTGCTGGTGCGTCGCTGCCCTGCCGATCCAAGCGATCTCGCCTACTATCTGGTGTATGGCCCACAACAGACGCCGCTGCCCGAGTTGGTGCGGGTCTGCGATCGACGCTGGGCGATTGAAGAGGACTTCGCTGAGGCCAAGGGGGAAGGGGGCTTGGACCACTATGAGGTGCGGACCTGGACGGCGTGGCACCGTTTCATCACGCTCGGTCTCCTCGCGCATACGGCGCTCGTCGTCCTGCGTCAGCGCGCCTTCGCCACCGAGGCCAGCGCACTAAAGGGGGGCCTGGGTGTACCCGCATTCCGCTCACCGTGCCTGAAGTGCGCCGCGTGGTTCTGGCGCTGCGCGAACCAGACGAGAAGCAGGTATTCCGGCTCGCGTGGTCCGACTGGAGGCGCGCTCACCAGGCCGGGGCCGCCCGCTGTCACGCCGCACGGCGGCTGCCAGGAGTCGCTGGAGGGCGACTGGCCGAAGCTCCTTCCCCTCAGGCCGTCCTTTGCCTTGCCCCGGTAGAGAGGACGCTCAGCGATGCTGCTTGGGAGCGCATCCGCCCTCTGCTCCCACCACAGAAGCCCTCGACTGGCAGGCCCCGCCATGATCACCGGATGGTCCTGAGCGGCATCCTCACCGTGGTAGGGACTGGCTTGTCCTGGCGCGAGATGCCGGCGG
>JBKQTH010000370.1:0-15748 GCA_052143275.1 Ktedonobacterales bacterium | reverse complement strand
TTTGGTGTGTTCCTCTCCTTTACACGACGACTGCCGCCTTATCGGGGAACTTTCCAGATCCCGCTAGCGTCAGCTGTCCAGCAAGGCGGAGCGGAGTGTACGATTTCGGCGTGTACAGACCGAGCGCCGATCAGGCGATGTGGAAACCGGGGAAGGCGTAGTCGTGTCCGCTCATGCCGAGACTCAAGGAGTCTGTCGATGTCTGTCTCAGATACCAGGACGACCGAAGCTAAGCCGAAGGCTAGAGAGCAACTGACCCCCGCGCAAGGATCCCGCAGGCGAGCACTGGGTGCGCTCATCATCGTTGTCCTGTTGGGCGTTGTGACCGCAGTCGTCTTCAGCCAGCTGGCGAAGCATCGCGGCACCGGCGGCTCGAGTGCCACCTGGACCCAGGTGCTCTCGGGCTACTCGATTACTCAGCTGGCAGTGTCACCCAGCCAGCCGGACGTTCTGTATGTCTGTGCCTCCAAATGGAGCTCGGTTACTTCCGTTGTAGTGACACCGGGCGGTACCTATACAAACCCATCTTTCACTATTTTCCGGAGTCTCGACGGCGGTACCACCTGGACGGATGTGGGCGCCAAGGCAGGACTCGCCGGCGAGTGCCAGATCGCGGTCAATCCCGGCAATCGCGACGAGATCTATGTGGAGAGTGCTCCCAAGACGGTATCCGGCACTGGAACCGAGTCTTCCTTCCTGATGCACTCGACCGATGGCGGTCAGAGCTGGACCCGCATCGATCCTACACAACATAGCATGGGAACGGCTGCTTCCTTCTCCTGGTCGGTTCAGGATCTCCGCATGGTGGGTAATCGCCTCTTTGGCCTTGAGGTTTTGCCGGAGGCCAACTCGCGGCCCACTCCCCAACCGGTCACCGAGCCCCAGTTTACCCTACCGCTCGAGCGCCTGGTAATGAGCCAAGACGGCGGGTACACCTGGATTCCATTGGATGACCAGTTCCAGGCAGTAGATCTGGGAGCTCGCAGCTACGCTGTAGACGCTTCTGATCCCAACACGATTTACCTACTCGAGGGCCGGCCGATAGGACCGTTAGTCTATCAGGGCCTAGGTACCTCCGCCATGCCCGCGACCCCGCCACAATCTACCGGCACCAGCGGCGATCTCTACAAGACCACGACTGGTGGGAGCGACTGGACCCGACTGCTGACCGATCTCCCTTTTGGCGCTACTGTCCAGCTGGCAGGGTCTACCTCTCCTCTGCTATTTGTCGGCGGCTCACCCAGCCCCGTGCCGCTGGTGGCGACAGCAGGAACCGCTCCGGTCGACAGTTCCACGCCGGCCAGTGACTGGAATGGCTTTACACTGCGTTTTAGTCGTGACGGCGGCGCTATGTGGCAAGTTGCGGCTCCATTGACGGTGCAGGCCTACCTCGGCGTCTGGCTGGTTGGGACGGATGGCCGAGTGTATGTGTACCAGGGCGGTTATTTCAGCAGCTCAGGAGGTGGGACTGCAGTCCCCGGCAGCGCTGGAGGGAGCCCCGGAAACTCAGCCAGCACTATGACTGGAGAGCCCCCGGCCACCGGGGTACCCAGCGCTCCCGCAACGCCGGTGATGTTGCCGTCCCCTCCCAGCGGTAAAAGCGGCACACCACAGGAGACCACCTCCTTGCCGCTGGATACCCCTGTTACTGTCAGTCTACCGGGAACTGGGACCAATGTTGGATACAGGTATAATGCCGCCACTAATCAGTGGAGCAGTCTCTCCGTGCCGCAGAAGCAGGGAAGACTGCTGGCGGTTACCGCAGCAGCCAATGGTCAGACGGCCGTGTGGTTCCTGGCGGAGGACAACTCTCAAGCCAGCCTGTATCGCGCCATCGTCTAGCTCCACGAGATGGTCCCTCGGCAAGCTGGCTGGTTCGAGCATCGCCTCTGCTCTGCCTCACCGTATGATCTTGCGGCAACATAGGCGGCATTGTGGCCATTAGGAAAGCGGCCCCTCAAGCCCACATTCCGCACCCCTACTGTGCGGTTTCTGAGATTTGGTCGATCGTATAGGGCACCAGGCCATTTCTGACCTAGAAGCGGTTCCAGTGGAGCGAAGGATGACCACGGTAGCATGCGGCATGCAGCCTCGAGGTGCACCTGACCTGGCCGAGGTGCCTCAACCCGAGCCCGTCACTGTGGTAAGGGCAAGGCCGTTGTGGTGATCGCTCGCAAGCTCTAGGTCATCGTCTGGCATGTCTGGACCCACCAAGCCGCCGACCGCCATGCGGCGACCGCCATGCGGACGTGGCCATGGTGACTCGCAAGCTGCAGCGTTGGGGCAAGTCCCACCAGCTCGCCAATCGGCACCGCTTGAGCCGTGGAGCCTTCGCCCGCCAGCATCGGCAGCGCCTCCGGGTGAATCCTTCCGGTGAGGGAGCAGCTAAGAGAGAACGGGGGGTGAGAGGCTGCCGGCTCTGGCAGTGTGCCCTCCCGAACGCCCCTGACTGCTTCGAACACGCTTGCCCGCTCACGCCTCCAGCCCCGCTGGCAGGAGCGGAATCCGTGTCTTCCCAACCAGGCCTACGACTCGACTTCTTCCCTCCACCGTGGCTCCAGGACACCGTCGTGTAGGGTCTATGGGTGCTCTGGCACATACACGCAACCATCTCGTCAGCCATGCTGACGGTGGCGTCCCAGGAGCAGTGTCAACGGCTCGGGCGCAGACTCCTGGGTGATGTTGCGCAGCAGCGGTGACGGCCTCGTCGATCCCCACGTCCTTGTCGACCACTGGGGTGGCGTAGCTTCCGGCGCAGGTCTTGCAGGCGCCGAAGCCCCTTCGCGGTCATGGTCAACCCGCGGAACCACGACTGGCCCGGTCGAATACTGCCAGACGAGCGAGAGGCAGGATCTCTCGCCGGCGGAGGTCCTCCATTATTGCTCATTGACACCAGGGAACGACGCCAGCCATAATGCCTCTGTCAGGCTCGCGGATGCTCAATCAGGAGGCCATCACCGCCCGATGCTCAGCCAGTTTTCACTGCCTGAATTTCAGTTTCCGCCCCTCGGTGGGACACAAGACATCTTCTTTCCGCGATCTGGCGTCCGGGACGTGCCGACGATCGTCGCGGGGGATGGCGTGTATCTCGTGGATGATGCCGGACGCCGCCTCCTCGACGTCTGCTCAGGTCCGTTCCTGGCGAACCTCGGCCAGGGTAACGAGCGGGTGCTCGGTGCCATGATCGCTCAGGGTCGTCACCTCACGTACACGTACTCCCGTACGACGCGCCATCAGGCGAACGCCGAGTTGAGCGAGCGACTCGCCACACTGGCAGGTCCTGGACTCGAGCGCTCCCACCTCACCTCAGGTGGGTCAGAAGCCATGGAAATGGCGCTCAAACTCCTCCGAGCGCATGCGGTCGCCACCGGACGCCCCGAACGGCACCGCGTCATCTCCCTGATGCCTGGCTATCACGGGGCGACGTTGCAGACGCTTGCGATGAACGGTGACATCGGCACGGCAGCGCTCTGGGGACCGCTTGCGGTACTGTCGGAGAAAATCCCGGCACCGTTGACCTTCCGAGCCCCGAGTGCTGAGGAAGCCGCAACGGCGAGTTGCCGGGCGCTTGAGGAGGCGATCAAGACAATCGGACCGGAGCAGGTGCTGGCGTTCGTGATGGAACCCATTGGTGGCCAGGCATCCGGCGTCAACGTGCCGCATCCGTCGTTCGCCCGGACGGTCCGGGCGATTTGCAATCGCTACCGCATCTGGCTGGTCTTCGACGAAATCGTGAGTGCCTTCCGCACTGGGCGGTTCCTGGCGGCCCACCACGACCCCGAGGCTGCCCCGGATGTCGTCGTCCTCGCCAAAGGGCTTGCCGCAGGCTACGCCCCCCTCGGCGCAGTACTGGTCTCGGCCGCTCTCGTAGAAGAGGTGGCCGCGACGAGCGGATTCGTCGTCTCCCATTCCTATGACGCTAATCCAATGGCCTGCGCCGCGGGTGCCGCCGTGCTCGACGAGGTCAGCGAACGCGGGTTGATTGAGCGCGCAGGGACGTTAGGCCAGCGCCTTCGGGCGGGCCTGGAGCGGATCGCCGCGTCTTCGCCCCTGATAGGCGACGTCCGAGGTCGTGGGTTGTTGCTCGCCGTAGAGCTGGTTGCCGATAAGGACACCAGCGCGCGCTTTCCCGAGCAGGTCGACCCGGGCGCGATCATCCGGCGGCATGGCTTCGACCACGGGTTGCTCCTCTACTCACGACGACAGAATGCTGGACGCTACGGGGATTGGCTCCTCATTGCTCCCCCCCTCGTGATCGATGAGCGCACCTGCGATGAGCTCATCGATCGTCTCGGCACAACCATCGCCGCAGCGACAGGCGAGGTACTGGCTTCAGTACGCCGGTAGCCGCCCAGAAAGCTCAGCAAGGACTACACAGCGCTGGCTGGCGGGGCAGCCAGCGCTCGTTTGCTGGGAGAGTGCGATCCTGATATCGCGCAGCCGGCTGCCACCACCCCACATTCCGCAGGCTCACGCGCTGAGTTCATTGAGTTTCTTCCAGTACGGCCCCAGTACGCGGATCACCTGCTCGTGGAGCGGCTCCACGCCGGTGATGGCGTGCTGCGGGGGGCCATGCGGCGCCAGGAAGCGGACGAGACTAATGCCCTCGACGCTCGCTCCTGGGCAAGCGGTACCGTCGGTGTGAGATAGGCAGTTTCGAGCTCGCTGATGTGTGGCGGTGCATCACTCGGCCGGCCTGGCTCGTCCGGTTTCGACATCAGCCGGTCTCCCGCTGATTCTCCATCGCCACACGCCAGCGACGGGCCACGATGGCCACCATGGCATCTTCTGCAGCGACCAGGGCCCCATGTAGGCGGCTGTCTCTGCGGAGAGCATCGCTCGCACTTCGAGGTAGCTTGCATCGGGTATCTGCTTGACCGTCTCCCAGCTGCTCTTGATCGCCTGGAAATTGCGCCAGGCCGCGACACAGGCATCACGGGCTGCGCAGATCTCCACATCGCCGGCGGCAATGAGTCGCGCAGCATCATGCAAAAGCCCGGCTTTCGGCGTGGCAAGCTGCTCCCAGATATCTCGCATCTCGTCATCGTTCATTGTGCCACTCCTTCCTGCACTGTCTGGCCTGCCTGACTACCCAATGTATCGCGTTCCATTTTGAGGGTTCGAACCCATGATGAGGCAGCCGCTTTCGACATGCCCGTTGCACGCCGCATCCGCTCGACGGAGGTCGCTCCGGAGTCCCACGCTTTCCTGGCTAACTGCTCGTGATTGACTGCCTTGCGACGACTTCGACCCCTCGACCCGTTCGAACCCTGTGCAGCAGCCCTTCTCGAGCGCTCTGGAGCAAGTCTCAGTACGGCAGGTTGCGTACCGCGTGTGGCGCCCGTTCGAAGTGGCGCAGCGCTGGGTGATCCCGGGCCCGTAGGATGGTCGTCAGGCCCGTCGTCTGGCGCTGGGTCGCCCGAAGCGCCGGGCCGGCACGCCAGCGTACCGCGGTAACTTCTAGGACATCGCCCCTCCGTTCGCGCTCATGGCACGCTGCGTGGCCTCGAGCTCTTCACGATACTCGTCGATCTCCTTAGCCAGGGCGGCCCGCTCCATACCCGGTGCCCGCGCCAGCCCCTCCTCAAGCAAGTCGATCTGGCTCTCGAGCTCCTTGATCTTCGCGCTGAGGTCAGGAGGCGGCACCGGCGCTCGCATCGCATCTCCAATGACACCATCCACCGATTCGCGGCGGCCACCGTCGTAATCAGCCTCGCTGTTCACATGCCTACCCTTCTTTCTTTCGTTCAGGGCTCGTGGGGCTGCGGCCGTCCAGCGCCCGGCTGCCGGGTTCGGAGTCTCGCAGTGGGTCAATCGCCACGTCCCGCTATCGTCCCGGTCCGCACCCTGAGTACGCAGCACGAACTGTACCCTAGCGCAGCGTGCGCCCGTCGAAGAACGACCAGATCACCGCGGTGGCGTTGAGCTGCTTATCCGGTGACCGCAGCGCCCGCTGGAACGAGGACCCTGGCCACACGTGCGTGCCGCCCGCGATGATATACTGCACCAGCGCGGAGTTCCCCGCACAGCGCGCCCACGCCTGACCGGTAATAGCTCCCTGTTGATAGAAGATATTTGGACTGGCGGTACAGCCGTTGCGGGCAGCCCACTCCTGCAGCCACGTGCTTACCGCTGGATACCGCAAGCGGCGGCTTCCCCGGTAGGGCACGATCCGGTCGGCAGTGCCATGTATGTCTATGAGCGGAACCGGACGAGCCGGGGCGCAGCCGTTCGGCTGTGGATAATACTCGCCCGACACCGAGGCAAATGCAGCGATCCGGTTGGCGAAGTCACAGGCCAACACCGCCGTGAAGCCGCCTCCGTTCGAGAACCCGGCGGCATAGATACGCTGCGAATCAACACAGAGCTCAGCTTGCAGCTGCGTGAGGAGGTCGCTGACGAAGAGCTGGTCATCTACCTTGGGATCTTTGCGCCGGCTGGTGTTCCATCCCGTGCGGCCATCGGGACCAACCCTGCCCTGCGGATAGACAGCAATGAAGGTGCGGTCGTCCGCGAGCTTCGAAAATCCAGTGATCCGCTCGAAGACCGCCGCAGTGGCGTTATGTCCATGGAACAACAGGACGAGCGGTACCTTCTGCCCGGGCGTATATCCGGCCGGCATGTGCAACCGGTACTCGCGTCGCAGGCCATCCACCTCGATAGTCTGGTTCGCGCTTCTGCCAGCGGCAATCGGCGGAGCCTTCCCGCATCCTGTGGTCGGTAGGGAGGTGGTGACCAGCTGCGTTGCGCCAGCGGCAGCAGTTGTTGGGCTAGCTGTACTACGCGGCATACTCGCCGGTAGCCGCGAGCAGGCCGAAAGTGCACACGACCAGGCCACCAGCATGGAGATGGCCGTAATACGGCTTCGTACATGGCCAACACCGAGTCTTAGAGAGCAATTCACGCTAACCCCGAGCCACTCGCTATCCAAACGACGTAGTACCGCCGGTGGGGCGTGAGCGATGCGGCTCACGCCCCCCTGTTCGCAGATACTACATATATGGCACATGCAGCATCGGTCGCGCATGCCAACCAGGCTGTTCGCGGTCAACTCCCAGTTGACGGATAATGCTCACCCGAAGCGTGGAAGCTTCACAACCTGCTCACCATAGCCACGTATATTATGTTGTATAGGAGCCCCTGGCGAACCAGACAGGCAAAGCTAGCATGCCGGAACGCCATTGGATGTAAGAGGACAACGAAGACATGCGATTTAGACACTTTTTCTCGTATCCCGGTGCCGCCGGCCATCTCTGGCCGCATCTTCTGGGGCTCGGGCTCATCACTCTATTGGGGCTAGGACTTCTGGGTCTGCTCATCTGGGCCCTGCTGCAGCTCTTCCACGGGCGACCAGCGGTCGGCGCGCCGGCGGGTATCCCATGGCAGTCGCCTGCCGCACCACCGCCCAGAGACCTGTCAGCAACCGAGATTCTACGCCAGCGCTACGCGCGTGGTGAGATCGATTCCGAGACCTACCAGCAGATGCTCGAGCGGTTGCAGGCCTCCGCGCCTGCCGATTCCACCGGCAGCACACCGCTCTAAGCCAGTCATCTCAGCGCTGGCTATACCATGAGATCACAGACTCCCCCAGGTTGGCGCCTGGGGGAGTCTGTGATTGTAAGCTACTAGACAGAGTCTGGCTCCAGCTGGCCTAACCGTTACCTTAAGCTACCTTAAGCTACCTTATAACCCATGCTTAATGCAGCGTTGCTATGGTTAGAGACAGGCGTCCTGACACTCCGCTTGGGCTAAAGCCCAACGGGTTCTCGGTTCGTCGCCCCAGCTACTGCCGGGACTCCCCGAAGGCTCTGCCCGAGCCATTGAATATTTCTGGCCGCGTTCTCATCACGGTCTAAGATGAGGCCGCAGTTCATGCAGACGTGCGTGCGCATAGAGAGACTCTTCTGCACCCGTTCCCCGCAGCCACTACAGTCCTGGGACGTGTACGCTGGCGGTACAGCTTCCACTCGCTTGCCGGCGCATTCTGCCTTGCAGGCGAGGATCATGCGGAAGGCGTACCACCCAGCGTCTTGGATCGACTTATTGAGACCGGACTTTGCGCTAGCTCCATTGTGCAAGTACCCGCCAGCACCATCCGGTACTGGCGCAGGTCGGTGACTCAGATTCTGTACCTGAAGGTCTTCCAGGTAGATGACATCGTACTGGCGCACCAGAGCAAGTGCCGTCTTATGATGGAAGTCGGTGCGCTGCCGTTTCGCCTTCTGCTGCCTCCTGGCAAGCACCTTTACTGCCTTCCGGCGGCGCTTGCTGCCCTTCTTCCGGCGAGATACCCGGCGCTGGGCTTTCTTCAGTGCGTGCTCTGCTTTCCGGTAATAGCGCGGGTTCTCCACACTCTCGCCGCCGGCCGTGATGAGAAACACCTTGAGCCCAACATCAATGCCCGTTTCCCGACCAGTGAGTGGTTGGGGCTGAACCGGCACATCGGCTCAGGAGAAACAGCAGTACCAGCCATCCGCCTCTTTAGAAATGGTGACCGTCTTGATGGTGCCTTGGACGTGACGACTCCAGTGCACCGCAATGCGTCCAATCTTCGAGAGGACCAGATAGCCGTTGTCGAGTCGGGCGCCGTTGCCGTATTCCTTGTACGTGAAGGAGTGCCAGCGGTTGCGGCCCTGGAAACGAGGGAAGCCGGGTTTCTCGCCTGCTTTGAGCCTCCGGAAGAATGCCTGGTACGTCTTGTCTAGGCGAGCAAGCACATCCTGCAAGATGTGGCTGTGGATGGCAGCATACTCGGGAAACTCATCGCGGATACCTGCCAGTTCCATTTCTTGTGCGAAACGTTTCACCGAGACATGGCAGCGTTCCCAGGCGGTCTTGCGCTGCTCCAGGGCAACGTTGTAGAGTGCGCGGCAGCGCCAGAGGACAACCTCAAGCTGGCGCTCTTGCTCAGGCGTCGGGCGCAGCTTCTCCTTGTAGGTTTTGCGCACGCTCGTCTCCACGGCTACTTCTCGCTCTTATGCTTCTCGGCATACTCGCGCAGTGCCCACACAATCTCACCATTCAGGGAACGGTCATGCTGCCTAGCGAGCTGCCGCAATACCTCGGCAATATCTAACGGGACACGAATGGTGATGCTGGTTGTTAATCGCTTCTCACTCATGCACCCATTATACCACTAAAACGCGTGCCACACAACCGACAGGACTTCGGGCTAAAGCCACCAGAAGCCTGCCTAACCGCGTGGGTTAAAACCCTGCGGCTTGCGGTAGGCCATTTCTGTCACTAGGATATCCAACCCCGAATCACGCCAGCGGTGCCGGCGACTAGGAGGCGCCGGATCGGGCTTCGGCTGGCACTGCGGGTACCGGGCGGCTGATGTAGATCCCAATCAGATCGACCAAGAGAGCGGCTACAGCCAGGGCAACGAAGAGTGGCGCCTGGTTCAACGCGAGGCCAAAGAGTCCGTCCAGTGAGTACCTGCCCGGACCCATGACTCCAAGAGCAAGGCTCACCACCATCAAGAGCAGGCTGTACTCATAGCCGCCCTTGGTGAGCAGGAACCCATTTTTCCAGTGGCTCTTGAAGGTTGCCATGAACATCGCGCCGAAGACTCCGGCGGCTCCCAGCGGCGTCAGGAACCCGAAGATCAACGAGACGGCTCCACCCACCTCGCCCAGGATCGCCAGGCCCACCCACAGATCTGCCGGCCGGTAGCGCTGCGCGGCGAATCCCTGTCGCACCTTGGCGAGACCTGGGCCACCCCACCAGCCGAAGAGCTTCTGGGTACCATGTACACCGATCGTGACACCAACCACCAGGCGAAGCACCAGTAAACCGACATCGATGGTATTCAACTTGTCTATCTTCCTTTCCCCGAAGGGCCGCTCCCAGTAGAGAACAGAGCCGGGTATCCAATTGACTGGAATCGTCTTGACTACAGTATAACGGGCAACTGCAATGTCGTCAAGTGCAGTTTCATGGGAGTGTGGGGCAACCAAGCCATGTTAGCTGGAAGCACTGGAAGTCGAAGCGGCACGGACAGCATGTAGTCGCTCCAGTACCGAGGCCAGCGTCTGCTGACTGAGCAGCCCCAGCAGGTAGTCTTCGGCCTGAACGCCGATTTCATCTAACATGGCCTTCACCGGTGCCCGCAGGCCCTCGGAGCAGGCGGTCTCCTCCGGAGGGCCGGCCAGCTTTACCGCCTGATAAACCTCCGACAGCGTGATTTGATCGGCAGGTCGCGCCAAACGATAGCCGCCATCCCGTCCTTCGCGTGCCTGAATGAGGTTAGCGTGTGCGAGATGAGCCATAACGCGGCGCAGAAAGACGGCATGCGCGTTAAGATTCTGGGCCATTGAATGGCTGGAACACGGCTCGCCGGAATCGGCAAGTATCGCCAACGCCTCGACCGCCACCAGGAACCAGCCAGGACCGTATACTGTTCCTCGAGACATATATCTGCACCTCTTACCATTATTGTAACCGTATAGAGTGCAGTTAGCAACGGCGAACGATATTCCTAGGATCTACACCCGCGAGTTGGAGAGGAAGTTGAAGAACGCCGCTCTGAACTCGGCCGGCTTTTCGATGAGGGGTGAGTGCCCACAATCGGCGATCACCACTTCCTGGTAGCGGCCGCCACTGGCCTGGTATGCGTCCAGCACGGCCCGCATCTGCGAGACCATAGGCTGTGATGGGAAGGTGGCGTCGCCCGGCCATCCCGGAACGAAACCTAGCTTGCCCAGCGTGCCGAAATCCAGGAATGAGGCGTCGGAGATGATCTGGTCGTCGGTGCCACGTACCCACAGCACTGGAGGCTGGGGCGTGACGCCGGCAAAAGCGGAGAGATTGCAAAAGATAGGCGCAAAGGAGTTGTTGATGCCACGCGTCCCTGGTGCGACCATTGGCCAGTTGGCCGAAGGGGTCGAATCTCCGGGATAAAAGTCATCGCCGACTCGCGTCTTCAGCATCTCGTCGACGAAGATCTCCTCCCGCTCGGGAGCAGCACGGAACGGCGGCTTGAAGTAGAACGCATTCAAGACGTTGCGCGGCGAGTTGGGAGAAGAGTCACTGCGGTCGCCACTCCTTAGCAGCTGGACAAACTCAGGATTGGCGGCGGCGCCGCCAGAGCCGGCGGCATCCGGCCAGCAGAGCGTACCAGCAGTGTCCTTGGTACCGCCAAAGCCAAAAGGCGAGGCCGGCGAGATCAGAGTCAGCGAGGCCACCGTCTCGGGATGGTCAATGGTGTATTGCATAATCACTCCCGCGCCCATCGACCAGCCGACGAAATGAATACGGGGCTGCGGGCCCAAGGCAGTGCTCACCAGCGAAAACAGGTCGTCGGAGAAGTCCCGCATCCCCCGTGTGGCGTCGATGGGCGCGGGCTGAGAATTGCCGTAGCCGCGCAGATCGGGGGCCAGCCCGTGATACTTCGGATCCAACACGGCAAGCGTACTTTCAAAGAAACGGGAACTGCTGACATTTCCATGCACGAATACTACGGGAATACCAGTAGCGCTTCCCGATTCCAGCACGTAGGTCTGCAAGCGTGGCGTCTCCACACTGCGGGCAGAGACACCCGGAAGAAGATCGGGTGATGAGGTCATGGGTTGGCTCCTCGTTGAGATTCGCCGGCACCGCGGCGCCGTCCGGCTGAAATATGACTCACGTGTCACTTTTGCACCATGATGTCACGATTCCAGCCGGGTGTCAAGCGGTGTCGCCGCCAACGCCAGCAAGCGCCGTAGCCATCTGGAAATGACAGTTCCGGCTACTTGGCGTGCAGCCAGGCCCGCAGCTCCGGCTCATGCTGGCGATAGTGCGCATAGGAGTTGTTGGCGACTCCCATCCACGGTACCATGTCGTCGGGGAGCCCTAGAACTCGTGGGTCATTCAGAATCTCCTGTGGGCAGGCCTCAATCAGTACCAGGAGCCGCCCGAAGACTTCGTCCGCCTCGGCCAGAACTTCGTTGGCAGAACGGTTGCGGCTCGTTTCGGCTATCTGGCCATTCTGCTCGTCCAGGCTGACGCCGGCCGGCCGCCGGCGAGTGAACGTCCTACCGCCCAGAACCTGCTGGGCTCCCTCCAACACGCCCTGCTCATACCAGGTGAGGTGCGCAACCAGCTGCTTGACCGACCAGTCTCCCACGGCACCGGAGATTTCCATGCGCTCCGTCCCGACCTGGGCCAGCAGGACGTTCCATTCGGTTCGCTCGGCGCGCAGAATACCGGCGAGCCGTGGACCAGTCATCGGCTGGTTCTGGGCCAATCGAGACAGCTCATCGGCCAGAGCTGGGGTGATACGGCCGAGACTGAATAGCGCGGCCAGACCAGCAGCTCCAGCTTTGAGCGCCGTCCGGCGCGATAGGGTAGCCCAGTGCTCACGACTCCGCGTGCTCATCTTCGTACTCCTTCGTGGGGGATCACCGGCAGAGGTACTGTGCCTACGGCGCCAGTTGCGCACCCAGCGCTGGCTCATCGCCGTCAAGTATAGCATAGTTACGGCCAGCCAAGATATGCGGAGCTTTACTTGCGCCGCGGCAGGGCCGCGAGCTTGGCTGGAAGGAGCAGCTGGAGGCGAATGTCGCGGATGAGTGCCTCTCGGATCCGGCGATAGCTCGCGAGTTGCTCCGCTTCGGGGACCGTCTCCACCGGCGAGTCCTCCACCGACCAGAGGCGGCGCCGACCGGCGCCAGGAATAAGTGGTCAGGTAGCGGTGGCCCCACTACACAGAATGATGACGTCCTCCCACACCATACCGCTGGTGGGCCGAACAAGCCGATCCGCAGAGAGCAGCGTTCGGCCCTGCTCGCGCAAGACCCGTGCGACGAGGACGAAGCTAAGCGGGTCATCAGGAGGGGTACTCCAGGCTTCCCATCGACCAGCGGCCAGGGTCTGCAGGAGACTGGCCGCTAGAAGCGCACGGCCTGATCCTTGGGCGCAGACAAAGAGGAGACGTCCAGGCATGGGTACACTCCTTCCGACGTGCAGCTACTGCCGATGCTGAGATATCCGAGGCTTGGCAGGACCTACCTGCTCACCTTCCAGCAGGTGTTCAAATAGAGCTCGCGCTTCGGCGACCGCTTCTTCCTGAGTGAGCAAGCGCACTGCGACCTCCGGGTTAGCTTGCTGCCAAAGTGCCGCCTGCGCCTGGGTGGCAAAGGCATTAATGAGTGGGCAGCAGCAGTCGGCCGCACTGGAAGATGAGGCTCGGGGCTGATCAGCTAGAAGCACCGTCTCCTGGGGGTCCCAGACCTGCTCGCCAGTTAGCGGCTTGATCCAGATGGTGATCGGAGTGGCCTCCGTGGGGTCCCGTGTCACAATCTTGGCCGCCTGACCAGTCATGAACGCTAGCCCCAGGGCATCTATCGCACACATGGCGTAGAAGGAGCGCCGATCGTCAAAGTGCACCTGATGTGCCGTGGGCCGGCCGGAAAAGGGATAGGCGGCGCGAATAGAGCCATCGGTCTCGCGCTGCAGTACATCTTGCCGGACCAGCTCGCCAAGCAGCGCTGCCACAGTGCTCCCAGCGTTGCGAGCCGGCTCCCGCAGTTCGATGGCGGTGGGCGCACGCCCCTCCGAGAGGAAAGCGTAGAGCACCGCGCGATGAAACTGCCGGGCGGGAGCCGAGAGTGCGGCCACACGAACGGGGAGCGAGCCATCAGGGAGCGTCTTGTCAGCCATGCCTGTTCCTCCTGATCTCTCGAAGGAGAGAGACGCCTAGCGAATCACACCACAACTGGCCAGGCCGGCAGCGTACTCTTGCACCATGGTGCTGGCAAGCTCGAGCAGGTCGCGGACCCGAGGGTCAGCAATGGCATAGCGCATCTGACGCCCTTCTCGGCGAGCACGTACGAACCCGCACCAGCGCAAACACCCGAGATGCGTAGAGACGCGTCCCTGTGTAGCACCAATGACCTCCACCAGTTCCATTACGGTGCGTTCTCGTTCCAGGAGGAGCCGAAGCATCTGCAGACGAGTTGGATCTCCGAGCGCGCGAAAGAAGCGCGCATACAGACCAGTCTCTACCAGGCGGTAAGACGGAAGGGTGATCCCAGGGTCACCCTTGGAAGGGGAAGACACAGACGCGCGAGGGTCAACCATCATGTGGGCCTCGTTTCAGCAGGAAGTAGAAGCAAGAAGAAATATATGCGGATATGCGGATATGCGGATATGCGGATATGCGGATATATTGAATCTACCAGTCGACACTGCCCGAGTCAAGACTGAGCCTTCCTCACGACACTAGCCCAATCGGTTAGGTAGTGCGTCGACACCAGTTTTGGGTCGAGGTCGAGCCATGAAAGGTGTCGATTTGGGCGGGTCTGGAGCGTTGTAGGATTGATGCGGACCGGCTGCCCCTGGCGCTACTTCCCCAGCAATTTCCCGCGCCTTCCAGACCGTGTATTATCACTTTCGGCAATTTTGCCGCAGAGGCCTCTTGTCACAGGCCGCCCTCTCTGGTATGCTCCGTGAATTGACGATGTTTTTCTCTAGGCAAAGGAGGTGCGACCTATGAAGACCATCCTCACCCCTTTCATGAGACACTGCACCTGCCGAGGGAAAAGCGGTCGCTGATGTGCACGGGTATCTGTGGCAATCGGTTCTACGAACGTAGCCGAATCACGGACGTTTTTGCAGACCCCTCATAGGCTGTTCTTTTCTCGTCAGGTGCGTCGCCTCTATTGGTTCCGGAGCTCTCTGCTCTCTGTTAAGGCAGCATCTGCGCTGTCTTTAGAGACCGTTTCACCACCAAGAAGCGAGAAAGAACATTTCATGACTCACTATCCTTTTAAGCCTCTACTCCTTGACCTCTTGCGCCAGGCCCAGATCAGCCAGAATGCTTTTTTCCAGCACTTGCCTGCTGACGAACTGGTGACGAGCGGCACCCCAGACTTGTGGTCTGCCAAAGACCACGTGGCCCACATGACATTCTGGCGTCAGCGCCTCGCACTGAAAGTGCAGGCGATCATACGGAAAGAACCACAACCAGAATCCCAAGACTTTGAGCAACTGAACCCGCTGATCTTTGAAAAGCAGCGCCATCGCCCCTGGTCAACTATCATCTCGGAATCGGATCAGGCATACGCTGACCTTATCGCGTGCACTGAACAACTGATAGAAGAAGACCTGACGGCTTGGGGCCGCTTCGACTGGACGCAGGATGGCGAGCCACTCTACATCGCCTACATGGGCAACTGCTACGACCATACGCAGGGTCATCTGGCGCAATATTTTCTCGACCGCAATGATCTCGAAGGTGCCCTCGAGATCTATGAAGTCTGGGCCAGGAGAGTCATCGAGGCTCAGGCGCCCGACACCCTCAAAGGCTACATGCTCTATAATCTGGCCTGCTTTTACGCCACGCACAATCAGCTGGAGAAAGCGAGGCCAGCCTTACAGCAAGCTTTCACGCTCTATCCAGCGCTCAGGGAATTTGCTCTGAACGACCCTGACCTGGTTGCCTTGCAGTCCAATTCTTCTGAATAGCGTTCTTTGGAGGAGAGCGGTCCGAAACCAGTTCGTGGGGCGACTCACTCCTTGACATGAGTCGGGGACCTTCGGGCCTGTCATGCACGTGGTTCGGAGGTCCCTGGCTTTGCTAGTGACGGTGAAGGCAGTGTGGAAGGGGCCCGCGAGGCTCGGCGGAGGGCCTATGACTCTATCAAATTCGGCCGTGTCGCTCCCTGCCAAACAGTTACTTAGTGGTGCATCCGGCAAGTTTATAGAACTGAAGGAACGAGAGCAATCCCCGGCTGACGAGCAGGGCGGTGCCGGCGTCTGCGGC
>JBKQTH010000369.1:0-13783 GCA_052143275.1 Ktedonobacterales bacterium | reverse complement strand
AACCATGACGGAAGGGTGGCGCCCTCGTCGTCGAGGGCGACCAGTATCTGAGCCATCTCAAAACTGATGGCGGCGAGATCCTTGATAAGCGCTTTGGCGCGGTGCGCGAACTGGCGCTGCTGCTCGGAGCGATCTGATGCCTCAACCGGTAACTCTTTGATGATCTGGGCTCGGAATGACTGCGCCAAAAAGTAAAGTATGTCGCGGTCCTCTGGTCTAGTGGGCCAACCTAGGTCGCCCTTTATAATGGCATTGAGACGATAGCGGCTCTGTACCTGCTTGAAAAATCCCATAAACTGGTTCGCATGCTCAGGCGACAGACATCCATAGGCGAGCACCCCAAGCGTCACGTCACTGAGTCCCGGGCCATAACTGTGCAGCGCATCACTGAGCATGTGCCAGGACCGCGGTGACGAGAAGGGTTCTTCATGTTTGGGTGGTTTACTGAACAAGTGATCGGGCCTTGTGCGAATATAGTCAAGCACGAGGGAATGGATATCGTTGTGCTCTGCCCATTCCAGCCAGTCACGATGCGAAACCTTGAGGTGTACATGCACCATACGATTGAGCAGCGCTGAAGACATCGGCTTGACTATGGCATTATCCTGAGCACGGTTGCCGGCTCCCACGACAATTGATCCACTGGGCAAGGTATATTCGCCAACACGCCGCTCATGTATCAGGCTATAAAATGCCTTCTGCACCTCATTGGAGCAGGCATTCAATTCATCGAGGAAAAGGCAGTACGGCTCGCTCCGCGCAATCATACTTGGCGGACAGAAGCGACTCACCCCATTGGTAATCTGGGGCACACCGATAATGTCTTCAGGTGCGAGCTGGCTACCGAGGAGCGATACGCACGTGAGGCCTACCTGTCCTGCAAAGTCCTGGACGAGAGAGGACTTACCAATGCCAGGTTGACCCCAAATAAACACCGGGCGAACAATTGCCACGTTGAGGAGAAACTCTGTTAATTGCTTTTGAGTGACCTCATGAGCAGCATTCAAGGAGTTGCGGTACCTTTCCCAATCCTCGTTTCGGTACGACTCTGTCTTGCGAGCACCTGCAGTATACGCATGCGGCCACTGATATGGTACAGGCCAGCGATGGCAACGCCGACTTCGGGGGGGGGGGCGTGAAACCTGTTCGGCTATACACGCACGCTACCCGAGGTGGCTCGCCGCCTCAGAGCTTGCATCTTGCAGAACCTTGGACACCATCTCAGATTGCACAATTTCCTTCACTCCCGGACGTCCCCGAATCGTCAGTTGAACGGCCTCATGCGGTGACGGGAAGGTGAGCTGGAAGGTAAAGAATGGGCAGCAGTCCCGCTCAGCCAGGACAAACCCTAGCAGATCCGGCGCCATATCGGCCGGAAATGACAAGGTGTAGCCGTCAGGTAGCTCTTGCACATGCCCGGCCTGGGCAAGTAGCGCAGCATTCTCTGCGCCCCGCTGGCGCAACTCGTCGGTCGAGAGGCTGCACGCCAGCGGCATCTCGTCCGTGTCATCTGTAGTCATGGCCGTGCTCCTTTTCCGTTCCGCAGAGCGGAGCGGGGTGTAACGATACTTGGAGTGGCAGTCCCCATGCCAACAAGGGACACCAACCCCTCACCAGAGAGTGTACACGTTTCATGCATACTCGAACTTAAGAGCGACATAATTTGCTCCTCTCTGATATACTCCCTGTTAGGAACGTGTTAGGAATATATCCTAACACCGCTTACCGCAATCATCTTTGGATCCGGGAACAGAGCATGGAACGATTGACAACGTCGGTGCCAATGGTCGAAGAGGGGACGCTGGTCTACGAAGACCGAGGGCAACCGGTAATGGCCAGTGTGGGGACTCCTCGCTGGTTTGCCTGGCTGGAAGACGCCAGCACTTTTACGTTTACCGGTGTCGAAGGAACGTTTACCGCCCACAAGGCGCGCGCCGGCAGCGGACGAGGCAGCTGGTACTGGCGTGCCTATCGCGGCCACAAGGGCCGGACGTTCACGACGTACCTGGGCGTCTCCGCCAATTTGACGCTGTTCCGGCTCCAGGAAGCCGCTCGCCGCCTGGCTCTGCCTACCCTTGACAGTTCGAACCGGAAAACGTTACGTAGTGGAAGTCGGGAAACGCAGACTGCTTCCCAGACTACCATTGCCGTCCCTCTTCCCATGGTACGGACAAAATCGGCGGTTCCACGGCTGCCCCTCGCCCATGTACCACGCACACGACTGGTGGCGCTGCTGGAGGAGAGCGCCACGCATCCCTTGACACTGGTCTCCGCGCCGGCCGGTTCCGGAAAAACGACGCTGCTGGCGGAGTGGGTACGCGCTACGACAATGCCGGTCGCCTGGCTCTCGCTTGAGCCGGCAGACGGCGACCTAGCGCGCTTCCTGGCCTACCTCCTCGCGGCTCTCCGCGGGCTGGACGCGCGCATTGGGACGGTACCTGACCTGGAAGCCGAGTACAGTTCGGAGAAAATTCTGGCGCAGCTGTGCAATGATCTGGACGATTTCCTCAGCACCGATGCCGCTCTGGTGCTGGATGATTACCAGGTGCTGGAGAGTGAAGCGGTGGATACCGCTCTCCACTTTTTGCTGGAACACCTCCCCCAGCGTCTTCACCTGGTACTTGGCACTCGAGTGGACCCGGCATTTCCCCTGGCTCGCCTCCGCGCTCGTGGGCAGCTCGGTGAGCTACGCGCCGATTCCTTGCGCTTTGTTCCCATCGAGGTAGAGTTCTTTCTGCACCAGATGGAGGTAGACCTGGATCAGGAGGCGCTTCTGCGACTGGAAGAACGCACGGAAGGGTGGATCGCCGGGCTCCAGCTGGCCGCGTTGGCGCTACGCGGTCGCGGCGACCACGAGGCGTTTCTACGCTCGTTTCGTGGGACGCACCAGTTGTTCCTGGAGTACCTGGACGAAGAGATACTGGCACGAGTGAGGCCACAGTTGCGCGCTTTTCTCCTGCAGACCAGCATAGTGGAGCACCTCTGTGGCTCGCTCTGCGATGCGGTGACCGCTGGGTCGGGAAGTCAAGCCATCCTGGAGGAACTGCGGCGGGCCAACCTCTTTGTAACCGCGCTCGATGAGATGGGCTCATGGTACCGCTACCACCCGCTGTTTGCCGAAGGACTGACGCATCTCCTGCGGCAAAATGAACCGGAGCGTTTCCAGGAACTCTGCGCCCGTGCCAGCGCCTGGTATGAAGCGCATGAGATGCCGTTTGAAGCGTGTGAATACGCGTTACAGGCCGGCGATCTGGCGCGCGCGGTCCCGTTGATTGAGCGGCAGGTAGGCGCGCTGATTGGGCATGCGCAGTTGGCGGTGCTACAGCGCTGGCTCTCCCAGGTGCCGTCTGACCTCATTGCCGGAAGTCCTCTCCTGAGCGTAGCCTCGACGCTAGAACGCTTCGTGGATGGTGCTCTGCGCACCCTGGAAGTAGAGAACCATCAGTCAGAGCGCCTCCAGCAAAGTCCAGCGGCGTTTCTGCAGCATTTTCCGGCGCGGACGAACGAGGCGGATCACGCCAAGTGGATCGAGGCACGAGCACAATTATCGTTCATGTTGGTCCTGCAAGCGATAGACGTAAATGATGCCGCGCGAGGTCTGGCAATTGCGCGCCAGACCCTAGACGACCTTCCGGAAGACGCCGGGCTCTTGCGCGCTTTGGCATCCCTCTGCCTAGATCTGGCACAGGGTATGGTGTGTCGCCGGCGTGGGGATTTTGTGGCCGCCGAGCGCGCCCTGATCGAGGCCACCACCCGTGTTCATGCGACCAACTACCATTATCTGAATCTGGTCGCTCTGGGAACCCTCACAGAGATCTATGAAGCGCAGGGCGAATTACGCAAGAGCGAGCGCATGTCGCAGCGATTTCTTCACCTCTTCGGCTCCCGCAAGGACTTGCCACCGGAACTGGTCTCCGGAATCCGTCTAAGCTATGCCGGTCTCCTGGTGGAATGGAACCGGTTTGAGGAGGCGGAAGAGACACTCAGGCAGATTCTCTCTGCATGGGAGAACAGCACCCTGCCCGGGGAGAGCGTTCCAAGCAGAGTATTTACGCTGGACGGGCATTATCTCCAGATGCGTGTCGCTCAAGCCCGAGGGCAGTATGCGGAAGCTCTGGCATGGCTCCAGGAGATCGAAAAGGAACTCGCCGATATGCCGCCAGCCCATCCGATGGTTGGCCTGCCAGTTTCGGCGCGTGCACGCTTGTTGCTGGCACAGGGCAAGGTTGATGAAGCCGCCCTCTGGTTCAGCCAACGCGGATTGAGCTACGATGACCCATTCTCCGACGATCCTCTCCAGGAGTCACCCGCTGAGTCTGAGATACACTTTACTGAGTATATGACCCTGGCGCGTCTGCTCATCGCCCAGGGGCGCGCTTCACCTAGAGGAGCTTCTCTCACTCAGGCGCTGACCATGCTGGATCGGTTGCGCGTCATCTCGGAGAAGGCAGGCTTGACCAGGCGGGTAATCGAAATCCTCATGCTCACCGCCTTAGACCTCCAGGCGGCGGGAGAGACACCGACCGCACTGGCGAACCTGGATCGAGCGGTTGCGCTGGCCGAACCGGGGGGATTCGTGCGCCTCTTCGCCGACGAAGGCGAGCCCATGGCGCGCCTGCTTACCCGTCTACCAACCCACAAATCCAACAGTGCGAGCTATCTCCGGATGTTGCTGGAGGCGGCGGAGTCTCGGCATGGATCCGAGCCGCATGGCATGCCCGGCGAGCCCCATCAGAAGTCTATAGCGCTCCTGGACCCTCTGACTCCCCGTGAGATCGAGGTGCTGAGCTTGCTAGCCAAGGGAGCCTCAAATCCAGATATTGCCGCCCAGCTGGTAATCACTCCCAATACCGCCAAACGCCACGTGAAGCACATCCTGGCTAAACTCTCCTCGGCCAGTCGCATCCAGGCGGTGACACGCGCGCGGGAGCTTGGGCTCATCTAGCCGCCGTTGGCAAAATACTCCCGCCAATGCTCCCTGGGGAGTAAGACAGAGCGCACCCTTACACGCTACCCTGTGGATGCACGGGAGGTGGTCCGCTACGGCGGCTAGCATGGGGCATTTTGCTACCCACGAGCCTTCCTCGAGAAGAAAAAGATGAGAGACTCATGCTGAAATTCCTCCGGCAATTGCACTGGACATTCCTGCACGAAATCTTGGGTATTCCGGATCACGATCACGCTCCGCCGCATGCACCCCTTTCGGTTATCCTCCATTCCCATCCGGCGGTACCTGCTCATCATGGTGACCGCGGCACGGGGAACCCAAAGAGTTTCCGGTCGCAGCTCGATCGAGAGATGAGTCGCCAACCGCAAATACTGAAGAGCTGGCAGCTCCTCGTTGGTAGCTTTATCGAACGCCTGGTAGCAAAACTACCGGAGCGGAGTTGAACTCACTCGGGATCGTGAATGGGGAGGTTTCAGCTAAGCCCAAGGTCCTCCCTGGTTGTAGGTGGACCCGGGAGTAGCTCGCTGTATAAAGGATGGGTTCTATGTCACACACCCCGGCGATTCTGACCGAAGGCTTGTACAAATCGTATGGTAAGACCCATGCCCTAAATGGGCTGGATCTGGAAGTTTCGCAAGGAACCGTGCTGGGAGTTCTGGGTCCCAACGGCGCTGGCAAAACTACCGCGGTCCGCATACTGTCCACGCTGCTGAAACCCGACCGCGGCCGCGCTGAGGTGGCCGGGCTGGATGTCGTGAAACGGGCAGCGGCGGTGCGCGCCCGGATTGGCCTGGCAGGTCAATACGCCGCCGTCGATGAGATCCTCACCGGCTATGAAAACTTGACCATGTTCGGCCAGCTGTACCACCTGTCGGTTATGACGGCAAAGCGGCGCGCACGGGAACTCCTCGAGCGCTTCGACCTGTCACAGGCCGCCGGACGCCTGGTCAAAACCTACTCCGGCGGAATGCGGCGGCGGCTGGACCTGGCCGCCTGCCTGATTATGTCTCCGCCGATTCTGTTCCTGGACGAGCCGACCGCCGGCCTGGACCCTCGTGGTCGGCTGACGATGTGGAGCGTCATTCAGGAACTGGCCAACTCCGGCACCACCGTCTTTCTCACCACGCAGTATCTAGAAGAGGCCGATCACCTTGCCCAGCAGATCGCGGTCATTGATCAGGGGCGCGTGATTGCCAAGGGTACCGCCAATGAACTCAAAGCGTTGATTGGCGGAGAACGTCTGGAAATTACGGTGACGCCGGGAAGCGATCTGGATGCCGCGCTGACCGCTCTCCACCCCTATCGTTCGGGCGAGGTCCAACTGGACGCCGAGCGGCGCCACCTAGGAGTGCCGGTGACGGAGGGTGCGCAACACCTCGCCGCCATCGTGCGCGACCTGGACGCCGCCGAAGTATCCCTTGCCAACCTCACACTGCGCAAACCTACCCTGGATGATGTCTTTCTCTCCCTCACCGGGCATGAAGCGACTCGGGTCGTTCAGCCCGCCGAGACGGTGAGGAGTCAACCGGTCACGAGGAGTTGAAGATGAGTAACGCTCAGCCTGCTTCAATAGAGCGACTCACCTCGCAGACACGCCCCGCTCTGTACTGGGCGCTGGCCGACGCACTGGTCGTAGCCAAACGCCAGATCCGACAGATTCCCCGTGTTCCCGATGAACTGATCACCGCCACATTGCAGCCGATCATCATCGTGCTACTCTTCCGCTACCTCTTTGGCGGGGCGATTAACATTCCGGGCACCAGCTATATCAATTACGTGATGGCCGGCGCGTTCGTGGAGGCCGCTGTGTTTGCTTCGGCCAACACCGGCGTCGGAGTGGCAAACGACCTGCAACGGGGCCTGGTTGATCGCTTTCGCTCCTTACCAATGACGCCGTCAGCGGTTCTCACCGGCCGCATCTTTGCCGACCTGCTGCGCAATTCGTTTATCATTCTGGTTATGTGGGGGATCGGTCTCTTAGTGGGTTTCCGGCCGGAGGGCACGGTCCTGGCATGGATAGCCGCCTCGCTGTTAGTGCTGCTCACCAGCTTTGTGTTCTCCTGGCTATCGGCACTGATTGGCTTGGTCATTCGCAGCCCGGAGGCAGTAGCCCAGTCGGCACTCGTGTGGCTCTTGCCATTCATCTTCGTCAGCAGCGCCTTTGTGCCGGTGAACACCATGCCAAGCTGGCTACAGGCGTTTGCCAATCATCAGCCAGTCTCGGTGATCATGGACGCGGTGCGCGGGCTGCTTCTGAACCATCCCGACCCTTCGGAGATCAGGCTCTCCCTCATCTGGAGCGCGGGACTTCTCGTCGTTCTCATACCGCTGGCGATATGGGCGTATGGTCGCCGGACGGCGAAGTGAAGGCGAGAGAGCACTAGCGGCTCTCGATCGCAACAATGGCCCAGTCGTAAATGAGCGCTTGCCCCTGCTCGGAACGAATGATCACGGCTTCGGAGAGGACTGTTTCGAGGACTCCTGTAAATATTCCACCTTGAGCCGTTCGGGAGTAGGGTGATGAGCCTTTGCGGGCGCTCGATGTAAGAACCGTCACGTGCTTTCCCAAGAGTCCACGTATGTATTGGTCAACGTCGCGCGCTCGTCTCTGCCTCTCTTGCCAGTCACGTTCACTAGTGGCGCGGTTATCCATTGGATTTGTCTCATGGTGGCCGTGTCCAGAGTCATGTGGATAGAATTCCATAGGGTAGACTTTGATTTCAGGACGGTTTACCATTCATGTTCTCCTGCCGTGTATGAGGGCGGCCCGTCACCTCTGAGGTTGTGAATCCAGGGAGAGCTGTGCGTACGGTTGGTATGACGACTGAATCTGCCGCCATTTTCTCCTACCGCCTGGACCTGTTTCGGGTTTCAGGTCATATTGTGTGCCCTACGCCTCAGATTGATCTGCGCCTCGAACTGTGCCCAGTCGTGACAGCGTCATCCACTTTTGGTGCAGCTTAACACATCCCCACGGTGGAACGCGGCGTGTTAGACTTTCGCCAGCTTAGTGATGCGCCCCCCGATAATCCACTCCACGACATAGAGATTCCCAGACGAGTCGGCAGCTACCCCATGCGGTGTATGAAATTTGCCGGGCTGCAGGAGGCTGCGATCGTTGGGGAAGCCGTACCACCAGCGTACACGTCGCAAGACTGCAGTGGCTGAGGTGCGCTCGTCCAGAAGAGCTTATCCGTACGCACGCATGTCTGCACGAACTGTGGACTCGTCTTGGACCGCGACGAGAATGCGGCAAGAAATATCCAATGGCGCGGGCAGCGCCTTCGGGGACTCGCGGGGATACCTGCGGGGACGAACCGAGAACCCGTCGCCCTTTAGGGCGCGCGGAGTGTCAGGAAGATCAAGACGCCTCTGTAAGGGCACGCTTGAGGTGTTCTAGCGATGTATTGCCACCGGAACAGACGATGCCAACTTTCTTGCCACGTAACTCGTCGCGCAGGCGATACGCAGCAGCCAGTGGAGAAGCTCCAGCGCCTTCAGCCAGGGAATGGGCTCGCTCGATCATCCAGACCATTGCTTGCTGAATTTCAGCATCACTGACTAAGATAAATTCGCGCAATCTCTCCCACATAATCGTCTGGGGAAGCTCAAAGGCTGTGCCAGTTGCTAAGCCCTCTGCGAATGTGTGATTAGGTGCGCTCACCAGACTATGATGTCGCCATGACTCGTATGCAGCAGGCGAAGACTCAGACTGCACACCAATGATACGAATAGCTGGATTGATGGCATTGGCGACAATGCAAGCACCGGCTGCCCCACTACCACCGCCAATGGGCACGAAGATGACCTCAATGCCCGGTTCGTCCTCGAGCATCTCCAGGGTGACTGTAGCAACGCCGGCGATCAACAAAGGTTCGTTGCCAGAGTGTATGTAGCGACAACCATGCTCTTGCGCCAGGGCCTCACAATGCATCCTGGCCTCATCGAATTTCTCACCGTACCAGATCACCTCAGCGCCCATTGCCTGGATTGCGGAAACCTTGCCAGGATTGGCTCCTTCAGGCACTACGATGCGTGCCTGGACACCAAATAACCGCGCAGCATAGGCGACCGATTGTCCATGATTGCCAGTAGAAGCCGTGATAACACCTTGTTCACGCTCCTGCGGGCTAAGTTGGGAAATCAAGTTGATGCCGCCGCGCACCTTAAAGGCACCCACAGGCTGATAATTCTCATGTTTAATGAACACTTGAGTAGCGATCAGGCCATTGATAGCAGGATAGCTATGTAAGGGAGTGCGTGGCAGATAGGGGCGAATTCGGTGTTGGGCTTGTAGGATATCGAGGAGTTGGGGGATATACATGAGGTACCCTCTTTCTAATGGACACTGCAGATTATACTAAGTGGCCCTTTCTAAGGTGTAGTGTATATTGTCGCGAAGGAGAACGCTATCCTTATTCTCCCGCAGGAGTTCTGGCCATAACGTACTGAGGAGCGTGGCGCCAGGACGTGTTGAGCGAGCGGTTGGTCTAACTCTCCTGCAGGGATGTAGCGCCGTTGTAGAACCGGTTGACAGATGCGAAAGAACACCCTAATAGCACCTTCAAGGACAAGCTAGATGTGTCATTACGATGGCTAGCTACAGCCCAGCCATCGACATTGAGAATGCCAATCCAACTGCCAATTGAGAGTACACCCAAGGCAGACCTCTATCAGCTTCGTAGTCGAGCTCTCTCCACCACTCCAGTCTGCATGTTGGTTACGATATCATCTGGGCAGCTTAATCCTTACCGCACACTTGCCTGTGTTATGATACATCATGACCTCTCGAAGATGCTTCTTGCCACCAGTTTCGCGTCGGTGCTTTGTAGAGCCGTATATGAGGGAGTGTATATGTTCAGGAAGCACAAGCCAGATAGAACGAGAGGAAATGCCAATCAACTGGCAACCAGAGAAGCAGAACAGGAAGACCGGGGAGACTTCCACCTCAAAAAATGGTATCTGGATGGGGCAGATGATCAAGGAAACGTCTATATAGGCTATCAGATATCCCTGCGCTGGCGAAATCTTCAACTACACGGCTATCAGCACTTATGGCGCACTCCTCAGCATGGCGTCAAAACCCGCGGGGGACTCACCGAACAGCCCGCACCTGTGTGGGAGGATCAGAATCGGCTCATTTGGCAACCCGATTCCCTGCAAGCGTCCTGGGACACTGTAGATGACTCTATAGAAGAAACTTTATACAGCACGGATCACGGTGAGATACGATGGCAGTGCACGCAGCCCAGAGCTGATATGAGCGTACACTCGCCTCACTTTTCTTTTAAGGCCTGGGGCTATACTGAATGCATCGACATGACTATCCCGGTCTGGAAGCTACCGTTCAAAACGCTCTACTGGGGGCGTTGCCATTCAAAAAATCATTGCCTGGTGTGGATTGAATGGAGTGGCGCGACAGAACAAAACGTAGTGTGGCACAACGGCAGACGCAGCACCGGTGTGGTTATCGAGGATGGCCGAATCAGTGGCCCGGATTTCGCTGTGAAATTGGGGGAAGATATCCCCTTGCGCCAAGGTCCGCTCATTTCTACGGTATTCAAGTCGTTTGGCAACGTCACCAAGCTTCTTCCCAGAGCTACTTTCCTGGCTGATGAGCATAAATGGTACAATCGCGGGCAGCTGGAAACGGCTTCGAGTTCAGAACCTGCCGTAACGATTTATGAGGAGGTCTTCTGGTGAGGACAGGTGATTCATTCGCCGGTAAGGCCTTATATGGCGTATTGTTTGTGGTGATCATCCCTAGCATAGTGATCTATTGGGCCTCCATCCTCGATGAAACAATCGATTGGCCGGTGGTAAAACTACCCATCCTGGCAGTGTGCGTCGTCATTGGAGGGATGCTGATGATACTCAAAGGAATGCTCGATTTGATGTATTGGGGGCAGGGATTGCCCATGAATGCCTATCCACCAAAACAGCTGGTAACTCGAGGCATCTATTCACTTTTCTCCCATCCGATATACCTTGGAGCAGTCTTGCTCTCAACTGGTATCGCTTTGTGGTTTCGATCAAGTAGCGGCCTCTATATAGTGACTCCCATTATTGTCTGTATGATTCTCTCCTTGCTCTACGGTTATGAGCGATTGGCAATGGAAAAGCGCTTTGGAAGCGCAATGAGCCAGTATAGACCTCTTTTCTCGCTCCCCGCTTCAGCTGAGGAAAAGGCGACATGGCGCAAAAAGATTGTCGTGCTTGTCCTCATTTTTCTTCCGTGGGGCGTTGTTGGGTATTTTGTTGACAATGCTCGTTGTTCGCAGGACTGTAACGGAGCGTTTAGTTGGCTATTGCATGCCCAACCGCCGCAAAATTGGGCAAGTTTGGTCTGGTTCCTACCTGCTATCTACATCGTGGGGTGGCTGCTCCTAGCTCGAACGGACCGGAGGGTAAGGTACATAGCCATCGCAGGCGCTTCAGCGGCAGCACTAAGCATGTATGTCTACATCGTCGTTTCTGGGTATGGTTTGCATGTGCTGGATAATCCTTGGGCGTTGACGCTCGTGAATACTGCGATACTGATACTAGCAGTGAATTACCATTTCGTCTGGTCGACGCTCCAGAATGTGTCTGAGCGCATCGCTAATTCAAGACATGATTGGCTATTGGCCGGCGGTCGCTTCAGGATCATGAATCACAGTATTTACTCAGGACTCGCCGGAGCAGTGGGTGTAGGAATTGCGAGTTACGTCGTCGGAAATCCCTTCGCAGTATTGATCATGGCTTTTTGCGCTCTGACCGGCGCGGCGGTATACGCTCAAGTATCATGGGGCAGCACAGCGCTGCTTCGCCCATTTGGATACTGGGGAGCAATCCTGGGAGGCATAGCAGGCGCATTCTTAGTACATACTTTCTTTGGCATTCCCCTGACACAGTTGTGCCTCGCCGGAGTGCTTAGCGCGCCGTTTGCTCAAGCGATAGGAAGGCTCCGCTGCCTGGTACAGGGCTGCTGTCACGGAACTGTCACTAGCAAAGCTCTTGGCATCCGCGTATGGCAAAGCCAATCAAGAGTGGTTACAAATTCTGGGCTGAAAGGCGAATACATTCTGAATACGCAGCTGTATTCAATCCTGTTCAATGTGCCGTTGGGGCTACTCCTGCTGAGCATGTGGCTATCGCATAGCTTTCAGAGCACCTTTATCATAGGACTATATTTCATCTTGACAGGCATTGAGCGGTTTACAGAAGACGCGTATCGGGGCGAGAGACAAACAAAGTCGATAGGGGCGCTAAGAGAGAATCAATGGATAGCGCTGGTGTCAGTGCTCATGGGCATCATAATCAGCGTGCTTCCATCTCCTTTGCCGGAGAGCCATACCAGCGTGTTCGGTCTGTCGTTTTTCGCTACCGCGATAACCGTAGGGCTATTGACAGCCTTCGCGATGAGCATGGATTTTCCCAAATCAGCCGTGCCCTTCTCCCGCTTAAGCGGTTAGGAGCAGATTGATGCTAGCTCAGGTCGCTTCACGCAGGGACACCGGCCAGAAGCACCTCCATGTTCTTGCATAGCTCGCAGTGTTGCAGATCATGGTAGGAACGTTATGTCTCATCAGAAGATGAGCTAAGGTGTCATGAGCGCCATGAAATGCTCCAGCATTCTTTAGAGCGACAACATCTGCATCCAAACCCATTTATGTCGGATTGTTCTATTGCAAGTACCGGTTGCCAGGGATACTGCGACTTGGCCTTCGACAAGCTGGCTTGGACAAATGCCACCGGCTACCGGTCACTTAGTCCTACAGTTGGAGTTAGGTAGTAGTATGGGAAGAGGGAACCCCAGTACCTCGAGAAAGAAGCAGCAGCATGAACCGGCAGGAATTCCAAGCAGAGGAAGAAGCTGTAGTGCGGTGGGCAGGATGCCTGGATGACGTGCATGCACGCATCGCTGAGCGCTTTGCCCGTTCCGCCCATTCATCCACACTCATATCTGTGGCCATGATATCGCCTCCACACGATGCTAAGACATGAATTAGAAATTACGTTCTAATCCATCTTAGCATTCTTACGGGCGACTTAAAACAGGTCGGCAATACACAGTATAGTGTTGACACAACTTTCTGCAGCCAAAGTACTGACGTCTGAGCAGGAGATACGTGCCTCCTGGTCAATAAGAGCGGGCCTATGACAAGCCCGTGGGAACGACTACCCCACTTGCCTCCCAACTGCAGGATCTGGGGGCCAGTCGGGTGCAGCACATTGATGCGATGGGCATCGACGTCCAGGTCCTGTCGTACGGCTCTCCCGGAACGCAGGTCCTGCCAGCCTCGGAGGCGGTGCCGCTTGCATGCGAGGGCAATGACCAGCTTGCGGCGGCAATGGCCGCCCATCCTGACCGCTTTGCCGGCTTTGCAACGTTGCCCACCCCTGACCCACAGGCCGCTGCCGGCGAATTCGAGCGAGCAGTGCATCAGCTGGGCTTTGTGGGGGCGATGATCAACGGGCACACCGAGGACCGATTTCTGGACGATCCGCAGCCAGGTCAACAAACCGACCGATCGCCCGACTATGCGTTGGGTGTTCCAGTGTTTCGAAGGGGTCGATCTGCTGCATATCCGCCACGGCCCTGGCCCTGACGTGGCCCTGGTGCTCCGGCTGCAGCCCCTTCACCGTGCTGTTGCTACCCCTCCTTGGCCCGGCCTACGAACAATTCTACAAATCCACCAATTGACCGTGAGGAAAGCGGGATATGTCGTCCTGCCCCTTTCTGGCGCGAACTTGCATGATAACGAAAAATTCGTTAGGATATCTACCATGGAACAAGAAACGAACGCCGCCGAGCGGATAATCAGGCGCTTCGGCGGGCCGAGCGCGCGGGCC
>JBKQTH010000368.1:0-16397 GCA_052143275.1 Ktedonobacterales bacterium | reverse complement strand
CTGTCCTACGACCGTCGTTGGCTGGAGGAACTGGGGTCAGAAGATAGCCATGGTCGGGCACTGTGGGCACTAGGAAACGTTATCAACCATTCGGATAATCCCGGATTTGTTGGCCTTGCGAACGACCTCTTCGCACGCGCACTACCGGCTGTGCCGAAATTTACTTCACCGCGTGCCTGGGCATTCAGCCTCCTTGGCATACATGGCTATCTCAAACGCTTCAGCGGTGATCGCCAAGTCCAGCGGATTCGCGCTGAACTGGCCGACCAGCTCATGCACCTCTATGAAGTATGCAGCACAGTCGACTGGCCCTGGTTTGAGGATATCCTCACTTACGACAATCCCACGCTGTCTCGAGCGTTACTTTTAGCCGGAGATGCCATGTACAACCAGAGGTACGTTGAAGCGGCTATGAGCTCGTTGCGTTGGCTCGTTGACATTCAGTACGCTGGGACCGGGCACTTCGTACCTATTGGGTGCAGTGGTTTTTATCATCAAGGTGGAATCCGCGCTCGATTCGATCAGCAACCTATCGAGACCTACTCCATGGTCGCCACTTGTCTGGATGCCTATCGAGTCACTGGCGATTTGCGCTGGCACAACCAAGCCAAGCTTGTCTCCGATTGGTTCCTGGGCCACAATGATCTCCACATTGCCCTCATCGATCAGGCTACTGGCGCATGTTACGATGGCCTCCAACATAACTGGGTAAATCAGAATCAAGGCGCAGAATCAACGCTCGCTTTCTTGCTTACATCACTGGACTTGCGCCTAGCGGAGATGGAGGCAGCTGCAGACGTTGCGGAAAGGCTACTGGCCGGGAGTGGGGTGGACCTGCATAGGTAGCCCGACCCAAGCAGTGGTGTGAGTACGCTACTTCACTGGCTTCGCGAGCATGATCAGCCGCCTACCACACTCGTTTTGTAAGGGATGTGGCCGGCGCGTTAGCTCATCAACCCGCCTTCGCAGACCCGCGGATCTATAAATAGTGTAGAGGCGCCGATGCACTTCGACTAAATATGATTGACTAATAGTGTAAAATGGTATATACTCAGTGTGTTCCGGCAAGCGCCGTGGTCGTGGGTCCTTTGAGGCACACTTGACCGTGGCGTTGGCCGGAGCAGGATCGAGGCGATCATGCACACTATTTGCTCTATCCCCCTGGCTTTCACCACTGACTCTGCGGGCTATACCTCCGCCATTCCTCCTGCTGCTGGGCGTCGGGCACACTTCTCTACCGGTTTGCCCCACAGTGGTTAAAGTGAACCTTAAGACTACGCCAGAAGGAACAGACAAGATGACAAGCTTGCGAGACTGTTTGGAAGAAGTGATTGGAAAAGGGTCAGGGCTCTTTGTCCGAAGCTACGCTATACCTGGCGCCTACCGAAGGTCGGAATGGGAGCCTGGCGAGTTCCTCACTGAGTTGCAGCGTGAGTCTCCAGGAGTGCTTGAAGATGGCGCCTGGGGCGAATGGGTCACGCGTCGGGGTATGGGTCTCACATTCTTCATTCATTATGGGCAACAGGGCTTCTCCCTAAGCCATCAGGAAGTGCCTGGTTACGGCCATCTGCGTGTGCTTGAGGTTTCGCAGCGGTATGCGCGAGATACGGCCCTGTCAAACGTGGGTCGCCCTGGCCGGTTCTGATTGCTCCACGCCCTAGCAATGCTGAATACGATTCGATTTGTACAGTTTGCTCGCTATCCTCCAGAGTGAAACTCCCATTCAAGACGCGGAGTCGGGCGTCGGCTGGCAGTTCGCCTGCCCGTCCCGAGGCATTGATCTTCGCTGCCATTGGAGAAATAATGGCTCATGGCACAACCCAAAGGGCCAGTACTCGTTGCCGGAGCCGAGCGAGTAGGCATCAGTATCAGTAATCGAGGACACAGGTATACTATGAATGCCAAAGCGACCACATTGCTTTATACGAGAGAAGGTGGATATATGGCAGCATATGAACCAAAGCGGGCAACCTCATCAGTGCAAACGGTGGTGGCGACATTCATTTCGCATCTGGTGAGGGGAGGCTATGACGGTAGTATCTACTCTGCAGAATCTGATTGCAGGAAGCGGCTGCGGCAGCTCGGTTGTCCACATGACTATATTGATTCTGCGCTAGAGTTCGCCCACACGCTCGGGGACAATGACTGGAAGCGGAGTACAGGGCCACATGACCGTTAGGTGACACTCTCGATCCCCTCGAAGGGGATGAGCTTCTTGGTGACTCTGGCACCGGTTGTTTATCTCGGCGACTCCCCTGTACAGGACCGGCTCGTCGATACGTGAGTCTATGACGGGGAAGCTGACCAGTGGCCAGGGCATGCATATTGACACTGCCCACCACATCCCGGTGGCTCACAAAGCCACACTCTGAAGATACGGTGGCCGCCATGCGGCGCATGTGATTCCCGCGCGAGTTCGCTCCCGGGAGTGGACTAGCGCCCTACCATCGTTGGGTTAATCCCGCGTCCAGATGTACTTCCGATTCTCTCCTTGGGTCTTGAAACTCGGTGGGTGGTACGCGATGTAGAGTTGTGGCTCCGCTCCGACTTTCTACCAGACAAACACGTCCGGAATCATCCCCATCTTCCTACACATCCTGCCATAAAGGAACTTCGGCAGGTGCTCTCGCGCCCTGAGGTCGATTGCCAACAAACCGCAACTCGCCCAGCAGATGCTGGGGCCAAGTTTCGCCGCCGCTGTTCCCGCTCGGGGATGGTCGGGGATTGCATCTACCGCTCGGAAGATCTGCGGCAGTGGATGCAAGCCCAGGGGCATATTCTGTACCACCCTTGAGGGACGTCGCAGTACCCTTTTCTGTCATCTTGGGCATGGGTACTGGAACATTTGGCGCTACCCGTCTGGCTGATAGGCAGCAGCCGAGAGCATGAGTCAGCTTGCAGCCCTGATCGGTGGCGGCCGGCCAGAAGAATGGTTCTCCAACAGGACAAATGTGGGAGTAGACCTCATATGACATAGTCGCCATCCAGCACTGTGATTCGCACAGATATAGATCTAAGCTTCTGGATAGACAAGATGTCTGCAGAGTCTCTTCCGCTGCCCTCCTGGCGAGTAAATGTACATGAGTGTTTTCTCAGTCAATTTTGAATATTTCTCCAGGTGATTTTCACGAAGCTCTCATCGAGCACTGCTATAGTCGAAATATGGAACGCAGTGTGTCTAGCTTTTACGAGGCTGCTCGTGCGGCGGCACCAAGTCATGAGGACCGAATATGTCAGGCGCGACTAAGCTACAAGGTAATCGTTCAATGCGTGTACCGGGAAATTTGGTCGCCGTGGGAGTGGTGGCGGTGGTTCAGGCAGCGGACGATGCTATAACGCTGCTGCTGGCGCTTCCTGGAACTCACCGAGCGCCGGCGGCGTATCTTCCGGGACAGTTTATTACCCTGGCTTTTCCTACGACAGAGTCTATCCTGTACCGATCTTACTCACTCTGTGGAGAGGGGCGTGCCGACGTCCCGTGGGAAATCACAGTGAAACGCCAGCACGCGGGAGTGGTTTCGAACTATCTCTACAGTCATATACATCCAGGCATGCGGTTGCAAGCGAGCCTGCCGCAGGGACGATTTACCCTGCCTGAAACGATCCGGCCTGATATGCCGATCGTCTTTGTTGCTGGGGGAAGTGGAATCACGCCTATTTACGGCATGTTACGCGCGCTGGCTCGGCTGGCACCATCGCTGCGACCACGCGTGTGGTTACACTATGCTTTCCATAGCCCGGCTGATGCCATCTACGCTCAGGAATTATCCAAGTTAGACCCAGATAGTCACTGGCTTACCCAACGATATTATATTACGGCCAATGGTCAAAGATTTCGGGCCGAGCAGGCACTGGCGATGTTGGGAAACCAGGCTTCTCACGCGCATTGGTATGTCTGTGGTCCAGGTGGCCTGAAGCGGAGTGTCGAAACGGTAGCGCTTGGCCGCGGCGTGCCAGCTACCGCCATCCACGCTGAGGTATTTGCGAGCCCACCGGTGCTGTCTACGGCTGCCGCGCGCAGCTCCACCAGTCAGGGCAGAGTGCGACTGGCCGACTCCGGCTCCGTACTCAACGCCAAGCCGGGTGAAACCGTGATCGAGACACTGGAGCGCGCCGGCTACCGTCCCGACTTCGAGTGCCGCGCCGGCGCCTGCGGAACCTGCCGGATGCGTCTTCTCTCCGGCCAGGTGCGTAACGGCGTGACTGATGCCCTGACGCCGGCGGAGCGCAGAGCGGGCTATATACTACCCTGCGTGGCTCAGCCGCTAGGAGATATCACTCTGGCCAGCATAGGTCCGCCACTCACGCGGTCAGGGCATTCTACCAACAACGGCGCACGATCTGCGGCTGCGCATCGGCAGAGCGCCAGAAAGAGACTGCGGCTGGGGATGGCTGTAGCCACGCTGGGACTCTTCTTTAGCCTCTGGAACTTCACCAGTCATAGTGCGAAGAGTTCGACCGGCAGCACCGCGCCGTCGCTTCCTAACCTCTTTCCCAGCGGCGAAGATGACGGCGGCTCCTCTGGACAAGGCCAGTCTCCTTCCAATCCAGGCTCGTTCTCTACTCAACCAAGCCAGAATGTACCCAGTACGAGTACTGGCGTATCCTGAGCTAGCTACCGGTGATAGCGACGAGAGGAGATAGACACGTGCCGGCTTTTACCTCACACATTATTCCCATTGGCGGGTTTCTTGCCGCTGCGGAAAGTCACGTCTTGCATCTGGTAGTGTCGCGGGACGTAGCTACATCCTTTCTTTCGGCGACCACGGCGAATCCTTTCTTCTGGTATGTGACACGGGCGGCTGCGCTCTCCGCCTACATTGTTCTGACTGTGGTGGTGCTCCTGGGAATCTCTCGCTCACTGGTGAGACTCTTCGGGTCACGCGCCTCCTGGGTTCTGGACGAGGTGCACCAGTTCCTGGCGTTACTGGTCGCCGCACTGGTAGGGCTACACCTGCTCTCCCTCTTTCTGGATCCTCTCATTCCTTTCTCCCTGCTCAATTTCATGGTGCCGCTGGCTGAACCCTACCGTCCGTTTGCGGTCGACCTGGGCGTCTTCGCCCTCTACGGACTGGTGATCGTGCTGCTCAGCTCCTGGTTACGCCGCTACCTGAAGTACGCGAGCTGGCGAGCGCTTCACTATACGAGCTTTGTCGTCTTCCTGCTAGTCACTTTGCATGGCGTTCTGGCTGGAAGCGACAGCAGCCAGCCCTGGATGATTCTGATGTACCTGGGCGCCACGATCTCGGTGATACTGATGACGCTCATTCGCATGCTCTGGTTACCGGAAGAGACGCCGTATCCCGCTCGTCCCACCCCACCGTCTCGGCGGTAAGCCGGCCGCGCGGTTGGCAGTGGCATATGATGGCGGCGTACAAGGCCACACATGGCGGATTGGGGGTATAGTAAACCAGTAATAGAGGCCAATTTTGCCAAAGTAGTAGACGATGACGCAGCAGGAAAACCTCATTGCCATTCCCGAGCGGACTTTGCTTGAAGAGGGTTTGTCGCAGGCAGAGGTGCAGGCTCGACGTACCGAAAACCCACAGCCCCGAAAAAGGCCGGCGCCAAGCCGTACGTACTGGGAGATTCTCAGAGAGAATGTCTTTACCTTCATCAATATGTGTCTTTTTGGGCTGGGACTCACCCTTCTGCTGCTGGGTCGAGTTGGCGACGCGCTGGTCTCGACTGGTGTGATCGTACTGAATGTGCTGGTCAGTGTCGTGCAGGAGGTACGCGCCAAGCGCACCCTTGACCGAATCGCGCTCCTTACCCGTCCAACCGCCACCGTGATACGCGACAGTAAAGAGCAGGTTTTGGCGCCTGACGCGCTCGTAGCTGGCGATGTTCTGGTGGTGCAGCCGGGAGACCAGATAGTAGCCGACGGAGTGCTAGGGGGCGCGGGCAAGATCACCATAGACGAGTCCTTGCTGACTGGAGAATCCAACCCCGTCTCCAAGCAGGCAGGCGACAAAGTGTATGCAGGAACCTTCTGCGTGACTGGTACTGCTCGATACGTGGCTGGCCAGATTGGGCAGAGCAGCGTGGCCGGCCAGATTACCACGGGTGCGCGCGCCTTTCGGCGCATACTGACCCCACTTCAGCAGGAGATTTACCTGGTTCTGCGCATTGTGCTGCTGATTGTGCTGTACTTCGAGTTCTTGCTGGTGCTTATGTCGCTGCTCCGGCAGGTCAACCTCTCCGAGAGCGTCGAAAACTCCACGATTGTTGCCGGACTGGTGCCCAATGGTCTGTTCCTATCTATCGCAGTGGCATACGCTTTGGGCGCGGTGCGCATCCTGCGCTTTGGCGCACTGGTACACCAGGCCAACGCCATTGAGTCGCTCAGCCATGTCAACGTACTGTGTCTGGATAAGACTGGTACCCTTACCACCAACCGTATGCAGGTGAGTGACCTGTACCCACTCGGCGGCATATCGCGCGCTGAGCTTGCCAGAGTGCTCGGGACTATGGCAGCCAGCGCCACCAGTACTACCAAGACCACCGAGGCGCTCGCGGCTGCCTGGCCTGCCCATCGTCAGGAGCTCCTAGCCGAAATCCCCTTCTCGTCAGCGCGAAAGTGGAGCTCGCAAGTGTTCTCCGGTGAGCCAGGCAGGGAGCATGCGCACAACACCGGGTCGATGTCAGACCAGGCACACGCTGAGTTTCTTCTGCGCGGCGTGTATGCCTTGGGAGCTCCAGAAATGCTCAAAAGCTACCTCAAGGATGCTGCTGACCCGATGTCTGGCCAGTGGCAGAGCATTGCCTCGCAGGTTCGCACCTTGGCACAGCAGGGGCTGCGAGTGCTACTGGTAGCCCACCAGCCTGGGGGTACCGCACTGGTCGATTGTGGCGATGCCTCGCGGCTTCCGGAAGGCATGCAACCACTCGGGCTGGTCAGCTTGCGCGACGAGCTTCGACCCGAGGCGCGGCAAACCCTCGCGGCTTTTATGCAGGCCGGCGTCCGCCCCAAGATCATCTCCGGCGACGACCCGGAGACAGTGGCGGCTCTGGCGCGAGAGGCTGGAGTGGTAGAGTCCGAAGACGGGGTGGTTTCGGGGCTCGAGCTGGAAAAGATGAGTGAGGCTGAGTTTTCGGCGGCTGCCGAGTCGGCCACGATCTTTGGACGGATCGCTCCACAGCAGAAGGCGCGCCTGGTAGCGGCCCTTCGTGAACTGGGCTACTATGTGGCCATGATTGGAGACGGCGTAAACGACGTGCTTTCACTGAAGCAAGCCCAGCTGGCTATAGCCATGCAAGGGGGTAGCCAGGCAGCACGTAGCGTGGCTGACGTCGTGTTGATGGAGGATTCCTTTGCAGTGTTGGTTCCGGCGGTGACCGAGGGGCAACGAATTCAGAGCGGTATGCAGAACATCCTCAAGTTGTTCCTGACGCGCATCAGCACGGTTGGCCTGGTGATCTTCTCAGCGCTGGTCGTGGGAGCCTTTCCCTTGGAGTTGCGGCAGAGTTCCATCGTCACGCTGTTCTCGGTCGGGATCCCCACAGTGCTGCTGGTCATCTGGGCGCGGCCCGTACCGATGCCTCGCACCGGTCTGGTGCAGGCGCTGGCTCACTTTATTCTACCTCCAGTAGTGGTTACCAGCGTCTTTGCTTTACTCCTGTTTGTCGGTATGTATCTGCTGCACCACACCGGAGCTGGTGGCCTGAATACTCTCGGGGGTATCGCAGTGTCTCCTCAGAATGTCCCGGCAATCGCGGAGACCACCTTGACCGCGTTCCTGGTCTGCACTGGGCTGCTGCTGATCGTCTTTGTCCAGCCGCCAACCGAGTGGTGGGTAGGCGGCAGTACGCTGAGCGGTGACTGGCGGCCCACCTGGTTGGCCATCGGACTACTCGGAACCTTTGTGCTTATAAGCCTGGTGCCGCGCCTTCGTAACCTCTTCCTGCTCTCGCCCATGGGGCTCACGGAATATGCGCTGGTCGCCGGCGCGGTAGCGCTATGGCTCTTCACGGTCCGGTGGATCTGGCGCTCTCGACTGCTCGGCCGTTTCCTCGGAATTGATCTGGGACTGGCGAGTCCCTAGGGCGTTGGAGTCGCCAATGGATGCTCGCCCCATTCTCGATTGCCGAACTTGTTCCGAGAGGTAAACACCTCCACGTCCCGGCGTATCCTCAGGTAGTGCAGCGGAGCCGAGCTGCTAGGATAGCCCAGGCGAGCGGCAAAGGCGATCTTAAAATAGTCAGGAATGGCGAGCAGACCTTTGACCTCGGCTTCTACCACGGGTGCGCTGAAGACGCTCATAATCTGGAAACCGATGCCCAGAGCCTGTGCCATGAGCCACATGTTCTCCATGAGGCAGCCGAGGCTCATGATCCCCAGCACATCCCCTTCCGACGCCGGCGCCCGCTTGCTGGCATCCGAGAGGGCGATCAGCAGCAGCGGGCTACTTTGTAGTGTTTGGCGCAAGGGTGCCGGCTGGCTCTCGCTCTCGCGAACGGTCTCTTCGAGCCGGTCAGGATCCCGCCAGGACGGCGGGAACATCGTGGCCAGTAACCCGACCTTCTTCTGGAGCAGCTCGGCCTCCGTGAAGGAGAGTTGCTGGTAATTCTCCCGCAAGAACACGTCCGAGATGCGGGAGGGTATGGCTCCTATCTTCTCCAGAACCATGGGGTCGTCGACGGCGACGATCTGGAAGTTCTGCATATTGTGTGCGCTAGGTGCCCAGCGAGCCGCCTCCAAGATCCGACGCAGATCTCCATCGGGAACGGGACGTGCCTGGTCGAACGGGATGCGGGCCGACTGTCTGTCTTGCATTAACTCGAGGAGTTCATCGTAGTTCATTCGCTTGTCTCTCCCATCTGCAGAACTGCCCGGAAATGCACCTGGGCCGACATCATACGTTCAAAGGCCACCGCCGCCTGCTCCAGAGGAAACACTTCCACCATGGGCGTGACGCCGGAGAGCAGGCTGAAGCGCAGCGTGTCCTCGCCATTGCCCCCGACCCAGCCCCTGATCGAGCGGCTGCCGCGCATCAGCAGCATGGGAGACACCCGCAGAGGCTCATTCACGAACGTAATGATGACGAGCTCGCCACCGCGGCCGAGCCCACCAACGAGTGGGGAGATATCCTGGCTACTCGGTGCCATGCAGAGGATAACCCGTGCGCCTCCCAGTTCCGAGAGCGCCTGTGCTGCATCTTGCGTCTTGGTATCGATGTAGACCTGCGCGCCCAACTCTCGGGCCAGCTGCTCCTTTTCGGTGCCGCGTGAGAGTACTGCCGTCCTGAAACCAAGCTTCACGGCATACTGCACTGCCAGGTGGCCGAGTCCGCCAAGACCGTGCAGAGCTACCAAGTCGCCGCCCCTGGCCACACTGTTCTTCAAGGCTCCAAATGTCGTCGACCCGGCGCAGAGCAGAGGTGCCGCCTGCACCGCGGAGAGCTCGTCGGGAATGGCGGTCAGCGCCTCCATGCGGGCGAGCATATACTCGGCATAGCCACCATCGCTGGAGAGACCGGTAGTCAGGCCGCGCTCACAGGCTCCGAACTCTCCGCGGCGGCAGGCGCGGCAGTGGAAGCAATGCCCACCCTGCCAGCCCACGCCCACGCGTTGGCCCACCTGCCAGTCAGCCGAGGGCGATCCCAGCCGCTCGATTACCCCGACGACTTCATGGCCGGGTACTCGAGGATAACGAAGTCCGGGAAACGAGCCCTGCTTGACAATGGCGTCGCCGTGACACACTCCGCAGGCTTCGACTTTGAGCAGGACTTCGCCCGTATCCGGCTGTGGAATCTCGATATGAACCAGCTCAAACTCTGCTCCAGGTGCCGGCACGCGTACAGCTTTCATGAGCGACATAGATGGCAACTCCTCTCGAACAGGCACAGGAACTGGACAAGGCCATCCACACTCCGGCTATGCTGACGGCAGCTTGAGGAGTCGCTCGACGTTGCGATGGCTGAGCTTCTCCTTGTCATCGGGCCTGATGACACACTTCCCAGTACCATATGCACGGCTACTTAGGTACCTTGGTCTGGCTCATCACCGCTCTCCTCTTCTTGCCATGTCTTCTGGGGCAAGGCGCGTGGCTACGCGGTGATGTCCATCCGTTCGAATGCCAAGCCGCTCACCACTGCAAACCCCAGCATCCACAGCCACGCAACGCCCAAGGCGGCTCCATAGCTCACAGGCGCCGAGGCGCTGGTCGTCAGATAGCCAAACACGTGCGCAGGTCCCCACTGGGCACCCTCTGGCCATACCGCATAAATCAAGCTCTCGACCACCAACACATAGGCCAGCGAGAGACCGACAGCGGCGGCTACCGAGCGCGTGAGCACCGCGATGAGCATCCCGAGGAAGCTAAAGCCGACGATGCCGATCAGCCGGTTGCCTAAGAAGCTAAAGAAGTTGTTCACTCCCTGCGCGGAGGTCCAGGCAGTAGTGGAGATCGCGTAGGCATGCGCCGCCACGAGGGCGACCCCCGCCCCGATGAAGAGGGCGAGCGTGGCGGCCAGCAGGACAAACAGTAGCAGCGCGAGCATCTTTCCGGCCAGTAGCTGCAGTCGGTCCGGCTGTCGCACCAACAGATTCCGAATCGTGCCCTGCGACCATTCGGCGCCGACATTGGCCGCCACGATAATGATGGCGATGGCCGTGACGATCTCAGCGGCACCTCCCAGGAGTGCCGTCAACCCCTGTACAGTGGGTAGCTGTGGGTCCAGGCCACGGAACAGCCTACCGCCGCTCGAGATCCGGGCCAGAGCGACAAAGACAAAGAAGGCGGTAAAGGCGCTCATCGCCGCCCCACCGGCGAGGACGCTCCAGCGGCGGAACTTGATCAGCTCGCTTTGAAATGCGCGTATCGTGGGTAGCAGCATGTTAGTGCCCTCCTCTCAAGAGAGCCAGATAACCCTCTTCCAGGCTTGCCTGGCTGTGGTGCAACTCCACCAGGGTGATCCCTGCCTGCATGGCCTGGCGGTTCAGCTCGGCGGCAAAGCTGGGAGGACAGGTGATGCGCAAGGTGTCATTCTCCCGAGTAACCGCGTAGCCTGCCTTGGTGGCCAATTTGGCCACGGACTCTAGCTGTGCTGGCTCCTCGGCAGCGACGACCAGCTCCGAATGGCCGCCCACCAGTTCTTGGGGCGAGCCGGTGAACACCGCACGCCCATGGTTGAGCATCACCAGCCAATCAGCCACCTGTTCCAGCTCTCCCAGGAGGTGACTACTGATAAAGATGGTCTTGCCGTGGTCGCGCAGTTCGCGCATCAGGTCACGTATCTGGATGATACCTGCCGGGTCCAGGCCATTGGCCGGCTCATCGAGGATCAGGAGCTCGGGATCGGGTAGTAGCGCGGTAGCCACGCCCAGCCGCTGTTTCATGCCTAGAGAGTAGCTCTTGACGGGATCTTCCGCGCGGTCGCTGAGGCCGACCACCTCCAGCACTTGCTTGACACGGGAATGGAGGTGACCGCCGAGGGTGGCCAGTACCTCCAGGTTCTGGCGTCCACTAAGATTGGGATAGAAGGACGGCCCCTCGATAAGTGCACCGACGCGCGGCAGATAGGCCTCGGGGTGGCCAATGTCAGCGCCTAGCACGGTGGCGCTGCCGGCGGTCGGCCGCAGCAGCCCCAGCAGGAGGCGAATGGTCGTGGTCTTGCCGGCACCATTGGGGCCAACGAAGCCCGCGGTAACGCCACGTGGGATACCGATGCTGAGGGACTCTACGGCGACCTGCGGCCCAAAGTGCTTGGTCAAGCCGTAGGTTGAGATCGCGAGGTCGCTGGTAGACTTTCCCACTGCTAGTGGCTCCTGAATGTTATCGGCGGGTAGGGTCATGTTCATGCTTTGCCGCATATAGGTCTCCAAGGATTCAACGGTAGGATTCATAAGCTGGTACGAACGCTCTCTGTACTATGGGCAGCACTCAGATGATCTGCCGAGAATATTGCCAAATACCACCGTATCCGTTGACACTCACGAGATTCTCACAGGAAGTGTCCGGCTCCTCACAGCTCCATCACATACAGCATCGTTCTGGGATTGCCACTACACGCGCTTTGTGGCTGACCGTTTTTACCTCATCCGAGAACCCAGATGAATTCATCGAGGAGGCGGTGCGGCGCCATGCGTCGGCTGTCCACCATCTGACGATCGCGCCCCCTTGGCCAGAGACACGTAGCGACTGCTCCACTCCGTTCCGAGCACGAAGCCACGCGCCAGCAGGCACAGACCACCACCCGCAGCCGGTACGAGGCGATGTACTGCTTCGCCATGCTGAGCCGCGCAGGGTATGAGGGGAGAAAGCTTTAGTGGCGCTCAAGCGCGGCTTGATGGGAGGAACTGGGAACAACTGGCAGCAGGACGGTGAAGCGGGTCCCTATGCCGACTTCGCTGTCGACGGCAATCTCTCCGCCGTGAGCGTTGGCGATCCAGCGGGCAAGCGCCAATCCAAGCCCGGCTCCTCCGTGGCTGTTCGTTTCAGTGGATGCGCGATAGAACGGCTCGAAGATATACGGAAGGACTTCGGGCGCTATACCCTTGCCGGTATCGGCGACACTCAGTTGGGCAACCTGCCGGTGCCCGATGAGGAAATGTCGTCCGCTGTGGACGGCGACGCTGACCCGTACGCTGCCACCTCGTGAGGTGTAGCGAAGCGCGTTCTCCAGTAACGCCAGGATGAGTTGGCGCAGCCGGTCGGTGTCGCCGCGCACGTAGACATCAGCTACCTCGTCGGCGGGGCCTGCCGTTTCCGCCTCCAACTGGAGTGATATGCCGGCAGACTTGGCCTGAGGCATCATCTTGCGAGTTGTCTCAGAGACCAGTGCGGACAGATTTATGAGTTCACTCGCGATCGTGCGATGGTCGCCGTCGTCGCGTGCCAGCACGAGCAGATCCCGGACCAGACGGCTCATATAGTCGACCTCGGTGAGGATGTCGGCTACATCTGTCTCGGACATCTCGAGCCGTCTTGCTCTCTCCAGGTTACCGGTATCACCAGCTATCGCCCGACGCAGCGCTCGTTCGACCAGTTCCGCCTGTGACCGCACGATAGCCAGTGGCGTACGGAGTTCATGCGACGCCGCGGCGGCGAACTGGCGTTGCCTCTCGTAGGCGAGTTGCATTGGTCTGAGCGCTCGTCCGGCGAGGTACAGGCTGGCAATACCGGTGAGAAGCAGCACGCCGGCGCCCACGCAGAGAAGAATAATGCGCAGGTCCCCGAGCTGGCGCTCACGCGCCGCCAGCGATTGTCCAATCTGCAGCACGCCGATGATCTGGCCATGAGATCTGACCGGGACGGTATAGAGCCGGTACGCGGTGGCGTCGTCGCCAATCGTTACCAACGTGCTTGCCTTCCGGCCGCGCAGAACCGGCCAGGCCGCGGCGAGATCGGGCAGTCCCTGCGCGCGGACATTTCCCGGATCGAAGACCACGTGACCGCGCTGATCTATGCCGATGGTGAATATGTTAGGACTTGACGGCTCATATTGAGCCGCCTCATCGCCGGCATCATCGTCCTCCGGCGGCGAGCTGTGTCCAACGCTGGCGAGTAGGTCTGATTGGAGTTCTGGCGTCACTGTCTGCATCAACTGCTCATTCACCTGCTGGTCACTGGCATGCAATTCCCAGGCATACACCGAGAGAGCCATGATGGCCAGGATTCCCGAGACGACCAGCATATTGATGAGCATCAGCCGCCGAAGAGTTACCACGAATGGATGGGAGCTGGTGACGGTGTTTCGCGCGTGGGAGAAGAGAGGAGCATGCCCCGTTACCGGTGTAGGAGACGGTCGGGAGCGGCCGAAAAACCTCACGACGGACCTCCCGGAGATTCATCGGTGTCTGATGTTTCCGGTGACAGCTTTAGCATATACCCCACTCCGCGCACGGTATGCAGCAGTTTCGTCGGGAAGGCGCGATCGATCTTCTCCCGCAGGTAATGCATGTAGGTATCGAGCACATTACTTCCGGCCTCAGTGCCGTCCGGCCAGACACGCTCGATGAGCTGGTGGCGCGTCAGCACCCGCCCGGTATGCCGCGCCAGGAACTCCAGCAGAACGAACTCACGCGCGGTCAGCGGAATCAGCGTATTGCCGCGCCAGACCTCATGCCGAAGCACGTCTACCGTCAAATCTCCACTCTGCAGCTGGGTGGCCTCCGCCACAGGATCAAAGCGATACGGCCGGCGAGCCAGGGCGCGAAGTCGGGCCAGTAGTTCTGCCAATGGGAAAGGCTTGGTTAGATAATCGTCGGCTCCAGCATCCAGGCCGGCCACCTTCTCTTCCGTCTGGTCCAGGGCGGTAAGCAGCAGGATTGGTACCCGTATATGCTCTGCCCGCACCGCCCGGCAGACCTCGATGCCGTTCATTTTCGGCAGCACTATATCCAGGACGACGACGTCAAAGTGGTCGCTCTCCTCCACGATTCGCTGGTAGGCGGTTTCACCGTCGTAACAGACCGCTACCACATGCCCTTCATCTTCGAGGTTCCGCTGGTAACTTCGTGCCAGGCGTACCTCATCTTCAACCAGCAAGACCCGCATCGTGCTTTCATCCCTTAGGGCTACTGTTGACTCGCACATGGACTCTCGCACATGGACTCTCGCACATGGACGTAAGTACCGGAGCTTCATTGTATCATCGAGCCCATGAATGTACCCATTCCGTCGCCGACATTCCAGGGGAGATGGGCACTATGAGAGTTTTCTCAGTGGATTACCAGTAACCTCTAAAGTAGCTGTGCTATCGTCTAGAGAGGGCTGCATGCCGGCATACCCACCTGTGCACTGTTTCCCTTAGAGATGATACGTATGAAGAAACAACCGATTCGGCGACCTGCTCAGTGGCCGAGACCGCGGGTGTCCGAGAACCCCGCACCCGTTGCTCCTCTAGCACCTGTGCGCCCTGAACCCGTGTCTCCGACCAGGTGGTCGAAGATCACCATGCCGGCCTGGGTAGCGCTCCCTCTACGCCTTTTCTTGGGCGTCACGTTTGCGTACGCTGGCATCCAGAAACTTACCGATCCCCAGTATTTTGACCCGAAGGCGGTGGGGTATATCGGCAGGCAGATGTCCGGCTTCACTCACGGATCGCCGCTGCATGGTCTCTTGACTCAGCTCGTCTTGCCGCATGCGACATTCTTTGGCGGGTTGATTGCCTGGGGCGAGCTGGCTATAGGTCTGGGAGTGCTGGTGGGAGTGCTGGTGCGCCCGGCCGCGTTTTTCGGAGCGTTGTTGAGCCTGGTCTTCTTTCTGTCGGCCAGCTGGCGCGTCTCTCCGTACTTTTACGGGTCAGACATCGTCTTTCTCTTTGGCTGGACCGTGATTGTTCTGGCTGGACCGGTAGCTGGGGGTTGGCCGGTGCTCGATGCCCGGCTGGCCAGATGGGTACTCGCCCGCGTGCCTGATGGGTCCAGGGAGGTTGCTGACCAGATCGTCTGGGTAGCGCTCGGAGTGGGCAAAACGCCGACTGCCGGCGGTAACGATATCGTAGGAGTCGCACGGAGCCAGCGTAGCGGGCAGAGCCTGGGACGTTCCATGCAGCCACAACGCGGGCGAGGTGCCGCCTACGCGCGCGCTCAGAGCCGACGCGATTTCTTCCGTGGCGCGGCCCTGGGCGTAGCGGGTGCGCTGGGTCTGGTGTTCGTGATTTCACTCCTGCGCGGCGGCGATAGCAGCGGCGGTGCAGGCGGTTCCGGTTCGGTGTCGAATTCGGGGTCCTCAAGTGGAAGTACCGGCAATGCGGTCGGCACCTCGGCTGCCGGAGGGACGAGCACGATCGCGGAGGTCAGCCAGGTCCCCGACAACAGCTCGGTGAGTTTCACTGTGCCGGCCACCGGCGACCCTGGCGTTCTCGTGCATCTCTCGAGCGGCACTTTTGCCGCCTTCGATGCCGTCTGTACCCATGCCGGCTGTACAGTACAATATGACCCCAGCAGCCAGCTGCTGCTGTGTCCCTGCCATGGTGCCGCCTACGATCCGGCTCATGGCGCAGCCGTGGTACAGGGACCTGCGCCTTCGGCCCTCGCCAGTGTTCCGGTGAAGGTAAATCAGGCGACCGGAGCGATTACCGTGGGCGGCTGAGTACGTCGTCTCTGATCTATCTGATTGCCGCAGTTAATGGATAGTTAGGGTACTTCTGCTGCTGCGACTCATCTGGCTCTTGCCGCAACTACTACAGTGGCTAGGTACCGTCCTGCCTGGTAGTGAAGCGTCGCTGGTTCGCTTGGACGGACAGCTACAGGTATTGCTGCCGGCGCTCTAGGTGAAGCCGCTGCCGCGTCTCGTCGCTACGCTTTATCTGCTGGCCAGCGTGGTGAGTGTGGTATTGCTGGCTATTACTGGGTATCTGGGTGGCGCTATGGTCTTCGATCACGGTGTCGGCGTAGCCGTGCCATAGCTGGCCTTAACTGGTGCTCTCTGGGCAGAAATGACGGCCGTC
>JBKQTH010000367.1:0-43474 GCA_052143275.1 Ktedonobacterales bacterium | reverse complement strand
GACGTTGCTCGTGGCGGTATTCCTGCGAGTAGGAATGAGTAGCTGCCCGTTCCATAAACCATCATTCCCAACAGCCCCTCCTGCGGAGGTATCACCGTGTCCATAAATAAATCGGCAAAATCGGCTAATCGACGACGACCTGACGACCCCAGCTCATGGCGACAGAGTCTCCCATCTGCTCCAGAAAGCGCGAGCCAGGAGTCTCCAAGTGCAAGTGCGGTAGCACCTCTCGGATCGGCGCCAGCGCCTCCGGAGCCTCCTGGGAGCGGGCGCGACACCAGGTCAAACAGGTCGCTCGGAGCTGGGTTAACTCTCCCATATGGGAATGCCAAAGCGGAGAGACACGAACGACAGCGCCGCCGACGCCATAGAGACGAAGGCTTCCACTGGTATGAGCGTCAGTGGGAGAGTCGATTCTGGGCCAGGTGGATGGGGATAACACCGCGAGTCATTCTCACGATCATTCTTATTGTGATGGCCAGCCTGTTCGTGTTCCTTATTGCGGCGCGAGCGGCCAGCCGAGCTGGATTGCCGCTCGTCACCGGCACCGCTCGTAACGCCAATCCAATTGTCATTCAGCAGGAAAACTCTGGGTATACTCCAGCACCGGGCCTGCCAACATATACTCTTGGAGTCTGGGTCTCAAGTATGTCTCCGCCTGCTTCCGGCTCAATACAGGTCTATGTACGAGTAACCATAAACACCAGCAACGAAACCAATAGGCCAATGAGGAATGTCGCGGTCCAGGTCTCCTCGAGCAATGGCTTCGCACGCAGCAATTTGGCCAAAGGCAGCGGCAGTAATGTTGCCACCACCGACGCCAATGGCCTGGCCAGTTTTACGCTTTTCTATGGCGCGGCACCCAGTTCGCCGGTTTACGTCTACGCCACCACCACCATAGATGGGCATCAGATCAGTTCGAATACCGTCTTTGTACCAGGCTAGCTGTGCGCGACTCCGCTACTCCGCGACTATGCGGCTCAGCCGGCAAGCGGCTGGTTCCTCACTGTATCCGAGTTTATACGAGTCTACCGTTCTCCAAAACTTACCCAGATGTGGACACGCCAGACCTGGTGTTTGGTTCCTGCTTCACCGCCGCCAGTTGCACGCGCGGCCCAGACCACGCGCCAGAGCTGGCTGCTCCACAGGCGTTTTGACTGTCCGGCGAACTGTCGGCCAGTTTGGCAAGATTGATTGCGGCATTCAGATCGCGGTCAATAACTCGACCGCACTGCTGGCACGTAAACGTGCGGGTGGAGAGGGTCAGCTCTGCGTCTACCCACCCGCAGCCACTACACCGCTTGCTGGAGGGCTCCCACCGGTCCGCTAGGATCACCCGAGCCCCATACCAGGCAGCTTTGTAGAGCAGTTGCCGCTTGAACTCATAGAACCCAACATCGCCAATGGCTTGCGCCAGACGATGGTTCTTGAGCATACCACTCACATTCAGGTCTTCGATCACCAGCACCGACTTGGTTTTCGCCAGTCTGGTGGTCACCTGATGCAGCGTATGGCGTCGTTGGTTCTTGATCTGCCGATGCAGCCTCGCGAGCTTGCGGACCGCTTTCTTGCGGTTCTTGCCACCCTTCTTCCGCCGGCTTACCATTCGCTGGAAGCGCTTGAGTTTCTTGAGGCGCCGTTTCAGATGCCGAGGGTTGGGGATCACCGTCCCATCGGAGAGGGTGGCCAGATGCGTGATCCCTAGATCAATGCCGACCACCGGACCAGCGTTCGTGGGCACCATCTGCTCCTGCTCGACCTGCACACTCACATACCAGTGTCCGGCCTGCTCACGCACTGTCGCCGAGAGGATCTTCACCCCGCCAGTTGGGAGATAGCCATGTTCTTTGAGTCGGAGGCTGCCCAACCGGGGCAAGCTGATCGCCTCCGCCGACACGACAATGGAGCCGGTGAGCCGGAAGCTGCCCAGTCCCTTCCTCTTGGTCTTGAAGCGCGGGTAGCCCAGCTTGCCCTTCCACTTCCCCTGCTTCTTGCAGGCGCACCGGCGGAAGAAGTTGGTAAAGGCAGTATCGAGGTTTCTGAGCGCTTCCTGGGGGGCGCACTTGGACACCTCGTACATCCAGGGCACGTCCGTCTTCTTCAAGGCGTTGAGTTCGCGGTGCAGGTCATAGGCCGTCGGGCTGTTCTTGGTGGCCCGATACCGGTCCTGCTTGATCTGCAAGCCCCAGTTGTAGGCCCACCGAGCCGCGCCGGCATGCCGCTTGCAGGCAGTCGCCTGTCGATCAGTCAAGGCGAGTTCAGTTTTATACGCGCGCCGGACCACCATCGCTGACCATGCCTCGCCTTTCTCTGCGATCTGCGCAGGATACCTGCCGGAGGTGATTTCCTCACCAGTAGCTTGCTAGAACAAGTGTACCATCTACGAGCTTCTCCTGTCAAGGAGAGAGAGACTTGTCTGCACATGCGTACGCATGTCTCTATTTTGCAGAACTACTTTCTACCCCCAGCGCGCTCTCAGGCGGGGCAAGATATCCCGGGCATAGAGTTGCAGGAAGCGCGACTGATCGTCACCCGGGGCGTGGAAGATCAAGTGGGTGAACCCCAGGTCAATGTAGGGACGAATCTGCTCGATGTGCTCCTCTGGGTCATTGGAGACCAGCCAGCGACGGTGCGCCTGGTCGGCAACGCTTTCGGCCTTGCGCTCCATCTCGCGCGGGTCGTCAATGGCGACCTTATCTTCTGCGGGAAGCGCCAGCGCGGCCCAGATGCGGGTGTCGGCCAGCGCCCGGTCACGATCGGTATCATAAGAGACTTTCATCTCAATAGTGCGCACGATCGTCTCTGGATCACGCCCTGCTTGTTTTGCTCCCTCCTCCACCGCTGGAAGGAGTTGATCACGGTATAGGCTATCGCCCTTCCCGGATGTACAGATAAAGCCGTCACCAACTTGACCCGCGTATTTCGCGGCAACCGGTCCGCCTGCACTGACGTAGATGGGTACAGGCTGGTCCGGCCGGTCATAGATAGTCGCGTTGCGCGTGCGATAGTACGTCCCCTCAAAGGTGACAAACTCTTCTGACCAGAGCCGCCGTATCAGGCCCACCGCTTCCCGTAGGCGCGCCAACCGCTCTCTGGCCTCGGGCCACTCCACGCCCGTCGCGGCAACCTCATTGAGCGATTCACCAGTTCCCACGCCCAGAATTACCCGGCCAGGGGTGAGGACGCCCAGGGTCGCAAAGGCCTGGGCGACAATGGCAGGCTGGTAGCGAAACGTCGGCGTAAGAACACTGGTCCCCAGCACTATGCGCTCGGTGCGCTGCCCTGCGGCCCCCAGCCAGGAGAGCGCGAAGGGAGCATGACCGTTCGTGTGGCGCCAGGGCTGGAAGTGATCACTGATCCAGGCGCTGTCGAAACCGAGCTGTTCCGCCTGCATCGTGAAGTCAAGCAGCTCGCGCGGCCCAAACTGTTCGGCTGAAGCTTTGTATCCCAACTTTAGAGGATGCTTGCTCATGGTGTACCTTGCCTTTCCAAACCTCATGCAAATAGGGACGCATTTGCTGCGCCAGGCACTAGCTCCTACTTACAAGCATATCCGAAAAAACAGGCTGAGACTATTCCTCTATCTCAACCTTGAGCTCGCCGTCCTCAACCCAGACGGGGTAGCTGCCTGCCGGTTCAGTCGCCGGCAGGCACAGCGCCTCCCCAGTTCGCACATCGAACTGAGCTCCATGCAGTGCGCACTCGATAGTATAATCATCCACCAGCTCACCGTCCGAAAGGGAGAATTCTTCGTGCGTACAGGTGTCGCCGATGGCGTACAACTCACCATGCACATTGAAGATGGCGATGGGCACGCCACCGGCGACCACTCGTAGCGCCTGCCCGGGCTGGGCATCCTCCTCCCGGCCTACGACCACAACCGTAGCCATGCAACTACCCTAACTCCTCACTCACTCGCTCGCGTATCTACGTACTTGTTTACTGCCATGCGGCCGCTGCCGGCCCACCGGCTACGTATATCGAGGCTGCCTATTGCGCCTGCAGCACGCTGACACGGGCGGCAACATCCTGCCGCAACGCCTCGCGAAGCCCGGCGATCGGCACCTGCTCAATCAGCGGGTCAACAAAACCCTCAACGATGAGATGAGTCGCATCAATTCGGGAGAGGCCGCGGCACATCAGATAGAAGAGTTGTTCCTCGTCCACCTTGCCGATGGTGGCCCCATGGCTGCAGCCTATGATGTCGTTGGCGCCGATTTCCAGATTGGGAATGGAGTCCGCCCGTGCGCCTGGGCTTAGCAGCAGGTTGCGGTTTTGCTGGTAAGCCGCGGTCTTCTTGCCCTCGGGACGCACCCGTATCATGCCGGAAAAGACCGAACGCGATTTGTCGGTCAGCACACCCTTAAATAGCAGATCACTCGTACCATTAGCGGCACGATGATCCTGCAAAGTATACCGGTCAAGATGCTGCCGGCCATCCTCCACGTACAACCCCAGTAACTTGGCAGTAGCCCCATTGCCGTGCAGTATGGCTTCGACTCGTCCCTTGGAGAGACGGCTCCCAAGCTCAACTGTCTGCAAGATGACGGTGCTGTCCCGGTCGAGCATCACCCGCTCAGTGTGAAAGTCCAGCGCCGACTTCCCCCACCGCTGCAGACCAACATAATGCAGATTCGATTCGGCTCTCTGAATGATCTCGGTGACCCGGCTGCTGAATCCGGCCCGCCCGGTCAGCGGCGAGGTGAAATCCTCGGCAAACGTGGCCTGACTTCGCTCGTCCAACACGATGAGAGTGTGAGCCAGGCTGGCGGTACCATCCATGCTGGCCGAAACTATGGTACGCAGCGGCAACTCTACCGCTACGCCTTTGGGAACGTAGAGGAAGGTTCCCGTATCCCAGAAGGCGCCATGCAGCGCGGCAAATTTGCTGTCGGCGGGCGGCACGCACATAGTCATGAAATACTCGCGCACTAGGTCGGCATGCTCGCGTACCGCGGTTGCCATATCGGTGAAGATGACTCCCCGGGCGGCTAGCTCATCGGTGACGCGGTACTCCACCCTCCGGCCGTCGTGTATGCCAAGGAAGCCTCCAAACGTTTCCTTACGCTCGGCCTCGGGCAGCAGCGTCCCCACCGGTCCCTTCCACTCGGTCTTGAGCTCCACATCCTCCAGATGTATATCCCGTAGGCTGGTACGCCGCCACTCTTCGTCCTGCTGAGTCGGCATCGGAAGCTCCTGGTATATCCGGAAGGATTCCAGACGCCGCTCAGTCATCCACTCCGGTTCAGCGCGACGCTGTATAAGTTCGGCCATCGCGTCTTCAGTAAAGCCTCGCCTGGCCGTTGGGGCAGTCATAGAAGGTCGGCTCACTTTCATTATTGCCATGCAGTCATTGGTACAAAGGTCAATCGGTCATTCACTGCTTGCTTAGGCCATTCGCCAGCGCGCTCATACACTGCGGACAGCGTTGGGCGGAGCAGCCTGCACGCCACTCCGCCCAACAACCGGTTGGTGGTATTTGGGGCCGCTTAGCCCACAGATCCGATCATCTCCAGCTGGATCAGCCGGTTCAGCTCGACCGCGTACTCGAGCGGCAACTCCTTGACGATCGGCTCGATGAAGCCGCTCACGATCATGCTGTAGGCCTCACTCTCGCTTAGCCCACGGCTCATCAAGTAGAAGAGCTGCTCCTCACCAACCTTGGAGACGGTGGCCTCATGGCCGATCTCCACATCCTCTTCCTCGATTTCGATATAGGGATAGGTGTCGGTGCGGCTTGCCTCGTCCAACAAAAGCGCGTCACAGCGTACATTTGACTTGACGTTGGTCGCGCCCTTGTTCACCTTGAGCAGGCCACGATAGCTCGAACGCCCAGTCCCCTTTGAGATGGATTTCGATATGATCTGCGAAGAGGTGTTGGGAGCCACGTGCACCACCTTGCCGCCCGCATCCTGATGCTGCCCATTGGAGGAAAATGCCACCGACAACACTTCGCCACGAGCATGCTCACCCATCAGCCAGACCGCCGGATACTTCATGGTCAAGCGACTTCCTAAGTTGCCGTCGACCCATTCCATGGTGGCGTTCTCATAGGCCATCGCTCGCTTAGTCACCAAGTTGTAGACGTTCTTCGACCAGTTCTGGATGGTCGTGTAGCGAACACGAGCGTTCCGATGGACAAAGATCTCGACCACCGCGCTGTGCAAACTATCCGAGGTATAGGTTGGTGCTGTGCAGCCTTCCACGTAGTGCACATAGCTGTCTTCGTCGGCGATTATGAGGGTCCGCTCGAACTGCCCCATATTCTGGGCGTTGATGCGGAAGTAGGCCTGCAGTGGAATCTCTACTCGTACACCCTTGGGGATATAGATGAAGCTGCCGCCACTCCAGACCGCGCTGTTCAACGCGGCGAATTTATTGTCGTTGGGCGGAATCGCCGTTGCCCAGTACTTGCGGAAAAGCTCTTCGTGCTCACGCAAGCCGGTATTGGGATCCACAAAGATTACGCCTAGCTTCTCGAGGTCTTCGCGTACCTTGTGGTAGATCACCTCGGATTCGTACTGCGCCCCCACACCAGCCAGGTATTTGCGCTCAGCCTCAGGGATGCCTAGCTGCTCGAAGGTCTCCTTGATCTCTGCAGGCAGATCATCCCACGTCTTGCCGGCTTCCTGGGTCGGCTTGATGTAATAGTAAATATCGTCAAAGTCGATACTGCTGAGGTCGCCGCCCCAGGTTGGCATCGGCTTCTTGAAGAAGGTGTCGAGGCTCTTGTGGCGGAAATCTCTCATCCACTGTGGCTCGCCCTTCATCTGCGAGAGTTCCTCGACAATCTCATGCGAAAGGCCCTTGCGAGCCTTGAAGATATAGTTTTCAGGCTTGCTAAAGCCCCACTTGTACTGCTCCAATTCAGAGCCGACATACGTCTCCGTGCTCATGCGAATTCCTCCAGTAACCGTAATTCCGGGGCGGCGCGCTGAATACTCCTCGTCGTTGCGAATTGACGGCGGCTTGCTTAACCTGATGTCTTCACCAGGCCAGCTCCAAAGGTGAGCCCAATCAATTCCGACTTGCACACTCGGATATAGTATGCCACGCCGCAGCGACCTTGGTCAAGTCCAGTCGGAGCATGAGGGTGCCCGCGAACTGCGCCGCACCGCCAGCCTACGCCGCGTGGCCTGCGGTATCATCCTAAAGTCTCGTGCGCTGGCTACCGCGGCATTCCTGGATTACAATTGGTTTTGGGCAGCCAGGCGTAACCACACCGCTCACGCGCCATGAGTATCACCCACCCAACGGTAGACCTGAATCTACCACTATAACTACTACCACTGAGCGGCTACCACCGTTATCAGATAGATAACTCAATGCGGAACAGGGGCAGAGCAGAGAATGGGCTGGAGCGACCTGATCGGCAGACAGCTTGGCGGGTATACCATTGTTGGCGAACTTGGCCGGGGAGGTTCGTCACGCGTGTACCGCGGCGAAGAATATGGTGAAAACCTGGAACTCGTACGCGAAGTGGCGATCAAGGTTATCTTCAACGACGCTGAGGATCGCATCGGCTTCGTCAGGCGATTCGAGCGCGAGGTCCAGGCGGTTGCCCAGCTTGATCATCCCAATATCGTCGCCGTCTACGCACATGGCGAAACTGACGACCTGGTCTACCTGGTTATGCAGTGCGTGACCGGTGGCACTCTTCGCCAGCGTTGCGGGCGGCCAGTTCCCGTCGCCGAAGCTACCGCCGCTATAGTCCAAATGTGCCACGCTCTCCATCATGCGCACGAGCACGGTATTATCCATCGAGACGTCAAGCCCTCGAACATGCTGGTGGACGCCGCTGACCCGCGCCACCTACTGCTCACCGATTTTGGCATCGCCAAGTTGCAGGGTATGCTTGGCCTGACCAAATCAGGCACGACGATTGGTACGCCGGAATATATGTCTCCTGAGCAGGCTGAAGGCAAAGACATCGACCAGCGAACCGATGTGTATGCGCTTGGCTGTGTGTTGTTTGAGTTGCTGGCCGGCCGCCCCCCGTTTGTGGGCTCGACAGCGGTTTCAGTACTCTACCAGCAAGTTCATCTGCGCCCACCTCACCTGCGGGCCTTCAATGCTGAGGTACCTCGTGAACTGGGCCGTATCGTCGAACAGGCGCTCGCCAAGCATCCGGAGGAGCGCTTCGGTACTGCCGCTCTCCTGGCTGAGGCCCTCTACCCTTTTGCCGAAGGGAGCCTACCACCCGGACTGGTGGAGCCGAGGACGGTTGCCGGCAGCGGCACCACTGCCTCTGGGCCACTACCGCGCGACGTGGGCGCTCGGGCCTCCCGCCCTCTGCCTCCACTGCTTCCCCCGCTTCCAGTCGAGGATCTTTCTCCAATCGTACCCGTTGTAGACGATGCCAGATCGGTTTTGCCGCCGATGGAGTCTTACGCGCCATCGCCATCTGGGAGTGGAGAGCTGGTAGCGCCTGACCCAGAAAGCTGGCAGGGTCTGGGGACGGAGGGCCTGGACGCCATCTTCCCGGGCGATCCCGAGGCATGGTCCAGCCATGATGCGCGAGTAGAAGCTATCGTCAACACTCCCACCCTGGAAGAGATGCCGCAAGTTTCCGCTCCACCTGCCCCTCCTGCCTACCGCCCCAAGCCGGCAGCGTCACGTGAGCTCAACCGCTCCATCCCGCTGCCGGATTTCCGGCTGCCGTCCAAGGCGACTCGACCGCTTAGCATGCCATTGACAGCAAGCGGGCGACTTGATATAGAGGCATTGATGGAGCAGATTGAAGGACAGAGAAGCCCGAGCTTGGATGAATCCAGGGGAGAAGCTCGTCCTTCTATGGCAGGGCTCGCGGCTAGCGCAGGTCAAGTGCCCGATCCGGAGGCGCCAGCCGTCAGGTCGTCACCGAGGCCGTGGATGCCGTCTCCCGTCGTGCCACCTGTGGATGACCTCACTGAGTCAATGCCGAGCCGACGCTCGATCGCCGATATTGATACCGATGAGATGTATGCGATTGGCAAGGAGCCGGACGCGGCACGCGCGAGCCGGCGCTCGTTCTCTGTACCGTTAGGTTCGATCATCGCCGTGTCCCTATGCATCTTGCTCCTGGTGGGCGTAGTTACTAGCGTTTTTGTCCTTGGCTCCCACCGGACGGGCCACAAAACCACGGTAGTGCCGCCGACGGCCGCCCCTACGAGTACCCCGCTGCCCAGCCCAACCGCAACTCCACCACAGGAGCCCACCGCGACCGCGACCGTGAGCCCGCAACAGGCGCTCAACAACGAGGCGGCCGCCGCCTTCAATTCGGTGATTCTCTCGCAGTTTGCCGACAACTCCTGCTCGGCCGGTAACCAAACCCGACAGTTCGGCCAGGGACAGACGGTCTATATCGATCTCTGCACCAGTGGCGGCCCGTTTCCTGGACCGGTAACCGTGACCATTCGGCAGAACGGGGCTATCCTGCATCTCATGGTAGCTGGGCTCAACCTGAGTCCCAACGCCAGCTATGTGTACTACGAGCAATACTACCTGGCCAGCGGCACCTATGACATGGTCGTAACCATGCCGGTCGACGGGCAGACAGCCGTCGCTCGCGATTTGGTCTTCACCGTCAGTTAGCCAGTTAACTGGTCGACCTGAAGGAAGTACAGAAGGAAGTCATGCGGAGGGCTTGAGGTTTACAACCGTAACGCCGTCCCCGCCTTCCTTGGCTTCAGCTGAGGCGAAGGACTTTACCAGTGGATGATGAGACAATTCTTCGCGGATAGCCTGGCGGAGGGCTCCAGTTCCCTTGCCATGAAGCACGCGCACGAACGGCATTCCAGCCAGGTATGCGTCATTCAGGTAGCGGTCAACGTCCGGTAGCACCTCTTCAACCCGCCGCCCGCGCACGTCCAGCTGAGTTTCGGGTGCGGCCGCCAGATCCAGCACCGGCAATGAGACGAGTGAGTTGCCTCCAGTGGCGGCTCGCGATTGGCGCTTGCTGAGCCGTTCCAGGTCGTTCGCCCGTACCCGCATCTTGAGTGGTCCCAGCGCCACCTCCGCCTCGCCGCGAGTATCGGGCAGAGACAACAACTCTCCACGCGAATCCATTGACCTGACCCTGACAGTGTCCCCGATTTGGAGCGGTCCACTGTCACCGTTCACCGGCATCTCCTCGCCAGAGACAGTGGCCTCACTCCCGAGTCGAGCGCGCCGGACTGGAAGTGGCGCGGTCTCCTCCGCCAGAGCGCGCGTCTTGGCTCGCAGTGCGCCCAGCCGTTCGTGTGTGACCCGCGGTTGCTGCATCTCCACGCGCACACGCGCCAGCTCTGATTGAACTGACTCCACCTGCTGTCGCGCTTCGGCTCGAGCCTGGTTGAGAATGCGGTCACGTTCCTCTTCGAAGAGGGCCCGCTCGCGCTCCAGCTCACGCCGCTGATATTCGGCCTCGGCACGCTCCATGCTCAGCCGATAACGCTCGTCGGCCACGGCATCGCGGTCGGCCTGCAGGCCCTCCAGAAGACTCTCCATCTCAATCCCAGCGCTACCAAGGAATTCGCGCGCACTCTCAATGATTTCGGGACTCAGGCCGAGGCGCCTCGCAATCGCCAGAGCGTTGCTTCTACCCGGCAAGCCGATGCTAAGCCGATACGTAGGAGACAGAGTGTCGACATCGAATTCAACTGAGGCATTGGCAACACCCTCCTCCTCATGAGCAAACGCCTTCAACTCCGAATAGTGGGTAGTGGCGATGGTAGCGATATTTCGCTGGCGGAGGTGGGTGAGAATGGCACGCGCCAGAGCCGAACCCTCGCTAGGATCGGTACCGGCACCCAGCTCGTCCAACAGGACGAGCGTACCTGGCTCGGCTTCACCTAGAATGTCTATGATGCGACTCAGATGAGAAGAAAAGGTGCTCAGGCTTTGTTCGATGCTCTGCTCATCTCCGATATCGGCGAAGACATTGTGATACACAGGCAGAACCGAGTCCTCTCGCGCCGGAATATGCAATCCAGCTTGCGCCATCAGGCAGAGAAGCCCGACCGACTTGAGCGCAACCGTCTTGCCTCCGGTGTTGGGACCAGTAATGACAACCATGTTGAAAGCGTCGCCTAGATGGAAATCGATAGGCACTACCTTGCCGGAGAGCAAAGGGTGTCTGGCGTCATGCAGATCCAGCTTACCGGCAGTATTGACGCTTGGCTCGCTGGCGTTGATAAGGCTGGCGTAGCGCGCTTTGGCCAAGTGTAGGTCGATCTCGGCCAGCAGCTCTACCGCCAGCTTTATGTAGGGACCGTCTTCGGCCACCCGTTCAGCCAAATCCAACAATATGCGCTCGATTTCCTGCCTTTCAGACAGCTGGAGCTCGCGTAAACGGTTATTCATCTCAACGATGACCAGCGGTTCTACAAAGACGGTTGCCCCGCTACCCGACTGGTCGTGTACGATTCCACGCACCTGGCTGCGAGCCTCGGCGCGCACTGGAAGCACATAGCGATCAGAGCGCATGGTTATGATGGGTTCTTGAAGAGCGGACCGGAACTCATTGACCAGGTTGCCCAATCGATCCTGCAAGCGCTGCTGTGCCGCGCGTATCTCCGATCGCAGCCTTCGCAGCTCCGGCGAGGCCGAATCGAGCACCTCGCCGTCCTCGCTAATGCTCTCAGCGATACGTCCCTCCAGCCCTGGCCGGGCCGGTAAATCGATCGCCAGCGCCCGGAGGAGCGGAAATAGCTCATCGTCCTGCCGCGCGATCGCTCTGCCTACAAACGCGGAGGCGCGTAGGGTCACGAGCACATCGATTAGCTCGCTGGGGCTGAGCATCGCGCCCCGCTGCGCCGCCAGCACGTAAGGACGCACATCTTTCGCGCCTCTCACCCCGATATCTGGCCGGAGATCCAGCAGCCGGCGCGCCTCACCAGTATAGGCTAGATTGCGCGCTACCTCGCTCGGGTCGTCACTCGGCATGAGCGAGCGAGCGAGCGCTTTGCTGGCGGAAAAGCTGGTTTCACCGGCGAGCCGTTCGATGATCTTGGGATATTCTAGGGTTACAATACTCTTCTGGTGCATCAAAGGCAAATTCTCGTTCCTGGTTGGGATTGGTTGGTCGTAGCTAGCCGGCTTAGCCAGCAGTACTATATCTCAGAGCATGACCTTTGCGGTGTCAGATTTCTTACCATGGACTACTTCGATCACGTCAATTACGTCAATTATTTCGATTCACTCTCGTTTCCGGCCAATAAAGACTAGCGCCTCCCAGAAAGGTCCCCTCACCAGTTCGATAGAGGCAACCAGTCCGGCAGCTTGTAGCCCCCGGAGCAGAACTGCACCTTGTGGACCCATGATGGTGACGGTGACGGCTGCCTTCTCATTGGTCTTTTCCTCGGTAACTTCGCCCGCGCCGGCGATTTCACTGGAGTCGGCGTAACCTCGCTGGCCATCTCGGCTTCTCTGTCCTCCATATACTAGAGACTGCAACGCTACCAGGGGTAGCAGTAAGAAGTTGGCCGGCAGTAGCGCGGCCCCCAATATTACGACCAGGCTACCCCTTGGGCCAAGGACCCGTGATATCTCATCCAGAGTCAAGGGATCGAAGATATAGTCACTAGGGAACGTGCTGACGACTGAGTCGAAGGTGGCGGCGGCATATGGCAGCTTCTGGGCGACACCTTGCTGTAGCGATACCTGGCCCTCTAGATGATAGCGGCGCAGGCGGGCCCGGGCTGCAGCCACCATCTGGGGCGAGCGCTCTATGGCTGAGCAGGTGTAACCGGACTGTGCCATATCGATCAACAAGTTTCCCGGTCCGCAGCCAATCTCCAACACGCGCTTCCCTGCCAGACGAGGCATGACCAGTCGCTGCCAGCGACGCCATTGGCCGGCAAACGGTAGCGTGCTGGCCAGCCAGTAGAGCGCTGGGTGGCGATACAAGACTTCAAAGAGAGAGCGCACCACTCGCCAGCGCACCGAGGCTGCCCGGGAAGCCACCGCACCACCTGCCAGTCACGATCGTAGCCCTGAGGCATCAGCTACACAGTATAGATCGGCCACTTTACAGCAACCGAACTATACCCACTAGCTACCTCAGGGCTACTAGGTATTCAATCCATCAATCGACCAGCGGTACCAGTTACCAGCTCGTTCACCGGCTACCGGGTAAGCGCGGTCTCCTCGCTGGTGGTAGGCACGAGAATGTCGTCTACGATACCGTATTCTTTAGCCATGTCCGCCGTCATATAGAAATTACGGTCAGAGTCGGCTTTGATGCGCGCCATGTCCTGCCCAGTGTGCTTGACCAGAATCTCGTAGATAGCGGTACGCAGGCGGACGATCTCTTTCGCGGTAATTTCAATGTCGGTGGCCTGTCCCTCAGCACCGCCCAGTGGCTGGTGAATCAGGATGGTCGAGTTGGGTAGAGCATACCGCTTGCCCTTGGCACCGCCGGCCAGTAAGACGGCGCCCATGCTCATTGCCATGCCCATACAGAAGGTGGCGATATCCGGCTTGAGATACTGCATGGTGTCGTAGATTGCCAGGCCGGCGTAGACACTTCCACCAGGACTGTTAATGTAGATGCTAATATCTTTGTCAGAGGCCTCGCTCTGCAGGAAAAGCAGCTGAGCCACAATCAGATTAGCTACGGTATCATCAATCGGCGTTCCAATAAAAATTATGCGTTCTTTGAGCAGACGTGAATAAATATCCATGTGCCGCTCGCCACGCGGTGACTGCTCGATCACCATCGGCATCGTCAGGTCTTGCGGTAACGCAAGCAAGCCTGCAGGCACCGCCGGCCCGAACCGGGCGTACGGATCGAACTTTTCGAACTTAGATGGCATACAATACTCCTTAAGTCTACGAGACCGGGCCGGCCAACCGGCCTCGCCACAGCGCATGGAACAGGTTTTCCGTGTAGCAAAGAGGCTCCGGCACTTCTGCCATGGCTGATATTCATTACGATAGCCTACGTCTGTGCCTGCTGTCAAACGAAAGCAAGGCTACGCTTTTATTTTTTATCTGCTGGGCTCGCAGCAGAGTTATCCGGAGTTATCCGGATAACTCTGCTGATCAAGAGCGACGATGAGCATAGGTGCGAAGCGCGTGAACCTGTACCTCTTCCAACTCGGGGTAGCGAAGCGCGCTCAGCCACCCTCCATACACGCAGCCAGTGTCAAGATCGAGTGTGCGGTGGACCCAGCGTAGCTCAGATACCACATTGTGGCCGTAGATGATAAAGGGTGCCGGCTGCGGGCCGCTCTCCAGGTGGCCTTCACTGGCCTCTCCGGCATCGGGTGTACCCCGCCACTCAAGGGCACCCACCGAGGTATGCCGGTGCGCCGCCCAATCCCGGCGCAGTGGCTTGCCGGAGGGCGAATAGCCTTCTACCTCACCATAGAGGCAGTAAGACGCAGTCTCGCCATCCCACCCTCCAATCATGCGATCACGAATACCTCCATGGGTGACAACCAGCCGTCCTCCATCCAGGATGAGATACCCGGGAGCCGCTTCGAAGAGCTCGCCAATGCTTCCCCGTAGCGCGATAAAACTAGGCTCGGGCAACGCCTGGAGTTCGGCTATGGTCTGTGCCAGCCCATACGCGATTCGTACGTTTCTGCCGCGTAGCCAGCGTAGAAGGCGTGCGTCATGATTTCCCAGCACCAGCAAAGCTTCGCCGCCGGCATGCATTGCCAGCACGATCTCCATCACGGGCACACTGCCGGGTCCGCGATCCACCAGGTCGCCGACAAAGACTGCCCGCCGGCCGGTTGGGTGAACATATCCCGCACCGGAACGCGAATAACCAAGCCGGTCCATCAGGCTGCGGAGTTCGTCGATACATCCGTGTACGTCGCCAATGATATCAAATGGCGGCTGGTCATCGGCTGGTAGTATACCCAGTGAACGCAGGCGCGGCACATCCTGCTCCCGCTTACCAGTCACATCCCGCATACCGGACTATTCTTCTTCCCTGGCCTCGCGCCGCTCCACTTCATGAATTTCCGGCATCCTCTACACTTCCTTAAGCCGTTGGTCGAGCCATGTCGACGATGAAAGTCACACTCGAGTATACCACACTTGGGACCTTCATTGCGACAAATCGACCAGACAGCCATCAGGCCTCGCGGACAGCGATCGCCAGGATTTCCGGAGCGCGTCTCTGTAATACCGGCGCGATCAGGCGACTGGCAATTTGGTGGAAAGCGATACCAAAGAGCAGCGCCAGCGGGACCGAGACCAGGTACCACTCGCTGTGGCCAAGCAGCACCGGCAGCAGCAGAGCAAGCGCTACTGGTACGAGGAGTATGACTACCACCACGAGAACTACCATCTGAAGTACACCCCGCAAGCAGCCACTCTCACCGGCAAGTGAACTGGTATCGCCCATGCGCATCTGCCGCCAGCGGATTGGAAGTAAGACTGAAGTAACGTTCCCGCATCCCATCAACAGAAGGACCGCCGCGAGACCACCACATAGCGTCAATGGAACAAATCCCCAGCCGCCGGTGAGCGCCCCTTTGATGAGAGCCAGTATGGTCACGAACACCATGGCAAAGCTTCCGGCAAACAGATTCTTTCCCCACAAAATATCGAGCGGTCGAACTGGGAATAGGAAGAGAACCTGGAGTCCTTGACGGTCCATTCCCAGCGAGTTTTGCGTCAAGGTTTGCGTGGCCAAAATCGCAGGCACAATCGCCAGCAGCACCGAGGCATCTCCCCCGAGCAGCACCGGTAGCCCATACGTGCCTGGCTCAGTTGTCGACCCTGCCGAAAAAATGTTGGGGAAAAGTATGAGCACCACCAGAAAGAGCGTACTCAGCAGCTGAGCCTTCAATTGAGGATCTCGCCAGAGATAGCGAGCATCCTTGAGGGCGATTGCCTCCGCGGCGCTCGAGATCGGTCGCCAGCCTCTCCGGCTAGCTCGGGCGCGCGCCGCCGGTACTGCTCCACTTCTAGCGACTACTTCAGCGCCGCCGGCACTGCCCCCGGCATCGGCAACCACTACCGACCGTCGCCGGCGCGAACCGCCAGAATCGGCGGTTTCAGCCGTGGTAATGCCACGGTCAAGCACCCAGGCCCACAGGGTCAGAACTAGAGGGATGAGTACCAGGGAACCGCCCAGCCACAAGAGTGCGGTGGCATACTGGCCGTCGCTTGCCGAAACTATGGCCTGTACGGCCATGCCGGGTGGCGTCCAGTGTAAATACGGTCCAACCGGAATCTGGGCGAGCTGAGATGCGCTATTCGCTCCCGGAAGGGCGGAGAAGAAGTGTGCGACAAACTGACCGCTAAACGAGCAGGCAACGCCAAACAGCGCGAAGACGATAATGGTGACGTCACGGTAGCGGCGTGTGCGCAATAAGCCCATGAGCACGGCCAGCGTCAGCTGGCTAAGGCTTACCGTGTGAACATAAATCGCCACCAATGCGATTGCGGTAATTGCCAGCGCCGCCGGCGTGTTATGCCATCCTAGCAGAATCGCCGCATAAAAAAAGACGATGAAAAGAGTGCTCAGGTCCAGGAAGGTCGCCAGCACCAGACCTACCATCTGCTCTCCCCGGGTTAGAGGATAGATCTGCAGCTTGGTGACGTCCAACCCTTCATTCAGGGTGTAGAAGAGTAGCGGCAAAACCGCCCAGATCAGATAGATGCCATTGACGACCAGGTATAGCAGAGCTACGGCCGAATCGTGAGGCAAGCCGTCATAGCCCATCAGTGTAACAAAAGCCAGCCCACCCAGGATTGGGACCAAAAACAGGAGCATAAATAGCAGGCTGACTATACGCCCCGTATTGCGTGTGTAGCCGCGAAGCGTGAGCTTCCAGCGCAGCCAGAGCAAAGTACTCACATGCTTCGGATGAATGGCGAAACTTAAACCAGCGGGCTTACCGGGCGACCCGGCCGAGCGCTTTGACCGGGTTTCGCTTCCGGCTATTCCAGCCATTCAAGTCCTCCTTCACGGGTATCGGCCCCCACTAGATGTAGAAAGATATCTTCAAGCGTCTGATTCTCAGAGCCGGAACCGCCGGCACGTGTCCGAAGATCCGCCAGCGTACCCTCGGCTACCAGAGTGCCGTTCTGGATTATGCCCACTCGGGTACAGAGGCGCTCCACGACTTCCATGATGTGAGAGCTGAAGAAGATGGTGGTCCCGCTTGCAGTCAAATCCAATAAAATGTTGCGAATGACCCGTGAGCTCACCGGATCTATGCCTTCGAACGGCTCGTCGAGGAAAAGCACCTGTGGCCGGTGGATAAGCGCGCTGGCAAGTGCCACCTTCTTCCGCATACCGACCGAGTAGTCCACTACCAGCTTGTTGGCGTCATCGGCCAGGGTAAGCACGTTTAGCAGCGAGTCGGTACGGTAGCGAATCTCATCTTTGGGAAGGTCATAGAGCCTCCCGGCAAACTCGATCAGCTCGCGTCCGCTAAGGCGCTCGTACAGGTTGAGTTGTTCGGGCAATACCCCTATCGCCGCCTTCGCTCGAAGCGGGTCGCGCCAGACATCGATATTACCGATAAATACGGTCCCACTAGTAGGGCGGAGCAGACCCACCATCATCTTGATGGTAGTTGATTTTCCGGCGCCGTTTGGTCCAAGAAACCCAAAGAACTCGCCGCGCCTGACTACCAGGTTGAGGCCATTTACCGCTACTTTCGACCCAAAGGTTTTGGTGAGTCCCCACGTAGCAACGGCGCTGCCCGAAGGCGGAAAGACGGTCTGCTGTCCATCTCCTGGCGCCGCACCGGCTGCCGGAAAGGGAGCTGCAGGTGTATACGGCATATAAGGTTGCCCCGGTTGCTCTACCGGTTGCATCGGCCGGTCATTCCAGGGTACCGGTGCATCGCTGTTCATCTGAATGCCCTTGTCTATCGACACTCCCCACTACAAGAGTCAGGGATTGTCAGTCCATCGCGGCGGCTGCAACTGACGCCATTTGTGACCAGTGCGCTACTCTGCTCTATGCCAGGATTGTACCAGCACTCGCAAGAGTCGGAGGGAGCCTTGAGAGCCTATGGAGTGTCTACGCTTCGTCCCGGCGAGCGGTTTCACATGCGGGCTGGCTGGGCTTTGCACTCCCGGCTGCCTGCCTTGAACTATGGGCTGGTGTGTGGTACACTCGAAAAACAGGACAGCAATGGCTGTGCTTTTTGCCCCCATAGCTCAGCGGATAGAGCACCGGCCTCCGGAGCCGGGTGCGGGCGTTCGAGTCGCCCTGGGGGCACCATACGACGGGCTGTCAATTCCTCCGAAACCACCGAGCGGCGTGAGGGTTGACAGCCCGAATGTATATTCCACTTCTACATGGTTCGGATAGAGGACTATAGACGTAGCATCCGGTCTTCGGGCCAGGTGAGGGTTGAAACCTAGCTCAGCGGGCACCAGTAAATCCACAAACGAGTAGCATCCGGTCTTCGGGCCGGGTGAGGGTTGAAACAATATCCGTTGAATAGCCGTGCAAGTATTGGACTTGCGTGGTCACCGGCTGGCGCACTAAGAATTAAGGTGGCTACGGGAAGACGATCCGGTATCACGAAGCTACGCGGCCACGGTGACGTTTCGGTACATGAGGAGACCCGCCTGTGGAATGGGAGCCGGATGATATCGTGCGGGAGAGCTTGCCACCGCCAGATCACCGGACCTGGCGTCAACGCGCGTTTTCTAAGCGGGCGCTCGGTACTGTAGGCGCGACATTGGCTGTGGTTCTCTTTTTGGTCGCCAGCTACATTCACATTTTCGGACTGCCTTCCATAACCACGCCACTACCTCACATAGCACTGACCTGGTATATGGGTACGATTCCTTCCGGCGCTGCCAACGCCCTTGCGGCTGCGCCATTACCCAATTTCGATCCCGGCATCGCTATCGCTCCCAGCGACGGCAACACAGCCTATCTGTGCATCGCTCCCAAAGATGCTGAGTCTGTGACTGAGGTCTACCCGGAGATTTGGGTGACTCACGATCGAGCCGCTCACTGGACACACGTCTCTGACCTACCTACCCAGCCGATGGCTGTGGCTAGCTGCGGGCTCACCATAGACACCCTCGATCCGGCAATACTCGTCGCGCAGGCCATGCCGTCGACTGGACCGGGGCCAGAAGAGAGCTTTGCCAGCTTCGACGGCGGAAGGACCTGGCAGACGCTGACTAGTCCTCAAGCCGTCGCCGTCCAAGAAGGTTTTGCTACCTGGGGACATACCACCTATACCATGTCCAACATTGGACTTTATCGAAGCACTGATGGTATGCGGACATGGCAGACGGTCACCAGTGGGATCGTGTCCGCAGGTACCATCATGCGGCAATATTGGGTGAATCCCGGGTCTGGAAATCTGTTGGCGTGGACAGAGCACATGTCGACCAGTACCAGTTATTTGTGGTCGAGCCAGGATCAAGGAGCTCGTTGGCGGAAGATCAGCACGCAGCGGGTGGGCGAGTTTGACGTGCAGCAGCCTCGCGCGGGCCACCCATGGGTCATTTGTGGCATTAGCTATGTTGCATGGCGGAATACTTTTGCTAGTGTGCCGGGCGGCATTCGTTGCAGCAGCGATGGCGGCCGCACCTGGAAAAGCTATCCCGCGCCAACCCCGACAAGTCAGACGCAGTCAATATTCGTCTGGAGTATTAGTACTAGCGGTGACATCATTGCCGTAGACTTTCTTACCACTGGAAAATCCAGTATGCTGAGACTGGTGATATCCACGCGGCAGTGGCAAGCGCTCGGGGCCATTCCCAGCGATGAAGATTCGATACTTTACGTGGCCTTGCCGAGCCCCGGCGTGCTTTGGGCTGTGCCGATGGCTACCACAATCTTTCGTCCGGTGGCGGATGTCTTCACAGCCGACTATCCTGCTTGAGCAACCGATTGCCACGCCTCGTCTTTGCCAGCGCCAAATTACCCGCAGATATCTGACATGACTGCGCATGTTGAGTGTGATATCGTTTCTCTCACCAGGCAGGCGGGTGTTCCGCTTGATGTCACGTCTTAGTCTCAGATGAGCAGGTGTCAAATGCAAGAAGACAGATCATGGAAGGAGGTCCTACAAATGATCGGAGGACTTCCCGACTTTTTTAGGTACAACCTCTGGGCGAACCTGAGTTTGCTCGATGCGTGTTCACAGCTGTCTGATGCGCAACTGGACACTACCACGACAGGAACGTACGGGGTAGTGTGCGAGAGACGCTCATGCACCTGTTCGCTTCCGAGGAACACTATGTGTGGGATGTTACTGGAGTAGCCCCTATCCCTCAGCTCAAGGAACTCACGACTTTTCCAGGCTTCGACGAACTACGGCTACGAGCAGAGAGGTCGGGTAGTGAGCTGATCTCCATCGCGCAGCAGGAGGATCTGAGTCAGATACTGCACCTTGACGGGGGAACCTATGACGCACCGGTCATTGTCGTCTTGATCCAGGCCGTTAGCCATGCCGTCGATCATCGTTCGCAGATAGCCACTCTGCTAAGCCAACAGGATGTTTATCCGCCCGACCTCGATGCCTGGTCGTATAACGATGCCATGCTCTAGAGGTTGGGAGAGTGGCTACGCTTCCGAAACCCACGACTTTGTCTATCTTGTGTCCTTTCGGCTCAGCCTATCATCAGTGGAATCGCCAGCACATCTTCCGCCGTCGCCGTCAGGCTCCGAAAACCTGATGCCGGCACGTGAAGCGGCGTCGTCATGAGGACGTTCAAGCTCACAGATTGCCCGCCAAATTGAGCCAGCATCGCAGCCGGAATGGTGAGAGTGGTAGCTCCTGGCTGAGCAGCCACCAGAGAGGTCCATGTGTTCGTCAGCCGACTGTAGACTTCGGCGCTTACTTGCGCTCCGGGGTCTGGGGTAAAGGTGACCGTCAGATCCTGGCTCAGGGGAATGTCCACATTGGCGCTTGGCGACTGGACACTCAGGCGCTGGGTAGCCGGCAGAGTGAATTGGGTGTCGCTCCCATCGCGGGCATAGACACATGAATAGGCGCCTCCGGGTGCCTGCTCCCCTACGAACCCTCTGAACGTGTAGGCCAGCGAGTCGTCCAGCGGAAGAGAGGTCCCGTTACAGGTAAAGGATTCCCCACTGGTCAAATCCTGCTCCCCGAAGAGTTCATTGCCATTTTGGTGAAAGATCACCTCGATGTCGGTCTTATCGGGGCTTGAGGTGGGCAGGTTGCTAGTTGTCTCACCGGTTACAAGCGTCATGGTCACGTCGAGCTGATTGGCCACTGCGCTATCTTGCCCGCACGCGGACAGAGGCAGGAGCAGAATCAGCAATGCGAGGAACACGGCGGTAGGGTAGGAACGATGCATACGTCACCTCCATAAAGCATGGCATAATCCAGCAGGCGTCGGAACGCTATCCGATTGCCTCATCGTCTCCTTCCTGTAGGAGACAAGCGGCTCTGTTGCTCTCCCACGATATGACCCTCACGTCTCGCAAACGTTACGGGGAGTGTTACGGGGATGTCGCCGGTGAGGCTCACACAGTTCCCAGCGCATCTTGGACGGAAGAATGAGGCTGGGATGTCACGCCTCCTGATGCGGGATGATAGGCAGGATCACGGCGGAGGGATGAGCTTCGTCGTGGTAGATGTGCTGGTGCGCGGGGACTGTCTCGGCAGTCTGACCGAGCGGATCGCCGGTGTTGGGATTGCGGTCGTACTTCGGAAAGGCGGCGGAAGCGATCTGCAGGGCGATGCCGTGCCCCGCCTTGAAGACGTGAGAAGTGTTCCAGCAGTCGATGCTGTAGCGATAGACCTCACCGGGCTCGATGAGTGAGGGCTTGTCCATTCCCTCGCGGAAACGCGCCCGCACCATACCATCGCAGAGGCGCTGAGTGAACCCGGTGGGCCAGACATCGAGCAGCATTGCGGTGAAGTCGGTGTCGCGGGCGGAGGAGGCACTGTAGAGCTCTACTCGAATAGGACCAGTGACCTCGGTATCCTCGGCGAGCGGCCCAGTTGAGTAGACGAGCACGTCGTCGCGGCGCGCAATGGCGGCATAATCATCGGGGCCGCCAACCTGCGAGGAGGTCGGCTCGGTGATGAACGGCGTCGGGCGGCGCGGGTCGTAGGTGTAGGTATCGCTGGGCGCATCCGACACGGGCGCTTGGAGCGAAAAAGAGCCATCTCCGAACCGGCTATTGGCCCGGCCACCGCTCGCTAGGTAGTAGGAGGTCCACTGGGTCTGTGGCAGTGGCCACTCCGGCTCATCGCGCCAGACGTTGCTCCCCATGACGAAGATCCGTACCGCCAGGGGTGGCTCCTTTGCAGCCGCCTCGTCGTCAGCCGGTTTGAGCCAGCGGTCGAACCAGCGAGCCTCTTCGCCGCGGAGATCGATGATCGCCTGCGATCCGAAATCCACCTCACCGAGCTTCGAGGCCGCATTGACGGCGTGTCCCCACGGACCCATCAGCAGGCGCTGATGGGCGCGTGCCTCTGGAGTGGCCCCGTGCTGGGTCATGCCGGCGAAGTTAAGTGGGGTGCCAATCTGCTCGTCATCGTACCAGCCGGAGATGTTGAGCACGGGCACGGAGACCCGATCAAATTTGTGCTGATAGCATTGCGGATCCCAGTACTCGTCCAGCTGCGGGTGGGCGATGTCGTCGCGCCAACCGCTACTGAGGCGGCCGGCGGCCTCATCCATCGTGACGAGGGGGAGATGCTCGTAGACGCGCGGCCAGTCCACAGTCTGCATGGGCTGGTTGACCCGGCCGCTTACCAGATGCCGCCAGCAGAGATGCATGGGGCTGGGCAGTCCAGTCGGCGTCTCGACGAATGGATCGGAGGGGGAGACGAGCACAATCATGGTCCGCAAGTGTGGTGGCTGTTCGAGTGCGGCGAGCCACTGGATGCAGCCAGGATAAGAGCCGCCGAGGGTGCCGACCCCACCATCACTCCATGACTGCGCGGCGCACCACTCGATCGCGTCGTACCCGTCGCGGCCTTCGAATCGGTAGGGGGTAAACTCGCCGTCGGAGTCGCCGCGGCCGCGCACGTCCATCCAGACGGCGGCATAGCCATGGTCGGCGAAATAGCGCGCGTTGGCCTGGAATGTTTCGGTGGCCTTGACGTAGGGCGTTCTTACGAGGATAACTGGCCATCGGCCGGTATCATTGGTCGAGGCATCCGGCAGGAACACATCGGCTGAGAGGGTGACGCCGTCACGCATGGGGACGCGCCGGTCAAAGAGAACACGCTGGGTGGCGCTCGCTGGTGTCGTCATGGCTGGGGTACTCCTCTTGCAGGTGCGGTGACGGTGATCTCAAGGTTGAGCATCCGGACGCACTGTAAGGCATGCGCCGCGCCGAGTCAACCACGGAGTGGCTAAAACATTGGTCGCAACATCAGGCCTTGGGGCCGGGTCAGCGCTGTCGCCATCGTTGTGAACATAGTGTCGCTCATTCTTTTCTTCGCGCTTTATACTGCCTCCATTTTTATTCCTCGTGGATAGATACCACGCTACCGCCTGCTGTGCCAGCCTTTCGGCCGGTGAAGGATCGGCGATTATGGTGATGGGAGAGCGTGCGGTGAGGTGCGGCCGCCACGATCTCTCTGATACATGCTGACGTGGCCATTGCCGGGAGCGAGCCCTATACTCTAGTAGACGGGCAGACTCCAGCCCAATCAGCGAGAGGTAGTCTATGCCGCAGCTCAATATCCCGGCCACCTATGCAGGTCTCGTAACCGCATTCTGCGACGTAGCCGATGCTTACTTTCGCGCCGGCAGGCTAGCCGAGGCTTCGCGTCTGCTTGGCGGCAGCGTGGAACTCATAGAGCAGGTGGCAAACGGCGATGTGCACGAGCACGATCAAGCGCGGCTGGCGCTTGCTCAAGGCTTTATTCTGGTTGAGCGAGCGTTCTACTCCAATACCGGCTTCGATCGGGCACTCGAAACCGGGCAGCGCGCACGCAATCTCGCCGACCTTGCAAATAGCAGCAAACTTGCTGCTATGAGCGCGCGCTCGCGCTGGCGGAGGCAGGCAACTTCTCCAGTGGTATCGCTGCCGCCAGCCGGGGACTGGCGGCTACAGAGGCTCGGTAGCAAGCCTTCTCAACAAGTGCGCCAGGTCATTGACTGGCACTCTCCACTGTACTCGGCTATCTCACCGGTTTGACGTCTGGCCCTGGCGCCTGAGCGAGGAAGTCTCGATACCAATGGCCGCTATCCTTGACTATGCGCTGCTGAGTGGGGTAATCGATATAGACCAGACCGAAGCGCTTGGAATAGCCTTCACTCCACTCGAAGTTGTCCATGAGCGACCAGACGAAATAGCCTTGTACCGGCACGCCCTCTTCAAGGGCATGGGCAATGGCCTCAATGTGGGTGACCAGATAATGCTGGCGCTCGGGATCGCTGATGTGGTCGCCGCCGTCCCAGTCATCATCGTACGAAGCGCCGTTCTCGGTGACGAGTATGGCCTGGGGCGAGTAATCGCGGTGCAGTCGCAGCAGAAGTTCGGTCAGCCCCTTAGGGAACACTTCCCAACTCATATTGGTGTAAGACGATCCCGGCACCGGATAGATCCACTTGACGGACCCAGGATTATCGGGATCTCCGCTCACCACCGAGCGCTGGTAGTAATTGACTCCTAGGAAATCGGTGGGCACGGAGATGATCGCCAGATCTCCATCCTGGATCGGCGGTGGCGCCACGCGCTGCTCCGCGAACAACGAATCGGGATATTTGCCGCGGAAGATGGGATCGAGAAACCACCGGTTCTTGAAGCGATCCAGCCGCTCCATGGAGGAGAGTGTCTCCGGCAAGTCGTCGGCACCGTAAACCGGCGAAAGGTCGAGTGAAATGCCGGCCTGAGCATCCGGAACATTCTGGCGGATGCGCTGCACCGCGAGACCATGTGCAAGTAGAAGGTGGTGGCCCGCGATGAAGGCGGACTGTGGATCGCGCAGTCCAGGCGCGTGCAGGCCGCTGCCATAGCCCAAATATGCCGCACAGTACGGCTCATTGATAGTGATCCAGCGTTTCACGCGATCCCCCAGCTGCCTGGAGACCACATGGGCATACTCGGCGAATGCCAGGGCGGTATTGCGGCTCAGCCATCCGCCACGGTCGTGCAAGCAGAGCGGTAGATCCCAGTGATAGAGCGTGAGCGTAGGCTCGATATCGTGCTCTAGCAGGACGTCTACCAGGCGGTCATAGAAAGCGATCCCTGGCGGATTGGTAGCTCCGGCTCCATCCGGAATAATGCGCGGCCACGCGACGGAGAAGCGGTATGAGCGGATGCCGAGACGAGCCATCAGCGCGACATCGTCGCGCATGCGGTGGTAATGATCATCCGCGATATTGCCATTCTGCCGCTGATACACTGCTCCGGGTGTTGTGGCGAAGACATCCCAGATGGAAAGGCTACGTCCGTCTTCGTGGGTAGCTCCTTCGATCTGATAGGACGAAGTTGACGCGCCCCACTGGAAATCGGGCGGAAAGACGTCCACCAGTGATGGATCGAGCTCACTGCGTAATTGGGTCATATCGCTAATCGTCATGAACGTTTCTCCTGCCTGGTTTCGACTCTCGAGGTGACATCTTGACTGTCTTCGGCTCCCCCGTGCAGGAAGCAGTGGGTGAAATGCGCACCACCAAGCTCAGTACGCGTGGGAAATCTCTCACGGCAGACCGGCATGGCGTGAGGGCAGCGCTGGTGAAAGCGGCAGCCGGTCGGCGGATTAAGGAGACTTGGCGGCTCGCCTCGGGCAGGCAACTCAACGATTCCCCGATGTCCCTGGGTGAACATGCGAGCTGGATCTGGTGCCGCGGAGAGCAGCAGCTGCGTATAGGGGTGTTTTGGTGACAGTATCACCGAATCAGCCGGACCTCCCTCGACCAACTGGCCAGCGTACATAACCAGAATGTCATCGGCAAAGTAACGGGCACTGGCGATATCGTGAGTAATGAACAAGAGCGCCAGGTGCTCATCATTCTTGAAGCCGGCCAGCAGGTTCAGCATATCCAGCCGAATCGAGACATCGAGCATCGAGACCGGCTCATCGGCCAACAGTACACTGGGGCGTGCCGCCAGTGCTCGGGCTACGGCAACGCGCTGTCGCTGGCCGCCGCTGAGCTCATGCGGGTACTTCTCGATGAACTGCTCTGCAGGCGTAAGATTGACACGCCGGAGCAGATCAAGGATCTGCTCACGCTCCTGCTCCGGGGAATGGACATAGCCAAAGATATGGAGCGGGCGCGCCAAATGATAGCGCACTTTGTGCACTGGATTGAGCGATGAAAATGGATCCTGAAAGACCAGCTGCACTTGGCGGTGATACCATTTGGGAACTCGCCGGCTGAGATTGATGGTGGTGCCCTGAAAGCTAATGGTGCCGCTGGTGGCTGGATACATACCTGCCAGGAGGCGTGCGACGGTGGTTTTCCCACTGCCGCTTTCTCCGACGAGTGCCACCACTTTGCCGGGGTAGAGAGCGAGATTCATCGGTTCCACCGCGTTGACCAATCCGGCACGGCCAAGCGGGATGCGGCTCGGCACTGTGAAAGTCTTGCGTAGTCCGACCGCTTCCAGAATCGGTAGCGTGGCCTCTGCGACCAAGGACGAACGGAGGGATGTGGTCATTGCGGGCCTCCTACCGGTGATGGTGACTTATCCCGCGTGGTCTGGTCCGCCAATGGTTGGTCCAACGGCGTGGGCGAGCGGTCGAGGTTATAGGCGGGATCGTAGAGGTGACAGGCCACCGTATGCGCGGGAGCAGCGACGTCGGGCGCACGTAGGTTGGGACTTACCTTTAGGCAGGTCTCAAACGCGTAGGCACAGCGGGGAGCAAAAGCACAACCCGGTGGCAAGAAGCGCAGGTCAGGTGGGTGGCCGGGAATGCCCCGCATGATCTTCTTTTCACCGTAGAGTTCGGGAAATGAGTGCATCAGGCCGTAGGAATAGGGGTGGTAAGTATGGGTGATTAGCTGTTCCTCATCGGCCAGCTCTACCAGACGGCCGGCATACATGATCGCCACGTCATCGCAGATCTCCAGTAAGAGTGGCAGGTCATGGGTGATGAATATCACCGAGAAGCCCAAACGTGTCTGCAACGTCTTGATTTCATTGAGGATCTCGCGTTGCACAACCACGTCGAGCGCGGTAGTTGGCTCGTCCATAATGATCAGTTCGGGATTCAGGGCCAGCGCGATGGCGATAATAGCGCGCTGGCGCATTCCGCCGCTGAGCTGATGCGGAAAACTGCTCAGGCGGTCAGGTGAGATGCCGACCATATGTATGAGCTCCATCGCGCGCTCGTCGCGGCGATGCCTGCTCATGCTTGGGTCATGCGCCTTGATGGCATCAGTGATCTGTGCGCGTATATCCAGCACTGGGTTCAAAGCGTTCATTGCGCTCTGAAAGACTATAGACAGGTATCTCCAGCGAAACTGGCGTAATTCTTCGGGCTCCAGCTCCATGACGTCGACGCTGTCGCCAAACAGCCTCTCTTCTTTATGGGTTTCCCGGTCGCTGCGGAAGTTGAAGATAATCTGGCCGCCGGTGATCCGCGCGGGAAACTTCAGCAGCCGTGCGAGCGCGAAGGCCAGGGTCGACTTGCCGCTACCGCTCTCGCCTGCCAGGCCAAAAATCTCGCCACGCTTGACCCTGAACGAGACGTCGTCGACCGCGTGCACGGTGCCGGTGTCAGAGGCGTAGTCAACGCTGACATTGCGGACTTCCAGGATGTTCTCACTTAGCATGCTGCTGCACCGCCTTCCGTGCGTACTTGCCGGCGAAGAACATAGGGAAAATGGAGGCCAGCCAGGCCAGCCTCATCGGCTTCTCGGTCGGAATCGACCGGAGACGCGGATTGACGATGGAGTCGATGCCATAGTTGATGAGCGCCAGCGACGTACAAAGAAGTGCGATACAGAGACCCGGCGGCACGAACCACGCCCAGTGGCCGCCGAGCAGGGCATCGTTGTTCTGTGCCCAGTAGAGCATCGTTCCCCAGCTGACCTGGTTTAGATCGCTCAAGCCGAGGAACTCCAGAGTGGCCTCGGTGAGAATCGCCGAGATGGTGGCGAAGATGAAATTCGTGGCGATGATGGCTCCCATGTTGGGCACGATCTCAAAAAAGATCACTCGCAAGGTGCTCTCTCCGCCGACACGCGCCGCCTGAACGTAGTCGCGTTGCCGCAAGGTCAGTGTGACAGAGCGCATCACGCGCGCGCCCCAAGCCCATCCAGTGACGCTGATGACGATAATAACCGTACCCGGGCCTCGACCAGTGGGCACCAGCGCCGCCAGCACGATAATCAACGGTAGCTGCGGTATCACCAGGAAGACATTCGACGCCAGCGACAGCAGCTCATCGATCCAGCCGCCGAAATAGCCGCCGGTGACTCCAATGGCGACCGCGAGCAGGGTAGTCAGAAACCCGCAGGTGAAGCCGATCAGCACGGAGAGTCGTGTTCCGTCGACGAGCTGGCGGAAAATATCCTGCCCGATGGTCGTCGTGCCCAGCAAATGCTGTGGTGAGGGCGGAAGATTGCCGAAGGGGGTAGTATAGTTCGGATTCCCCGGCACGAGCAGCGGGCCGAAGAGGGCAACCAGCACGAAGAACCCAAGTATACCTAGTCCTAGCCGCATGGCGCCGGACCGGGGGAGTGAGAAGAGCGTACGCCCGGCCTTTCTCGCGGAGCCAACGGAGACCGGCGGAGAGGTCTTGACATCATACGAACTCTGCAGCGCCATCGCCGTTATCTCCTTTCATCCCGCACTCGCGGGTCCAGGATTGCGTACGCAATATCGGCCAGGAAATTCGCTACCAAGACGGCGACGGCGATAAAGAGAAAAATCCCCTCGATGAGTGGGTAATCTTCGTTGAAGACCGCCTGAATGCTGAGGAAGCCGATGCCGGGATAGGAGAAGATATATTCGATCAGGAACTGCCCGCCTATGATGAAACCCAGGGCATTGGCAAAGCTGGCTACCTGCGGAAGGACGGCGTTGCGAGCCGCGTAGGTATACATGATGCGACTTGTCGTCAATCCTTTAGCTTCTGCCATGACCACATGGTCTTCGGCGAGCGTATTGAGCATGGCGTTACGCATGCCCACCATCCATCCGCCGATGGAGACCAGAACCAGCGCCGCCTCCGGCAGGATCGCGTGATCGAGAACGTCCAGGTAGTAGGCGAGATTCTTGTTGTTGGGATCGGTAGTAATGCTGATAGCGCCAAATACCGGAAACCACTGCAGCTTCAATCCAATGAAGTAGATCAGAATCAGTCCCACCCAAAACGCTGGTATCGATTGGACAAACACCAGGACTGGTGGCATGAATCGGTCGACTAGTCCCCCACGGCGCCAGGCGGCGAGGATGCCAAGCAAGGTGCCAAGACCCGCGCTGATGAGGACGGCGATGCCGAGCAAGCCAATGGTCCAGAAGACGCTGTTTCCCAGTACGCTTGTGACCTTGGCGGGATAGTAGTCAAACGATCTCCCCAGATTACCATGCAACAGGTTTCCGAGATAGTTGAAATATTGCTGCCAGAGTGGTGCGTTACTGAGTCCCAGTTGAGCTCGCAGAGCGTTGATGGCCGTTGGCGGAAGCCGTCCCTGATTACGGGCAAGGATGGCATCTATCGGATCACCTGGCATCAGGCGCGGAAGGAGAAAATTCATGGTGACAGCGACCCAGAGCGCGACAAGGTAGAAACCAAGCCGGCGGAGGAAGTACGCCATTGTGCTGTTCCCCTTTCAAGGTTTCGATCGGTAACGGCAAAGGGATACACTTCCTTCAGCCGTGGGTGGCCCGCGTTGGTCAAACCGATGGCGATGGTACTGCGCGCTAGTTCGAGGTGGAGGGGAGGGCAGGCAGCCCAAGGTAGGGTTACCTGCCCCCAGATGGTTTCCGAGAGAGACTGCTACACCATTCTACCGTATTACTTGGCAGGCGTCAGGTGCAGCACGACACGCGCATCCTCAGGATGTTCATACGGAGCGCCGGCCTCGTAGTAATCGCTCGCCGTCGGCCACCCCGTAAAGTTGGTGGTGCGATACTCGTACGCGGCGAAGTTCTCGTAGAGAACGATTACCGGCATCTGCGTGACCATGATCTGCTCGACGGGAGCGAGTGCCGCCGCTTGATCCGAGGTGGAAGATGCCGTGGTGAACGCCTGAAGGGCGGAGTCGACGGTCGAATTGCTATAGCGCTCCCAGTTGGTTGGGTTGGCTTGCTGTCCCGCGGCGGCCGAGTTGACGCTATCCAGCAGGCCATAGAGCGGATAGTATGGGCTCGGTCCCTGGTTGGTCCAGCTAATGGCGGTATCGAATTGGCCGGTCTGTAGAGCGCTGTAATACTGGGCATACTGGGTCTCATTGGCGGTCACTGTAAAGCCCAACTGGTTGAGGTCCTGGACCATGATGGCCACGATCTGATCCCAGTCAGTCCAACCGGAGACGACATTGATATCGAAGGTGATGGGCTTGCCATCTTTGCCCAGGTATTTCCCAGCGGAGTTCGTTTTGTAGCCGGCAGCGGTAAGGATCTGCTGTGCGGCGGCAATATTGTCGGAGGGTGCCTGGGCGGAGCCGAACTGCAGGTTGGCATATTGGGGGGCGACATACGCCGAGTCCTCAGGTACGAGTACGCCGGTCGGACTGGCCGGTGAGCCCAGGCCCCAGGAGCCCTGATTGACTATGCTGTTCCGGTCGATTGCCGCACTCATTGCCTGGCGTACAGCCAGATCGTTGAATGGGGCCTTGTCCAGGTTGAGGTAGAGCTCGACCACGTTGGTAGGCGCATAGAAATAGTGATTGTCGGGATTCGAGGCCGCCCACTGCTTGATATTGGGATAGGCGACTCCGGCCCAATCGATCTGGCTATCGTTGAGCACCACCTCGGCGCTGGTGTTCGAATTGAACGCCGGATATTTCAGCGTCTTGATCTTGGGCAGACCCGCCTGCCAGTAGTGAGGATTGGCGGTCAGGGTGATCAACGACGGTGAAAAGCTCGAGAGCACATACGGCCCGGTACCGACGGGATTAGAATTGAGATCGGTCGCCGGATCCGACATCTTGCTGAAGGTATGCTGCGCCACGATGGGGGTCTGGGCGGCAAAGAACCACTCAAAGACCGAGGCGTTCTGGTTGAAGGTCATCTGGACGGTGCTGGAATCGAGCGCGGTTACCGAATTGAAGAGCGACGTGCCGGTAGTGGGATTCGTGGTCCAGAAGCCGTTGGTATCCAGAGCTGGATACTGTTTCATCAGGTCGAACGTATAGACAACGTCGGCGGCGGTGAAAGCTGTCCCATCACTCCACTTTACGTCGGTGCGAAGTTTGAAGGTTATTTCGGTGAAGGTGCTGTTCCAGGTAGCGGATGTGGCCAGCCACGGAGTCGGTGGAGTTCCGTTGAAGCGCTGCTGTGCCATGAGCGGCTCATAGATCATGCCAAACGAAGGATCGTTGGCCGCGCCGCCGGAGAAAAACGGGTTGAAGTTGGCAGTGAAGTTTCCCTTGGGTGAGGGAACAATAACGAGAGTACCCGAAGGACCGCTTCCCCCGCTGCTGCTGCTGCCGCAGGCTGACAGCGCCAGCGTGAGAAGCATAACGCTTGAAAGTATCAAGGCGGTGACGCGACGATGCGGAGATACCATTGTTGAGAAATCCTCCTGTTGGATTCTTACGATCAACGTTGATCTGGCACCTGCGTAACCGGTTACGCAAGCGGGCAAAAAATGCGGGTTCTAAAACCTCCTTCGTTCTGGATCGTCGCCGGCTATCCTGCAGGCACAGGAGCCGGAACTCTTGCGGTTGTGCTGGAGGCCCGGACAATGAGAGTCGACGGCAGCTGAATCCGGATGGGATCCGGCGAAGCCGGCAGCCTATCTCGATCGAGCGCTCGCATGCTGTGCAGTGACGGAGGGACGCGGGTCCGTGAAGCTTCTGCCAGGGAGAGCAGCAGTGAAATGGACTGCTGTCCCATTTCGTAAAAAGGCTGGCGAACGGTTGTGAGGGGTGGCCGCATATGCGCCGACGAGGCAATGTCGTCGAATCCAGCTAGAGCAAGATCTTCCGGTATTCGTAACCCAAGATCTTCAGCGGCCTGCATCACGCCGTAAGCCATCTCATCGTTACCCGCGAAGACAGCGGTTGGCCGCCGCGGGAGTTCGAGCAGCTTGTGCCCGCAGGTAAGACCGCTGGGCGGCTTGAAATCTCCCTCGACGATGAACTCAGGAGATACCTCGATGCCGGCCTCCTGGAGCGCCTCGAGATAGCCAGCCTGACGGTCATGCGATACCTTGTAGGAGTGCGGTCCCGAGATATGAGCGATGTCGCGGTGACCGAGTTCGATAAGATGCCTGACGGCCTGTTTGGCGCCAGCGCGATGGTCGGTGCCAACCCATGGTAGGGATGACGGTGGATTCTGGTCGTCTACTATCACAATAGGGAAGCCTTGCTCGTGCAACCGCAGCAGATGTTCTTTGGCCTTGCCTGGAAAGATCGCCAGCAAACCGGCCGTCATTCTAGAGCTAACAATGCGGTCAAGCACAACGGGGTAATCCTGCTTCTGACTCATGGTATAGAGAACCAGTTCGTACATAGTTTTCTCTACGAATTCGCCGATCCCCAGCATGATCTGGGGCATCAGTGGCCACGTCAGTGAAGGGACAAGCACTCCGAGCAGGTGCGTGCGTCCTCCCGCCAACCCCGAGGCGGCGACATTGGGAACGAAGTCGTACTCGTCCATGATGCGCATGATCCGCTCACGTGTCACTGTATCAACGTCGGGTTTCTGATTGATGACACGCGAAACCGTAGCTTTGGACACGCCTGCCAATCTGGCAATGTCTTGAATGGTCACTCTCTCTGCCATCATGGACCTCGCAGGTTACAAATGATGCACCGCACGATACCGGAGATAAGCAATCGGCCATAGTAGCGCTCCCGTGACCGGTTACAGGAGAGTATACTGATCGAGCTCTTGGTTGTCAAGAGGTTACAAAGCAAACTTTACACAAATGCAACAAATTCATGTAATACTCGGCGATGAGGCTCCAGAATGCTCCATCCGGATGCCCTAGTGTAACTTTTGTATCAGCCGCACCTCTCGGCAAAAGGCTCGATACCGGCGCTGTTCCCGGCTCATCTTGTGATCGATCCTCAGATCATGTATCATTATGATGACACTTTGTAATGAAGAGATAGCTGGAGAATAAGGCATGGGGCAGATTACCACGAGTGATGTGGCGCGGCAAGCATCGGTTTCGCGCATCACGGTGTCGCGTGTGCTGAATAATCGTGGACCCTTCACCGACGAGGTGCGACAGCGAGTGCTGCAAGCCGCCCACGACCTCGGTTATCTTCCGGCGAAAAGCAGCAGGCATGTATTCGACCAGGCCGACCTGGCGCCGATCCCAAGGACCATCGGAGATATCGGTTTCTTTTATAGTTCGCTGCTTCCTAACTCTTCCGCGACCAACAATCCATATTGGTCCCCAATCTTGCATGGTGCCGAGCGAGAGGCCCGCAGGTCAAGCGCCAATGTGATTTATCGCTCCCTCTCTGCCGAAGCGGAGCCGGCCGCCACCCTGAGAACGACCATCCGCCGCATGAAGCTCGGCGGTGTCCTACTCGTCGGATCTGCCGAAATTGATCTGGTGCAGCTGCTGCAGCAATCAGGCGTGCCGCTTGTGCTGGTAGACATGTGCTTCCCTGAACTCTCCTGCGACTGTGTTGTCGTTGATAATGTGCAAGGAATCAGAGTGGCAATGCAGTATCTCTTCGCGCTGGGCCATCAGCGCATCGCTTACATCGGCGGGCCGGTAGGGTTCACTCGCACGCCGTATCCTCGTACAACAGGCAAGATCTTTTCTCTGGAGCGGCGTCTGGCGAGCTACTTTCTCTCGTTGCTTGAGGCGAACCTCCCAGTGGACTACGATCTGGTGCAAACCGGAGAATTGAGCTTTGAGGGCGGTTATCAGGCCGCTAACGCTCTGATAGTGAGCAGACGCAAGTTTACTGCCGTCGTCTGTACCAACGATGAGATCGCGATTGGGGCAATGAAAGCCTTCCGGGAATGCGGTCAGCGCGTTCCGGAAGACATCTCGGTCATCGGCTTCGATGATATTGAAAGCGCGCGCCACGTCACTCCCGGTCTCACAACCATTGGCGTGGACAAGGAGTCCATGGGCGCCATTGCGGTTCGGGCGCTGGCCTCGCGTGCCCGGGACCCGGGCGCAAATACGACGATAACCATGCTGAAGGCATACCTGGTCGAACGACAGTCGGTCGCGCGACCCAAGTGAATTGGCACACCGCAAGCTCGGTATCCACTCCGCTCACCCGGCGACGGCGGCTCATGCGGGAAACTCAGCCCGGCTGTCTAGCTGACTGCAGATCGAACAGCGACTGTATGCTTGTTAGCCGGCCGGTGAAGTTCATGGCATGAATCACGTATGCGTCTCCAGGAAAGAGGTCGAATCCATTATCGCTCCAATCGGGGTGTCCTTCCGCCTCGAGCCACACGCTTTTCGCCGGCGCCTTGACCAGGAGGCGAAGCTCCCCAGGCGGCAGGAATTCAACGTCGAGTTCGGGATTGGACACCGTGAGATATCTTAGCGGCTCGGACCAGAGTGAGGCACTGGCTTCCAGTTTGCCGCTCACCCAGAGTCGCGCCTGCAAGACGTGCGAGGAATCGACAGCAAGACCGACGCCCCCCAACTCTGTGGCCTGGTGAGGAGCAAGCACCACCAGTCGTTCTTCTTCGCCCTCGATTCGACCCTGTAGCGACCAGCGCCGCACCTCCACTCGCCCCGCAATCCCAGCCGAAGTGTTGTTGGCCGCCCAGAGCGCACTTGCTCCCCTGAAATCGCCCGCGATTTCCAGCGCCAGGGGAGCAAGTGCGCGGCGCACCGCGTAGTAGGCCATTTTGGGGAACAGCTCGGCATCAATGATCGACCAGCTTATGCTCGGCCAAAAGTCATTGAGCTGCCAGAGAAGTGCTCCGCCACAGCGGTAGTGTCTGGGCCCTTGAAACTGCCTGCGCCATCCTCGCAACGCTGCCGCCAATGCCTCAGCCTGCACCAGTTGCGTGGCGTAGGTGTAACGCACGATATCAGCCGGTACCGGAACATTCTCGCTCAGGTAGACGGCAAGTCGACGAATCCCCTGGTCGGCCTTAAAGTGAAAGTCCAGCGCACGGCTTCCGGGATACCGCTCCGCCGGACTCGCCATTTGGCCAATAGCGGAGGCCGATGGAAGCCCTACCATGCCGAATTCGCTTACGAAACGCCCGCCGTACTTGGGGTACTCCTGGTATGGCGCAAGCGCGCGGTGCCACACGTTCCAGACATGTCGATCACCCTCATCTGGATCGTTGCTGTCGGCGCCGGCATAGGGGCTGCCGGGCCAGTAAGGCCTAGCGGGGTCGAGCCGAGCGCACAGTTCCGGTAAGAGCTCTTCATAGATGATTCGCGCGGGAAACGACTCAGTCACCGGCCCACTCAGGGGACGACCTTGCTGGCCGGCGATATCGTAGTCCTCGTTGTTGCCGCACCACAGCGCCAGACTTGGATGGTGCCGCAACCGCCGTATGGCGCATTCGGCCTCGGAGCGAACGCTCTGCAAGAACGTTTCATGGGCGGGATAGATGCCGCAGGCAAAGAGGAAATCTTGCCAGACGAGCAGCCCCAATTCGTCACAGATATCATAGAAGATGTCCGTTTCGTAAATCCCGCCTCCCCAGACCCGAATCATGACCATATGTGCATCCACTGCCTGCCGCAGATAGGCACGATACCGATCAGCACTGACGCGAGCGAGCATCATATCGGCTGGAATCCAGTTGGCTCCACCACAGAAGATGGGCGTATTGTTGACTTCGAAGCGGAAGCTCTTGCCGGCCTCACCCGGGGCGTCCTCCTGGAGAAGTTGTAACCGGCGGAGGCCTAGCTGAAGCGTTCGCTGCTCAATGACCACACCCTGGTGGCACATTCCGGCAACGAGACGATAGCGCGATTGCGAGCCATAGCCGTGAGGCCACCACAGCTCCGGTCGCTCAACCAGGAAGGTATGTTGCAGAGTATCGTCTAAACGCGCGAAGGTCGTCTCACCCAACACATGGCCGTCGGGGTCGTAGAGAGTTAGCTCTAGGCTGGCCAAAGGCAAGCGCTCGGGGTGCTCAATGGCTATCCGTACCGGTAACTGGGCATGTCGTAGATCCTCACTGATCTTTGCTGGACAGTTGAACTCAGCTATACGCGCCGAAGCATGTTCCAACCATACCGGCTGCCAGGGTCCCGCTGTAAGCAGGCATGGACCAAAGTCCCAACCGTAGTGGTACTGAGCCTTCCGGACGTAGACGCGACTGGAATCGCCATTCCAGACCGGCATCTTCTTCATGCCGGTTTCGCGCTCTCGCCCTACCCGCAGCACCGACTCGAACAGGATGAGCAGCTCGTTCTCGCCCGCGTGGAGATGAGCCTGTACGGGGATACGATGGACGACGAACATGTTGTCACTCGCCAGGATCTTCCGGCCGTTGAGCCAAACGGTCGCCACAGTATCGAGGCCGCCAAAACACAACATCGTCTCGCCCTGCTCGGCATGTTCAGGTGTCCAAGCGAATCGGCAGCGATATATCCAATCGCGCTCACCCACCCACTGCACCGCTGATTCATTCATCTGCTGGTAAGGATCAGGTATCAGCCCCTGGGACAGCAGGTCTTGCTGCACCACCCCAGGGACAGTCGCCGGAAGCCAGCCCTGAGCCTCCGCACAATCCTCATCCAGAGATTTTTCCGGATCACGCTGCTTGAGATACCAGTGCTCCAACAGGTCTAGTCGCTGCATCGATTCCTCCCTCGAGAAAGACCTGACCGCAAGGCCGAGACCACACACCCAAGCGTTCTGCGAAAAAGGCTTCAGGTGATACCGACGGAACCGGGGCTGATACACACGCTGTTACATTGTAACATAACAGCCGGCTGATTTACCAGCCAGTGTAGCGCAGTGCCACACCTAATCGTTCTATTGCTTCGGCAGTGGGGGAGGAGAGACAAGGGACACGACCCAGACATATCTACTCTATCATCGCGAGGTCACTGTCGAGTATGATGAGTAACGATATGATCGTGATGATTGTGTGGCGCAATTGGTTAATAGTTCATAATGGGTCAATGGAGGTCGTGTCGTCCAGCCAACACACAAGTGAGGTGATGCTGTGGGTCAACAGATCCTAGTCGTGATTCTCTCTGCGTACCTCATCGGTTCGATTCCTTTTTCTCATCTCATCACGGAGTGGCGCACTGGCCTGAACCTGCGCGAAGTAGGTGAAGGCAATGTCGGAAGTCGTAATGTTTGGCATATCGTTGGCCCTAGTTGGGGGCTCTTGGCGGGCTTCCTTGACTGCCTGAAGGGCTATACCGTCTTTAAGCTGTCTAGTGAGGTGGTGCCTCCGGTAGGCGTGGCGCTTGCCGGCATAGCGGTTCTGCTCGGACATCAGTTCCCCATTTTCCTGCGTGGACGAGGGGGCAAGGGTCTGGCTACCGCCCTGGGGGTGCTTCTTGGACTCTCGCCGCTCTCTACGCTCTGCGCACTGTTAATCTTGGGTCTGTCATTCTTTCTTCTTCGCGACTTCAATCCCAGCCTGGCCGTCGCCACAATTGCTATTATCTTGCTGCCCATCGCGTTTCGCGAGCCACTCTGGGTATCGGCGTACGCCCTGGCCTTATCCCTCCTGGCCGCGCTGAAAAAGGCTCTTGACATGTCACATGAGAGTCGAGTTTGGAGGGACCATCCCTGGCAGGGAGCATCTACGCCGGGCTGGCAGAAGCCGGCAAGCGAGGAGCCTCCAGGACAAGACAATCAGCCGCACTGAATGTGAGTGCGCTAGGCGAGGATTATATGCTCATCTACCAAGTTGTCATCACGGCCGTCGTGGCAGCGATGGCACTCAACACAGTCAATAACCTGCGCTTGCTCCGCGCGCCCAACTCACCCATATCCGTGCCGGAAGAAGGTCCCTTAGTCTCCATCCTGGTGCCCGCACGCAATGAAGCTCGATCGATCGCGCGTTGTGTCGAAGCGCTGGCACACCAGGACTATCCACGGTGTGAGATCCTGGTTCTGGATGATCAGAGCGAAGACCAGACCGCAACGATCGTGGCGCAGCTAGCCGGACACTATACCAACCTACGGCTGCTGCACGGCCAGCCGCTTCCTTCAAATTGGCACGGAAAAGCGTACGCCTGCGCCCAATTGGCCCAGGCCGCATCCGGGCAGTGGCTACTCTTCGTCGACGCTGATACGGTGCTTGCCCCGCAGTGTGTCGGAGTCGCGCTACGCCAGGCGCAAGAGCAACGAGCCGACCTGTTGACGATGATGCCCACTATAGTGGCCAAGACCTTGGGGGAAGCGTTGCTCTTGCCGATCATACCGCTCACATTTGTCGCTTTCTTACCGCTAGGGCTGGTGACTGATCACCCATCGCCATTATTTGCTGGGGCGCTGGGGCCGTTTCTACTCTTTCGACGAGATACCTATCTGCAGATCGGCGGTCACGCCGCGGTGCGCACCGATATCGTAGAAGATATGCAACTCAGTCGTGTCGTCAAGCAGCACGGTGGACGAGTAGTTTGGATCGACGGCACGGCCTTGATGAGCGTGCGCATGTATCATGGCTTCGGCGAAGCGTGGAGAGGCCTGGCCAAGAGCGCGTTTGCCGCCATTAACTATTCGCTGCCGGCGCTCGTGCTCGGAGTTCCCCTCTGTACCGCTCTGTTCTGGGGTCCCTATCTTTTTCTAGTGGCTGCAGTGATCAACCATGCAGCCACTAGTTGGATGTTCTGGTTGCCACTACTCCAGATCACGTTTCTCTGGACCGCCCAGCTGCTCTTGATGCGACGGTTCCATTTGCCTTTGGTTACCGTGTTTCTCCAGGCAGGAACTATTCTGGCCATCTTCTTTACCACCATCTACTCCGCTGCCCAGACCGAGCTCGGCAAGGGAGTAGTGTGGAAGGGACGAACCTATCAGTTTGACACCCTGAGCCACCGCCGGGGACTCCATATCAGCTGGGTAACCGGTTCGGCCGTGCTGCGTCTGCTCCTTGCCGCGCTCCTGCTCGTGTCAGGAGAGCGGAGAGCACCGTTGCACTTGGCAGAAGTGCTGGTGCTCTTAGGATGGACGCTTGCTTTACTTGAACATCTGAATAAGAAGGGCGCGGAGACTCGCTGGGGAATGTGCGCGGATCTGGCTTCCGGCTTGGGCGGACTCGGGTATCTTCAGCTCAGCGGTCAGCTTTCGGTTTGGCTGGTGCTGCCCATAGTCCTTTTCATAGCAGCCTGCACCTTCTGGTTTCCCTGGCAAGTCGTATCAACGATGACGTCGGCGCTGGTTGGGGGCGCCGTGCTTTTCACTGCCGAGATATACACCCCCAATAAGATTCTCCTTGGCTGGTTTGCGCTAATTGCACTGGTGGCTAGTCGCTCCGTCGCGCAGGCGGTCATACCGTGGCTCCAGCGGTTCCGCTCCCCTTGATCCGTCCGGCGCTGCCAAAGGCGCTGCTACACGAGCGGAAGAGTGAACGTAAGCGAGGTCCCGGGCAGAGCCGGTTTGCCACCGGCGAGACTGGAGAGTAGAGCTAAAGTCTCGTCCGCCAGCGGCGACTCTGCCCATATGCGTTCTCCGTGCGCTTCGATGATGCCTCGAGTGATTGCGAGACCCAGTCCGGCTCCTGTACTCTCCACTGCCGCGCCGCCGGTAGGTACGCGTCGCCGCGAGGTTTCACCCCGGTAGGTCCGCTCGAAGATATGGGGCAGGTCGCTCGCGGCGACCCCCTCGCCGGTATCAATTACTTGGACCAGCACGCCATCTCTTGACTGGTCGCTTGGCGATGAAGGAGCATACTCCGCACGCAGCAGTATAGTGCCGGTTGCCGGTGTGTAGCGTATGGCGTTCTGTAGCAGATTGGTGAGTGCACGGTATATTTGGCGCGCGTCAATGTTCACCGCCGGAAGAGTGCCGCTCACCTGACCAATGAGGGTTACACCCGCCCGCTCGGCCTGCTCGTGGGTAGATTCCAGCACATCAGAGATGATATCTTCGATACTCATGGGTTCGCGGATGAGCGCCAGCGCCCCGGATTCGATGCGAGATAGCTCAAAGAGGTCATCCAGGAGCGCAGAAAGATGGCGCAACTCAGTGCGTACAGTCTGGTGGTAGCGCGCTATGGTAGCCGGATCGCGCACGATGCCGTCGTCTATCGCTTCGATCATGGCGCGTACGGAGGCCAGCGGCGTCCGCAGATCATGGGAGACGGCGGTTATGACTTCACGCCGTTCGCGTTCGGCGGCCTGCTTGCGCTCGAAAGCCGTCTGCACGCCGTCGGCCATCTGGTTGAACCAGCGCGACAATTGGGCAAGCTCGTCCTCTCCATTGGTAGAGGCTCTATCCAGCCGAAAGCTGTAGTCTCCCTCGGCAATACGCATTGCGCCGGTGCCAATACGCTGTATGCTGCTGGTCATGCGCGCGGCGATCGAAGACGAAAGCAGCAGGGCAACGGCGATGCCAAAGACCAGAAACGCCAGCAACAGCTGTCCATCTTCATTGGAGATGAACATGAGTCTGGCGATGAGCAGGACATTCAGGGCGATCACGACTGCGGTGAGCAGGGGAGGTATGGCAATCTTGAGCCATATGCTGCCGACATTGGTGGCATCGGTGAGCCAGAGCGCCGCTTCACCAAGTAGTATCGAGACCAGGCTGCCCATGCCCAGGTAGACAAAGAGGCGTATAGCATCCTCGCGCGAAGGGTGTAATATCGCGATCAAGACGGCCAGAGTGATGCCGAAAGCCAGCGCGATAGCAGCGGCCCAGCGCAGACCTTCGCGCAGCAACATTCTAAGTACTCGCGATCTCGTCATCTTCGCTGGAAACTGCTGCGCGGCGAGCGATCCATCCGTTGATCCGGTGACCTGAACCGGTTGTGTGGTCTGCATAGGTGTGTTCCTGTTACTGCCTTATATCTCTGCCGGGTTGGCAACCTGATTATGGATCAAACTTGTAGCCTACACCCCACACAGTCTTGATATGGCGGGGCTGTCCGGGGTCCAGCTCAGACTTCTCACGCAAGCGCCGGATATGGACCGTGACTGTGCTGATGTCGCCAAAGTAGCCAATATCCCAGACATGGTCAAGAATCTGCTGGCGGTTGAAGACCTGTCGTGGATGCGATGCCAGAAAGAAAAGCAGGTCAAATTCTTTGCTAGTCAAGTCAAGCGAGGCGCCGTCTCGCTCAGCGGTTCGCAGTTGCGGTCGAATGATGAGATTGCCGAAGTGTAACGTGTCATCCAGCACCATCGCCGGAACGCTGGTCGCCTGCAAGCGGCGCATGATGGCCTGCACCCGCATGACCACTTCACGCGGGCTAAACGGTTTGGTGACATAGTCATCGGCACCGACGCCGAACCCGGTAACTTTGTCAGGCTCTTCCCCGCGTGCAGTCAGCATGAGTATGGGAACTGCGCTCACCCTGCGAATGCGCCGGCACACCTCCAAACCATCCAGACCGGGTAGCATGAGATCCAGAATTATCAAATCGGGCGGCTGCCCACCAAACATGCGCAGCGCTTCGTCGCCGTCGGTGGCCTGCGTGGTGAGAAATCCCTCCGCCGCTAGGTACTCACAAAGCACTTCACGAATATTGGCTTCATCATCAACTACTAACACGCGTCTCTGAGCGGGCAGTTCCGCACTCTCAAGGCCGGCATATCCTCTGGTCATCTTTTATAATCCGGTTGCTGGGCGGGGCGCTCCGTAACGTCCCATGTTAGCACGACCACTACTTCTCGCGCGCTTCACCTATGATACGTCCATGATACGTCTGATGTCTTACGAATTGCTTTCGACGGTCCACTTTTTCTTGATGGCTCATCCATTCATTGCACCGTAAGATTTTCGCAAGGAGTCTATGCAAACATAGCTGAAAGTGCTGTATACGCGCACGGGGCGCGAGAGGAGCAGCTATGTCTACCGGCAACCCAGAGGTCACTTCGGGTCTAGGAAGTCGCATTTCCATCGTTATGCCGGCACTCAACGAGGAGGCCACAGTTGGGCGCCAGGTGCATGCCATACTGGCTCACCAGGATTTCGGCGCGCTGCCCATTGCGCAGGTGATCGTGGTGGATAACGGCAGCGCCGACGCTACCGCCGCGGTGGCACGCGCCGCGGGAGCGCTGGTAGTAAGCCAGCCGCGAAGAGGCTATGGCGCCGCGTGCCTGACCGGCGTCCTGGCTGCCGCCGATGCCGATATCGTGCTACTCATGGATGCCGACGGAAGCGACGATCTCGCCGGAGCAGCCAGGGTTGTATCTCTTCTGCTCTCGGGTGCTGCCGAGCTGGTTATGGGATCACGCACCAGCGGCGTTACGGAGCGAGGGGCCTTGACACCTCAGCAACGCGTGGGCAACGCGGTAGCCACATCGCTACTATGGCTGCTCTGCGGAGAGCGTGTTACCGATCTCGGTCCGGTACGCGCGATTCGTCGCGCGGATTTATTAGCGCTAGGTATGAGCGAGATGACCTACGGCTGGTCTACCGAGATGCTGGTGAAGTCGGCACGCGCCGGCTATCGCATTGTGGAAGTGCCGGTTGACTACCATTGCCGGAAGGGTGGTCAATCGAAGGTGTCGGGTACGGTATATGGAACGGTACGCGCCGGTTGGTGCATTCTGGCTACCGTGCTTCGCTACGCTCGCTGGCGTCAGGTGGAACCGGCGGCGGCCATTTAGAAACCTCTACTGAGAAGTTAGGCATCTTCACTGGCTGGAGATGCTTGGCGGTTGGTACTGCGAGCTGAGATGGAGTTGCTCATGCATGTTCTGCCGGTACGCGCGCTCAGCCGTAACCTGACTGATGCATTGGTAATTGTGGCTAAGTATCCTCAGGCTGGCCAGGTAAAGACACGCCTAGGCGCCACGATTGGATATGCGCCTGCTGCCGATCTCTATCGGGCGTTTCTGGCCGATCTAGCCGGCCGGTTTAGCCATGCTGCGCAAGAAGATGCCTACGCGCTGTGGTGGGCCTCTCCTCCCGGACCGGGAATGCTGCAAGAAATCGTCGGCGCTGATGCCGTGGTGTTGGCACAGCGGGGAATGGATTTCGCCGAGCGGTTGTATCACCTGGCCGTGGATATGCAGAGCGCTGGCTACCGGCGTCTGGTCATTATGAGTTCCGACTCGCCGCATCTCGCGGCCTCGCTGATTCATGAAGCCTTCCTGGTAATTGAGCCGGACCACGTGGTAGTGGGTCCGGCGGAGGATGGAGGCTACTACCTCATCGGCTTCGATCTCCGGGCCGGCGTTCCGGATTGCTTTCGAGGCATCGAGATGAGCACACCCCACGTACTCCAGGAGACACTGGCGAGAGTATCGTCGCTTCGGCTGCGCACTAGGTTGTTGCCGGCAACCTTTGATGTCGATGGGAGCACCGATCTCAAACGGTTGGCGCTGGAGCTGCGGAAAACGTCCACGCCGGAATGTCCGTATACCCTGGCGGCGTTGGCGCGGCTGGGATGCCCAGGATTGGCCTGCAGGGA